>JAFZDQ010000039.1 GCA_017561085.1 Lachnospiraceae bacterium
AATTTAATCAGCTCATCAATATTTAAAAGCACATATACCCACAAAACCGGTAATTCCCAAACAAATGCAGCAATGAATCCTAAAGGAACTATAATCAGCCACAACGTCACGATATCGCAAACCATACCGAACTTAGTATCTCCGCCTGCACTAAAAATACCGGAAATAACAGTCCCGTTTACACTCTTTCCAATCATATAGTAGGAACATACAATCAGCATAATCTGCAAATAATGCTTCGCGGTGGGGGTAAGTGTTTTTGATAAAGAAACTACCACGGGACTGGCTGTCAAAATAACAAGTCCTGAAAATACACCTACTATGATTGCTAATTTCGCAAGCTTACCTCCCAGCTTTTTCGCTTCCTCCAATTTGCCCATACCAAGTACGTTTCCTATCATAATTCCGCTACCGGAACCGATACCGAAACATACACAGGATACGATATTTTTTACGATTCCCGCTATCGAGTTCGCTGCTACCGCATCGCTTCCCAAGTGGCCTAAAATCACAGAAAACATAGTAATGCCACCACCCCAGGCTAAATAATTTGCCAAAAGGGGTAACGTATATTTCAAAAAGTCACGGTTCAATTCTTTATTCCGTAACAGGATACCTTTTATACGAAAGGCCACAACATCCTTCCTTCTGTTCTCTAAAAGAACCATGCCAAGTTCCATTGCTCTTGCTATGACAGTCGCAAGTGCCGCTCCTTCGATTCCCAACTTCGGAAATCCGAACAAGCCGAAGATTAATAATGCATTTAACACTAAGTTAATAAGAAGCGCTGCCGTAGAATAGATGGTACTCCGCAAAATCCGCTCCGTATTTTTCATGGTACAAAGATAGATATGCGTAATACCCATACACAAATAAGACCAGCTGACAATTCTCAAATATGGAATTCCAAGCGCAATCAGTTCTTCCTCGTAGGTAAAGATTCGCATAAGAAGTCCCGGACAGAATAAAGATGCCGCCCAAAAGGCAACAGAAATCATCCCTGCATATCCCAGTACGATACAAAGAACCTCTTCCACTTTCTTTTTTTGTCCGCTTCCCCAATATTGTGCAGATAAAACCGTGGTTCCCAAAGCGAGGGACCAATAGAACAGATTAATCACAAAAGTAACTTGCGTAGCCAGGGAAATCGCAGAAAGAGAAGACTGGTTCAGACCACCCAGCATCAGGGCATCCGAAGCACTCACCAGGGAAGACAACAGATTTTGTGCTACCATCGGTGCTACAATTTTTATAAATTTCCTAACAACAGATTGTTCTTTCATAAACTTACCTTTTCACTTATGTACATACTCTTTATAACAAGCATTCCAGCAGCTGCTCAAAGCTTCCTGAAGGATAAACGGATATATCCTTATCCTCCTTGTTAATCAGACAATCCGTAAGCAGGAATACTTTCATTCCCAGTTTTTCCGCTATCATATCCTCCGACACGTCATTTCCTACCATCAGGCACTCCTGCGGCGTTACGCCTAACCGCTCCAATACCTCTTCGTAATAGCTTAAATTCGGCTTACAGAAATGGGAGTTTTCGTAGGTGGTAAAAAGTTCAAAATCCTCCGGCGTAAGGCCTGTCCATCTGATTCTTTGCGCAGTTGCAATCTGCGGAAATATAGGATTCGTGGCAAGAGCTACACGAAAGCCCTTTTCCTTTAATGCTCTCACGGTTTCCGCCGCTTTCGGATGATAACCGCACACGTCCTTCACGCCTGCAAATTCATTCCGGTAAAAATCATCAAAAACAGCGATATCCTTCTTGGCATCTACGCCGTAAATTTGCGCAAAGGTCTGCCAGAACCGCTCTTCATTGCTCTCTTTTCCGTCATTTTTCACCATAGCACCGGTACCCGCCCAAACAGCCTGAATCAGCTTGTCCGGCTCGTAACCATAGGGCGCCAGCTTCTTAGCCAAAAGACCAAAATAGGTTTTTACGAAGACCTCCTGGTCCATGGGCAGTAATGTCCCGTCTAAATCAAATAAAATCATCTTTATACTCATTGCTTCTCTCCCGTCTGTTCTTCCATACGGATAATATTCTTAGACACCCATGGTCCGTAGGTACTGTCATAAACCTCGAAATATTCTTCAAAGCTCACCTCGCACTGATACCCCAAAAGTTCCATGGCAACGCCGAACACCATACATTTTACAGGTAGTTCCGTCATTCCGTTGGCCAGATAAAAAGCCTTTCGTCTTTTCCGGTCCGGCAGGTTCTCTGCATCCACATCCACCCGCTCTATCTCCAAAAAGAACCGTACATCATGATAAAACTCCTGCAACAGCTTCAGTGCTTTGCTACCGTACCCCTGACCCCGCTTTCGGTCATAAATTGCAAAATAATCCAGAAGCACCCTGTCCTTTACGTTCATGGTAATGGCAAACCCAACGAAACCGCCGTCTGCCATAATCATCCAGACATCCGCTTCTTTCGTGGCATGCTTTTTCTTAATCATTGCAAAGGGCTTTCTCTCATTGGCCGGAAAAGCTTCTTTGTATAATTTTTTAATTTTCCACCAGTCAAATGGGGTGGACACATTTTTAAGTTTCATAAAAACACCCGCTACTTAGCCGTAATACGCTATTTGTCCCTGATTAATACCGCGCGGCAGGGTGCGCCGTCAAAGCCTGCCAGATTAAGCGGTGCGGCACTGAGTAAATATTTTCCTTCTGACACACTGGCAAGTACGATACCTTCCAGTAACACAACTTCTGCACCCAGCAAAATTTTGTGTACCTCCATAGGCGCATTTTCAGGCCCTACAGTCTGACTTTCATTGCCCAGTAATTTAATTCCTGCCTCGGCAAAAAAACTTGCCGCTTCTGCCGTAACAGTGGCTTTCCCTGCGATTAAAATACGCTCACCGGCATCTGCCGCCTTTGCTTTTTCTAAAATACAGCGGGCAGTTTCCTCATCCACATCCCCCTCGCATCTTGCCACAAAACACGGGCCAACGCAGGCATCTATGGCAAGCTCGTCTATGGTTTTACCCTCATTGATAAAATGATAAGGCGCATCCACATGGGTACCGTTATGGGCACACATGGAAAAAGCAGTCAGATTACAAACTGCCCCATCCTGAATGGTAAGCATTCTTTTTGCTTCCGGAGAAGGGTCTCCCGGGAAAACATTACAACTTAATACTTCCTGTGATATATCAATAACCATTGTTTTTACTCCTATCCTTTCAGCCCGGCGCTCCATTTTTCATACAATTCCAAATAAGTACGCTCTACCTGTTCAAACGGAAGCACCTCATAATTAAGAGGAATATGTAACTTGGGTGCTTCTCCTTCTGTCGGTTCATTTAAAAGCACCTTCAAATCATAATACAATAAATCATTATCGATTTGCTTTAACAGCATCTCCTCTTCTTCCGTCAGCATCTCTCCGAGAAATTTTCCGTAAATCATTTCCAGAATCTCATCTTCCAGCTTCTCGTACTCCGGTAAGTATCTCTTAAAAGGCCTTGGCACATCTGACATATAAGCTTCGCTGGCATCATGAATCAGACAGGCCAAAACCAGCTTCGGCGTATAACCTCTTTGCTCTGCTTCCAACGCGCAATTGATACAATGCTGTCCCACGGAAAAGAAGGTTTTCACATGTCCGTTCCCTCTGCATGTCAGGGACAAGGCATGGGCAATATCCCTGATATCCACCTGCGCCGCATCCGGATGCAAGGGATCAAAATGTTTTTCCGTATATGTGGTAATATAACTCATTATTTCTCACTCCAAATTTATATTTCAATACTTTCACTTGTACCTGCATCTTCCCAAACTTCTTTGAAATGCTGATAGTGAATCCCGATATGACCCACTCCCAAAACAGCTACCGCTATCAGAAGCAGCAGATTCTGAGAATAAACGGCAAGAAGGGCAAATGCCATCACCGGCAAAGTAGCTCCCGCAAGCGGAACTCCTACAAAATCACGGTACATATCCTTCATCGTCTTTTCGCTTTTAAAATACCGGATCCAATAGCCCTCGTACAAAAGCATGCACACGCACGCCAACACCAGATAATAAATCCGCGCCGGGAAAATCATTCCGTAAGGAGCCGCATAAAAAACCGGATTTAACGCAGGAAAAATAAAGGCCAAAAGCGTTACCAGTACTTCTCCCGTTTTTTCAAATAAAAGGAGTACTTCATTTTCATTCTTCACATAGTTCTCATAATCCTTCGGCTGATGCTTGGCCCAAATCATATTGGGTATAAACAACATCATAAGGAACAACATTCCTATGTGGGAAAAACCGATCCGGTAAGTTCTCTCTTTTAATATCTCAGTAAAAATATAAATACCGCTAACTACATCGCCGTACTTATCTTTTATGGCTCCGGCCATAATCTTTCCGTCCTTGACATCCACATGGGCGCCGCCATAGATTCCCATGATTTTCCCACGTCCAATCCTTTCGTAGGTTTCCAGGAAATTCTCAATCATCTTCTCTTCCCGCCAGTCCCAGTCTATGGGATCCTGTTTTTCATACCATTCTTTTCCCTGCTCCATATTGGCAAGGGCAAGTTCATACTTCTCAGAATCAGTCAGTCCTTTTTCTTCTAAGTAAGCCAAATATCTGGCACCGGTAATCTCAAACTGATGTCCTACATCCGTTCCGTGAAACACAGTTTCCGGGCAGGACTCTTTAATTTTTCTAAAAAAATCCAAATAATCCTGCGTATGGGACGCAGTCCCTTCCGTATCGGCATACATTTCATCTAATATTGCATCGTCTTCTTCCTGCATCCAAAGATTCAAAAACTCCGCAGTATAATAAGGCAGTTCTAAGAATAAGTCACGCATCCCTTCTTCCTCATAGAACCGCTGCCACTCCTTAAATTCATACTCATAAAACTCTTTGATTCCGTGCTGTTCCCCGTAAAGAATAATTTGGGCATCCTTTGCACGATAAGACTTGGGCTCATCCGTCCGGGTCCATAACCCAATCACGACATAAAGCACAGCCAATATTCCAAACACGACTAAACTCTTTTTCCTATTCATCCGATTCCTCCTTGAAACACAGCCAAAATCCAGTATAATAAAATCAGAGTTAAAAATCAAACATAATACTTGCACAAAGGAGATATTATGAGCAAAATAATCGCCTTTTTCACCAGTCCCAGAAAAAACGGGTATACTGCAAAATTGATAAACCGCGTCCTGGACGGCGCAAAATCCGCCGGTGCCGAGGTTTCTGCCTATTACTTAAATGATGACGGTATCCGTGGCTGCCAGGGTTGTTTTTATTGTCGCGGCCACAAAACCTGTGCCACTAAGGATAAGTTCCATCCCTTTTATGAAGAAATCAAAGAGGCGGACGGTATCGTAGCCGGTTTCCCTATTTATTTCGGTGAAGTAGGCGGACAGGGCAAGATTCTGCTAGACCGCCTTTATCCTATGCTGGATGTAAATTTCGCGCCCCGTTATCCGGGCAAAAAGGTAGTGACCGTTTACGCTCAGGCCAATCCGGACCCGAGTCTTTTCACCGGTGCCGCGGACAAAACCCACGATTATTTTAAGTTATGCGGCTTCGATTTGATAAACTCTTTCCTCATCTACGGGGATGTGGCGGAAGGCTATACCATACCTGACGAACTGCTTGCGCAGGCATTTGAGGCAGGTAAACAGTTGGTTGGTTAAAGTATTTATTTACTTTGTTATTTTACATTTCAGAAGTTGATGTGTTTTTATATTGCTCAATTTCGAACAGCAAATCATAAACAGCATCTTCGGAAAGAACTCCCCTTTTTAACTCCTTGGGGAGTTTTCCTTTTTCATCCGCTTCATAGTCTCTCATCCACTGACCGTTTTCGTAGTAATCCGTCAGTTCCTGTAATTTCCGAATAATTTCCGCATCTTCAAAGAAACGCTCAGGCGCTGTATGTAATATTTCCGTCAATTCATCCAGATACTTTTCCATCTGCATAATCCGGGCAATCTGTTCTTTTCCGGTGCCTGCATCCGCCAACGCTTCAGCGGCAATCTTCTTTATTTTCATAATAAACAACCTCGCATAAATACTAATTTATTATTATAACACAATATTGTCGTATTCGGGAATTTGTTTGAGATTTTGTGTAGATATGTTTTAGAACTGTCAGAATGTATCTTCTCATTGACATTCGTAGTCAAATATGCTATTTATTAATTAAAAGTTCTAAGTCTCGTAATTATCTGTCTTTTTAGATGGGCTGAGCAATTTAGAACTTTTTTCTGTATCTATATGATGTATATAGAAATGATTTGAATTAATTTTCTTTTTTACCGCTATTCTAATATTATGCATATCACCATCTATTAAAAGATGATTCATAAAATATGCAAACTTCTCCCCGTCTTTAGAATAATAGTTATTAATATTATCCTCCAATAAAGTAGCCTTTTGAATAAGTTCGGGTAAAGCCCGCAAAGTTGCTACCTTCTGCTGTTTAACTAATTTGGGAAGATTTTGAAATCTATTACCTTTTCCTAATGTTTCTTTAATACCTCCTTATTCTTATTTTCACATTTGTTACGGAAATAAACAGCCGAACGGCCAAGATAAAAGGACACGCAATTTCAGATGATTGCATGTCCTTATCATATCATAATAAATCAAAAATTCAATTCCTATTCTTCTGTAATCCTCCAAATACTTTCATACAGAGGATTTCCTTCTTCATCCAAATAAAATACTGCCGTTTGATCCGATTGGGTATGGTATCCGCCGCTATATCTAAGCACGCAGGCCAGGGCTTCTATGGTATATACGCCGTTCGTCTCAGAAACCGTAAAATGGTCCTCATACAAATAAGCCACATTCATATCGAAGAGTAATAAGGCTGCCTTCTTTACGTTTTCATCCTTTGCCTGTGCTGTTCCCATCATGTTCTTAATCATCTGTCCTATAGATGTTGCATATATATAGGAGGCTATCGGGCATTCGCCTTCATAAGGCGTAAACCGATACCAGGTCTCTTCCCCTTCGACTAGTCTATATTTCAGATAGCTGCCGTCTTTTGCTGCAATCAACATTCCGTCAAAAGACATTTCTCCAAGTGATGCGGTAAAAAATACCGGTATCTCCACGTCCGAATCAACTTCCACATCCCCAAATGTAGACCACACCGGGATTTCATTTTTCAGTTCATATAAAGGACTGTTGTATAGATCATATGCGTACGGATGAAACAGGTCGTCCGCCTGAATGTCTATATTATAAATGTCCGACATTTCATCCGCAGGATAAATTCTGATACAGGCACTCTCACTTTCACAAAGCCAATCCCCCTTCAGAAAATCTGCAACTTCCAAGTAAGCTTCTTTCGCCGCCTGCTCTTTTTCTGTCAGATTCCCCAAATACGGTTCATCCGACGCCAGATGTTCCCGATAATCCACTACATACTTCGTAATCTCATAAGGCTCCAAAACCGCTTTGATTCCGTTATAAATTTCCCAGAACTTTTTACCTTCAGGCATATATCCGCCTTTGGCAATCAACTTTTCATCATTCTCATCATAAAGACGGATATGATAAGAACTACCGTCACAGACATCCCTATTTTCTTTTACCTTCAGCCTGTCTATTTGCTTAGGTGATGTCATTTGGGCAATCGTCTCATATTCTTCCTCCGCAATTGAAAAAGATGCTATTTCCAACTCTTCCGGATAATAAACAACCACGCTTACCGTCTTGTCCTTACGGACAAAAATTTCCGCATCCACGCACTCTTCAATGGTACCAAACCCGGGAGCCCCGTGATTGATGGATACTAAAATATTCTCGCTAAAGGAAATATCTTCTTTTGCCGCGCCACAAGCAGTCACTCCCAGTATTGCTATTACTATCAAAAATGTATAAATTAATTTACGCATGATTCCTTCACTCTCTCCTAATCAATTACCAGATTTTCCATGGATTGCCAAAGGAAGTATAGTAATCCTTTCATCGGTTTAGCTCCTTTATTAATACTTGACAGTTAGTCTTACACATGCTATCTTTCTAATTGTATAAAAACTTCGGGTCTCTTTTAAGACCGTTTTATGAACGGACTGAGTAACTCGGAGTTTTTATTTGTATCTACGTTATGTATCCAAAAATGATTGGTATCTATTTTCTTTTTAATCGAAATACGAATACCTACTTCTTCATTGTCTATACAAACTTTATTTCCGATATATGCATATCTATATCCGGTTTTATCATGAGAGTTTTCCATATTCGCACAAATAACATATCCCGTTTCTATCAATTCCGGCAAATACCTGATTGTTGCAATTTTATACTGCTTTAATTTTTGGGGTAATATTTGAAAACGATTCCCATTTCCTATAGTCTCACGGATACCTTTAGAAGAAATTTTAACTAATAAACCGGATTCCTTATTTACTACATTACTACTATCAAAAAAAAGTTCTTTTCTAAGTACTTGCAAAATTTCCTTTTGGGCCCCTATATAATCATTCCATTTTCCTTCAAGATTATATAACTTTAATTCTTCTGCCAAATTAATTCTTATCACACACTTCTCCTGTATTTAATTATATTTACATGAAATTATCGACGAACGTCCAGACCAAATCATTAGATTATGATTTCAGATGGATGTATTATAATTCCTACAGGAAACAAATGCAACCTCTATATTATTTTTCTTCTATCTTTCTAATCGTATCCTTTCGAATTTCCTCACGCAGCGCCTTCAAATACTCCGAAAATGCCACCTTGTCATCCGCATAGGTTTTATTCAGTTCGTATTCCTTCGGAATCCAGGTAGATAAATCCGAAATGTTATGCTGAATTAATGCTTCCAATCCATCGATTGCCTTGTATACCTTGGCTTCAACAGTTTCTCTTTTCGCCATCTCGTCATACAAAGAAAGCATTTCCAATGCGTAATTTTCCGGCAGGGATTTCACCCACTGATACAATAATTCTTCTTCCTTCACTTCATGAGCCTGCGTCTTTTCAAAGGTAGGTATATCACCGGTAAAGGCTTCACCCAAATCATGGATAATGCACATTTTAATGACTTTATCCATATCCACTTCCGGAAACTCATCCTTCATAAAGAAAGCCATCAGCGTCATCATCCAACTATGTTCTGCCACACTTTCATGCCTACCGCCTTTGGTGTAGCAATGCCTCGTTGCATCCTTTAAATGCTCTGCGATGCTTAATGCATCTAATAACTGCCTTGGTTCCATATGATTCCTCCTTAAACCAATTTATTCCTTCGTTATCTGGACAAAAGGAAATTCTTTCGTTAGCTCCGAATTCATTTCCATCATGGTAAGTAATCTGCTTGCAACTCCGGATGGTTTATTCTTTCCGGATTCCCATGCTTCTACGGTTTTATCAGAAACTCCCATATAGCCTGCGAACAGTTTTTGAGAAAGGCCGGTTCTTTTTCTTATTTCTTTGATTTCTGCGGCTTCATATTCTTTTACAGGAAGAATTGTAACCACTCTTCTTTGTAATTTTTTATCTTTACTTTTTGCATCATCGATGGCTTCCGCAAGTCCGGTCATAATGCTTTCATATACACTACTCATGATTATTCCTCCTTTAAAGTTCTTTCTAAGCAAGTAATGAACTTCTTAATCTCACTACATTCCTCTTTTGAAAGATTTTCCTTTTTATTCTTAGCATATGCTGTAACTAAATATACCGTATCAAATACTAAAAAATCCACATAGCATACTCGTGTGCTACTACTCTTTCCCCTATTTTCATACGCAAATCGCATCTTTCGAAGTTTACCTGTTCCGGGAATCACAACTCCTATTTGGGGATTCTTCATAATTTCATACTCTAAACGTCGCAAATCATCATCATTAAAACCTAATGCATTCCAATTCTTAATAAACTCATCCGTCTGAATGAATGTCCTTGTCATTTGAAAATCCTTTCTATATCAAGATTACCCTATCAGATAGGGTGTGTCAATCGATTATTTCTATAACTAATGGAAAATATTTGAATATATTAATATCTGAAAATAGAATGTTTAAATAAAAGAATAAATAAAGAAAAATATTTTAGAAATAGCACGAACGCCCACCTTCGAAAATGCTTCGCATTACCTCGGTGTTCGTTTAACACACATGCCCAAAACCGAAAAGACAGCCTACTGCAAGCAAGCTTGCGTATTCTGTCTTTCATTTTTGGTCGCGTTCGTGCTATTCGTTCATCTTCGCAAGCTTCGCACTCTGGTCAGCTGCGATACAGCCGTCGATGATTTCCTGAATGTCACCATTCATGATTCTGTCAAGTTTATAAAGGGTCAGACCGATTCTGTGGTCGGTCACACGGCCCTGAGGGAAGTTGTAGGTACGGATTTTTTCGGAACGGTCTCCGGTACCAATCTGGCTTCTTCGAAGCTCCGCTTCCGCATCATGTCTCTGCTGCTGCTCTAAGTCGTACAGCTTTGCTTTCAAAAGGGCAAATGCTTTTGCCTTGTTCTGAAGCTGGGATTTCTCGGTCTGGCTGTAAACCACAATACCGGTAGGATAATGGGTCAGACGTACTGCAGAGTCTGTGGTATTGACACACTGTCCGCCGTTACCGGATGCACGCATTACGTCAATACGGATATCTTTGTCTTCGATTACGATGTCAATATCATCATCAACTTCAGGCATAACTGCCACGGAAATGGTGGAAGTATGGATACGGCCGCCGGACTCTGTTTCCGGTACACGCTGTACACGATGCACACCACTTTCATATTTCAGTTTGGAGTAAGCGCCCTGGCCGGAAATCATGAAGTTTACTTCCTTCATACCGCCGATACCGATTTCATCCACGTTCATAGTTTCTACTTTCCAGCGTTGTCCTTCTGCATAATGCACATAAAGACGATACATTTCTGCTGCAAAAAGAGCTGCTTCGTCACCACCTGCACCTGCACGGATTTCCACGATAACGTTCTTTTCATCGTTAGGGTCCTTAGGAAGAAGCAGAATCTTCATTTCCTGCTCTAATTCTTCAATACGCTTCTTCGCGCCGTTAAGTTCTTCCTTCAGCATTTCCTTCATATCTTCGTCGGATTCAATTTCCAGCATGGCAAGAGAGTCTTCTACATCCTGCTTACACTTTTTGTATTCCTTATACGCTTCTACGAGAGGCGTTAAGTCACTCTGTTCCTTCATCAGGGCACGGAAACGGGCCTGATTATTGGTTACGGTAGGCTCATTTAACTCACCCATAATTTCTTCAAAGCGAATTAAAATGTCTTCCAATCTGTCAAACATTTGATTACCTCATTTCTTTCATTACTAACTACTATAGTTTCGTGCCGTAGACCACTCTGTCAAGTCCTGCAAGGTCCTTACAAACCGTCACGCCCTGATACCCTGCTTCTTTCATCATACCGCTGACATCTTCTGCCTGTTCACAGCCGATTTCAAAAAACAACATACCGCCGAGGAATAAATAGTCCTTGGCATTCTTCACAATTTCTCTATAAAAATATAATCCGTCATCATATCCGTCCAAAGCGCCCATAGGCTCATGGTCCTTCACTTCTTCCATCAGCGTGGGAATCACATCCGTAGGAATATAAGGGGGATTGGATACGATAATTTCATATTTTCCTTCTACATTTTCAAACAGGTTACTTTGGATAAAGTCTGCTTCCAAATTCAGGTTCTTTGCATTCTCTCCTGCAACGAAAAGTGCCGCTTCGGAGATATCGGCGCCACAGCCGATACAATCATTAGAATATCGCAAAAGACTCAGCAAAATACAACCGCTTCCGGTACACATATCAAGAATATGCATGCCGTCATGCAGATGCTTCATGGCTTCCTCTACCAGAATCTCTGTATCCTGTCTCGGAATCAGTACATCGGGAGTTACTTTGAAGCGAAGTCCCATAAATTCCTGGTATCCGAGAATGTGCTGTAAGGGAATTCTGCTTCTTCTTTTCTCGATATAGTTTACATAACTCTCGCGTTGTTCCTCTGTCACGGGTTCGTCACCATGGACCAGAAGATAGCTCCGATTGGTCCCGCAAATCTCTTCTAACAAAAGTCTGGCATCCAAATCCGCTTCGGCAATTCCCGCCTCGGCAAGCTGTCCTAAGCCCCATTTGTATAACTCCTGATAAGTCATATCAACCTTCCTCATCAAGATCATCTACTGTAACTTCTTCTGTCGCTTCCTCTGCAGAACCGTCTTCTTCCGGCGCAGTTTCTGCAAAATCAGCCTCTTCATAATCGAAGTTTTCCTTCAGATATGCTTTCCAGTCAAATACGGCTTCAACTGCTGCAATTGCTACTTCTACCATGCTCTCATCGGGCTCTTTGGTAGTAAGTCTCTGAAGAAGCATCCCCGGTGCAGAAATAATTTTCACAAGGAAATTATCACTTCTGCCGGCCAGCCTGATGATTTCATAGGCAATGCCCGCAATCACGGGAATTAACGCAATACGAAGCAAAATACGGTAGGCAGGATTACTTACCCTGATAAAGAAGAACAAAATAATACTTACAAATACCACCAGGAATAAAAAGCTGGTACCGCAGCGCTTATGGATGCGGGAGCTTCTCATAACATTTTTTACGTTAAGAGGCTTACCTCGTTCAATACAGTTGATACATTTATGCTCTGCCCCATGATAACGGTACAGCCTGTGAATGTCCTTCATCAAACTGATACCTACTACATAAAGCAGAAAAATCACGATTCTGATTGCTCCTTCAATAATGGCAAGGAGGGAAGCATTTCTCACATACTTTGCAAAATAAGAAGATAAAAAGTAAGGAAGCAGGATAAACAAAGCAATGGCAATAATTACGGATAAGGCTGTTACAAAGCCCATCATAATCTTTTCGCCTTTGCCGCCGGAAACCTTATTCAGTGCTTTGTCAAGGGCTGTTTCCTTGGCATCCTCGTCCTCATAAAAGCTTGCCGAATAGTTCACAATCTTCATACCAAGCACAAGGGAATCCCAAAAATTAAACACACCTCTTACAAAAGGAATTTCCTTAATCTTCTTTCCATGAAGAACCCCACGGTAAACATCCACGTCTACATCGATTTCACCGTCCGGCTTACGGATAGCTACTGCGTAGTCATCCTTATTTTTCATCATAATTCCTTCTAATACTGCCTGTCCGCCGATGCCGGAGGAACGCATACACTTCTTCTTGCCCATAACAATTGCTCCTGTATACCAAGTTATCTTGCAATACAAAACAAGGTTGAGATTCACACCTCAACCTTTTTGTCTTAATTATTTGCTTGCTACGCCATACTTCTTATTGAACTTATCAATACGTCCATCAGTTCTTGCAGCCTTCTGCTGACCTGTGTAGAATGAATGGCACTTAGAACAAACTTCAACGTGGATAGACTGCTTAGTTGAACCTGTTACGAATGTGTTACCACAGTTACATGTTACAGTTGCCTGATAATAATTAGGATGGATTCCTTCTCTCATGATTTTCACCTCTCTATAAAAACTATAGTACTAATTAATTCGTTCTCATCCGCTACGCAATACGCGCACACTGCTTAATCTAAACAGCTTTTTAATTGTAACATAGCTTTTTCGCGTATGCAAGCACTTTTTTTAAATCCATTTCATCTTTTTAACCATATTTACAAATTCCTGGTTATTTCTGGTTTTTGCAAATAAATCAAGAATTTTATCAACGGATTCTTCCGGTTTTAAGCTATTTAAAGCCTTACGGATAATATTGATTGCTTCCAGTTCATCCTGATTCAGCAACAGGTCTTCTCTTCTGGTACCTGACTTAGGGATATCAAGGGCAGGGAAAATTCTTTTTTCGGAAAGTTTTCTGTCCAGCACAAGTTCCATATTACCGGTTCCTTTGAATTCTTCGTATACCACGTCATCCATTTTACTGCCGGTATCTACAAGGGCCGTAGCCAGAATGGTAAGGGAACCGCCTTCTCTCATATTTCTCGCTGCACCGAAAAAGCGCTTGGGCATATGAAGTGCTGCCGGGTCAAGACCACCGGATAAAGTTCTTCCGCTGGGGGGAACGGTCTGGTTATAAGCACGGGTCAGTCTGGTAATACTGTCAATCAGAATCATTACGTCCTTATTGTGCTCTACCAAACGCTTTCCTCTTTCAATTACCATTTCGGAAACGCGTTTATGATGCTCGGGAAGTTCATCAAAAGTGGAATAAATTACTTCTACATTCGGTCCTTCAATGGCCTCTTTGATATCAGTCACTTCTTCGGGACGCTCATCAATTAAAAGAATAATCAAATGTACTTCAGGTGCATTACGCTTAATGGATTTGGCAACGTCCTTAAGAAGGGTTGTCTTACCTGCTTTGGGCGGGGAAACAATCATACCACGCTGTCCTTTACCCACCGGGCTGATTAAATCCATCACTCTCATGGCCACGCTGGCACCGGGCATTTCCAGGTGTAGACGCTCATTGGGGAAAATAGGCGTCATATCTTCAAAATTCCATCTCTTGGCTGCCACTTCAGGCGCATAACCATTAATACTCTTTACATAAAGCAGGGCTGCAAATTTTTCCCCTTGTGTTTTTACCCTGGTATTTCCCTCTAAAATATCCCCTGTTTTTAATCCGAAGCGACGAATCTGGCTGGGCGCCACATAAACATCGTTTTCACCTGGCAAAAAGTTCTCGCAACGGATAAAACCATATCCGTCAGGCATAACCTCCAAAATTCCTTTGGCAGGCACGCCACTATCCAAATCTGCAGGAAATTTGTTTTCTTCCTGCTTCAATTCTCCGTTTTCTTCTCCTGTCTGCATCTTTATTTCTGCGGTCTGTTCCTTTCCGCTTACAGTACTTTCCCTGTTCTGCATAGTCATAACAGGTCTTGGCTTCATGGTCTTTCCTACTGCCTTGTCCTTTTCATCTTCCGCCAGCATCAGTTCTACTAACTCTGCCTTTTTCATGGTGGAAGTTCCTTTCAGTCCTCTTGCTTTTGCCACTGCTTTTAAGTCAGCAGGGGCCAAAGACTCATACTTTTCTCTCATAAAAATCCTCCGCTTGTGCTACTTTGGCAATCTTACTCTACTACACACACTATATTCTAAAAAAATTGGGGAATAAGTAACGATTTGTCATTCGAAATGTTTCTACAGTGCATTATTATACACCACTTTTTTCCATCCTGCAATCCACTATTTTTCTTTCCGCGAAAAAGATTACGATGCCCTGCCGCTATCCGTAATATGGATTCCCAAAGGCAAAAGCGGCACCGGAAATTCCGATGCCGCCCTATTTTTATCTTTTTATCACTTCTTTTAGTTTTCTATCAGGGAACGTTTCTGGGAAACTTCAACCTTCTTGTTGTAGCATGCAAAGCATTCTTCTACCATCTCTGCTTCCGGTTTCTTCGTAAACAAACTCACTACCGGCACAATCACAAGTCCCACAATCATGGCAAATGCACCTGCATTAATGGGAGATTGCAAAAGAACCGGGAAGCTGCTTCTGAACAGCATATTTAAAATCATAATACCCGTACCTGTTACAAAGCTGGTAAAACATGCAGCCTTCGTGGTCTTTTTCCAGTATAAACCGTACAAAAACGGTGCTAAGAATGCACCTGCAAGCGCGCCCCAGGACACACCCATCAGCTGGGCAATGAAGGTTACATTCTGCTTGTACTGGATGATTGCCAAAATCACGGAAATCACAATGAATACCACAATCAGTACTCTCATGGTAAATACCTGCTTCTTTTCATCCATTTTCTTAAATACACTTTCCTTAAGTACATCCAGCGTCAGTGTGGAACTGGATGCCATTACCAATGAGGAAAGGGTGGACATGGATGCGGATAAAACCAAAATCACCACCAGACCGATTAAGATATCGGGAAGATCGGAAAGCATACCGGGAATAATCGCATCAAAGCCTTCTGCCGCCACATCTATCTTACCGGAATACAGTCTTCCGAAACCGCCCAGGAAGTAACAGCCTCCTGCTACAACCACTGCAAATATGGTAGAAATCGTGGTGCCCTTACTGATGGCTTCTTCGCTCTTAATTGCATAAAACTTCTGAACCATCTGAGGTAAGCCCCATGTTCCTAAGGAAGTTAAAATTACTACTCCCAAAAGGTTTACCGGGTCCGGTCCAAAGAAGGAAGCAAACACGCCCGGCTGGGTGGAAACAGTTTCATCCTGTATCTGCGCAAGTCCGTTTAATGCCTCTAAAAAGCCTCCGTTGGATTTCAGTACAGCCGAGATGATGACCACAATACCAACCAGCATTATCAAACCCTGAATAAAATCATTGATTGCTGTTGCCATATATCCGCCGGCAATCACATAGATACCTGTCAAAACAGCCATAGCGATAATACAAACCGTATAATCAATATGAAATGCCATTCCGAACAAACGGGAAAGGCCGTTGTACAGAGACGCTGTATAGGGAATCAGGAAAACAAAGATAATCACGGATGCACTGACCTTAAGGCCTTTGGACTGGAAACGCTTGCCAAAAAATTCCGGCATGGTAGCACTGTTTAAATGCTGCGTCATGATTCTGGTCCTGCGTCCCAAAATCATCCAGGCCAGCATAGAGCCAAGGACTGCATTACCGATCCCTATCCAGGTTGATGCAATACCGTATTTCCATCCAAACTGTCCCGCATATCCCACAAAAATAACTGCGGAAAAATAAGAGGTTCCGTAAGCAAATGCGGTAAGCCAGGGCCCGACGCTTCTGCCGCCTAACACAAAGCCGTTTACATCAGTTGCATTTTTCCTGCAATAGAAACCGATTCCTATCATTACGGAAAAGAATACGATCAGCATCAATATTTTTACTATCATAATTGCCTCCTAAAGTACGTCCGGTACTTTTTAAATTATTTTTTTATCCCTTATTCTGTGCTTCTACTAACCTTGCACCGCAGTATTTTTCGCGGA
Source organism: Lachnospiraceae bacterium (assembly GCA_017561085.1). GTDB lineage: Bacteria > Bacillota > Clostridia > Lachnospirales > Lachnospiraceae > Suilimivivens. The sequence continues at coordinate 16,913 of JAFZDQ010000039.1, forward strand.
GCTTCGGTTTTTCAATTTTGCCGGTAGGATTTCTGGGAATATCGGCAAAAATAATTTTGTGAGGTCTTTTATATCGAGGTAATTTCTTACAGAATTCCTGCACTTCTTCTTCGCTGCAGGTCATATCCGGTTTTAATTCAATCACGGCCAATGTGGTCTCACCCAAACGCTTGTCGGGAATACCGATAACTGCCACGTCATGAATCTGGTTCAGATTACGAAGGAAATCTTCAATCTGTACAGGATAAATATTTTCACCACCACTGATGATAACATCCTTCTTACGGTCTACCAGGAAGATAAAGCCGTCTTCATCAATCATAGCCATATCGCCCGTAAAGAGCCAGCCGTCATCGGAAAGAACCTCTGCGGTCGCTTTTTCATCATTGTAATAGCAGCTCATTACGCCGGGTCCCTTTACGGCAAGCTCGCCGACTTCACCCTGCGGAACTTCCTGTCTTTGTTCATCAACTACTTTAATCTGCCAGCCAAAGCCGGGTTTACCGATGGCACCTACCTTGTGGATATTCTCTACACCAAGGTGTACACAACCGGGTCCGATGGATTCGCTAAGTCCGTAGTTGGTATCGTACTGATGATTGGGGAAATAACTCTGCCAGTGCTTAATCAAACTGGGGGGAACGGGCTGAGCACCGATGTGCATCAGTCTCCACTGGTCGAGGTCGTAATCTTCCTTTTTCAGTCTGCCGCTGTCAAGTGCTTCCAGGATATCCTGGGCCCACGGTACAAGGAGCCATACGATGGTACATTTTTCCTTGGATACCGCATCCAGTACATATTCGGGCTTGGTTCCTTTTAACAGGACTGCTTTACTGCCGGATAAAAGGGAACCGAACCAGTGCATCTTTGCGCCGGTATGATAAAGGGGCGGAATACAAAGGAACACATCATCTCTGCTCTGGCTGTGATGGTTCTGCTCCGTTCTGCAGGAATGGATCAAACTTTCATGATTATGTAAAATTGCTTTCGGGAAACCTGTGGTTCCTGAAGAAAAATAAATTGCCGCATTGTCTGCT
>JAFZDQ010000040.1 GCA_017561085.1 Lachnospiraceae bacterium
ACCTTCGGTACTCGTTTCATCGTTAGTATATCGGGTGAAAGAAAATGTCTGCTTCGCAGCCGCTTTCTTTCCTTCCGATATACTATTTTACTAGAAAAATCTTGACGTGTCACTAGCAGAATGATATAAAATAAATTGGAGATTTATGAAATTTTCATAAGAGAAATCATTTGGAGGTATCTATGCCAAATTTACATGAATTGGAAGCCGCTTTGCCGGTTGCCCCGCTAAAATTATTGGTACTTGATTCTGCAAAGAGTCTTGGAAACAGTGTCAACAATTATCTCGTTAATTTCAGACGTGATGTTAAAAATATTGCGAAGAATGAACCTGCTTTTGATGGTTATGTTTCCGACAATTACATCGTAGACACATCCTGTCCCCGTTTCGGAACAGGGGAAGCCAAAGGAATCATCAGTGAATCCGTAAGAGGCAAAGATTTATTCATTTTAGTGGATGTTTGTAACCACAGCATCTCTTACAAAATGAACGGTTACACCAATTACAAATCCCCCGATGACCATTATCAGGATTTAAAAAGAGTTATATCCGCCGTAAACGGAAAAGCCCATAGAATTAATGTCATTATGCCCTTCCTTTACGAAGGCAGACAGCATAAAAGAACCGGACGCGAATCCTTGGACTGTGCCATTGCCATTGAAGAATTGAGCAATATGGGTGTAAGCAACTTTATTACCTTTGATGCCCATGATCCCAGAGTCCAGAATGCCGAGCCTCTCCGTGGTTTTGACAACTTCGTTCCGCCTTATCAGTTTATCCGTGCACTTCTTCATACGGAAGAACATCTGATTATTGATAAAGACAACTTAATTGTAATCAGCCCTGATGAAGGTGCTCTTGACAGAGCGGTTTATTTCGCCAACGTACTTGGCGTGGATACCGGCATGTTTTATAAGCGTCGTGACTACTCTACCATCGTAAACGGTAAGAATCCTATTGTTGCACATGAATTTTTGGGTGACAATATTGACGGAAAGGATGTTATTATCATTGATGATATCATTGCTTCCGGCGGCAGTATGATTGATACCGCCAAGCAGTTAAAGGCTATGAATGCAAAGCGTGTTTATATCTGTTGTTGCTTCGGTCTTTTTACGGAAGGTCTTGAAAAATTTGATGAAGCATATGAAAAATGCTACTTTGATAAAATTGTAACCACCAACTTAACTTATCAGATACCGGAACTGAAATCCCGTCCTTATTATGTTGAAGCTGATATGAGTAAGTTTTTGGCTTCCATCGTAGACTTTATGAATCACGACAGCTCCATGGTAAATGTTTATACCCCCACGGAAAAGATTCATGAAATCCTGCGTCAGTACAATGACCGCGAACTTGATCCAAACTTACCGGCATAATTATTTACATAAAACTTTATCGAAAACAAATTCAAAAGGCTTCGCAGAACTGCGAAGCCTTTTTTACGTACAAAACAATCATTCTTTATATATTATTAACTGTATTTATGCTTCCGTATTTTCATACACAGGAAAAATCAGATTCACCTTAAACAAATCTCCGTCTACCACTATTTCGAATTTACCATTTTGAACCTCTGTCAGGTTTTTGGCAATGGAAAGACCAAGGCCGCTGCCTTCCGTAGTTCTGGATTCATCCCCTCTGATAAAACGTTCCGTCAATTCATCCGTATTCACCGAAATTGGATTAGCTGAAATATTCAAAATGGAAAGCAATATTTGTCCTTCCTGTGTTCTTTCCTTTAAGTCGATATACACTCTGGTTCCTTCCAGGGCATACTTGAAAATGTTGTTAAACAGATTTTCAATAACTCTCCAAATTCTTCTGCTGTCCGCTTCAATAAACATGGTATTCTTATCAAAACGGAACATCGGTATCAGATTCTTTTGTTCAAATTTATCCGAAAACTCACCGATTGTCTGATTCAGTAATTCCACCAGATTGATTTTTTCCTTGTGCAAAATAATATTGCCGGATGAAATTTTGGAAGCTTCCACCAAATCGTCCGTAAGCTGTTTGAGGCGCTGGCTCTTTACATCCAAAACGTCAATATATTCCTTCACTTTCGGATTTTCCACATTTTCACGCTTAATTAAATCCACATAATTGATAATGGAGGTAAGGGGCGTCTTAATATCATGGGATACATTGGTAATCAGGTCAGCTTTCATACGCTCGTCCTTCATACTCTTTTCTACGGCCTGTTTCATTCCGTTCCCGATACTGTTTACAGACTCTGCCAGCAACAGATTATCCCCCAACAGACCTTCCGTATCGATTTTGTGTCCCATATCCCCTTCATTAATCTTTTGGATACCCTGAATAATTTCATTTCTGTCTGAAGCAGACTTACAAAGCAGATATGCCACATATCCGTCAAACAAAAGGATCGCCAAAATCGTAAGCACTACCATAAAAACATGATCATAAGAAAGCATCAGTATAAATGCTGTCAAATGTACAAGTACCACTGCCACAAAGGGCGCACAGGCACGGACAATGGCCGATGCATTGTTACAAAAATATACCACTCCTTTTTTACACAAACCCAAAAGGCTGTTGATAAGACTCTTTTTCCAAAGGGTATTCTTTCGAATTCTTCTGATTAGTCCAAAATAAATGAAGGAAATCAAAAGACTGACACCAAATGCAATGATTCCTGCGCAAACCGGCAACAGCTTCTTTTGAATCAGAAATTCTTTTTCCACACCGGAAAGAGGGAAAATCTTGTCAAAGATTAACAACACTCCCACAACTAATAAAACGGAAATTCCTATAAAAAGTTCTGTGGGAATCTCATCCGCACGATTATCCGTAAATACCGGTTTCCCATCTATACCGGTTCCTGCGATTCCTTCTCTAATGCTTAAGAGCATCATCACCACCAGATATAATACGGAGAAAATAAGGGCACAGATTAACACTTTCCATAAACTCGGTGCCGATTCCTCAAACATCCCTTTTGCTTCCCCGAACGCATCTGCTACGGGGTAATTATACTTCACACCGACGATAACCTGGGTATCCTCCGGATAGGCATAAGAATATCCGTTTAAAACAAAACGTACACTTTCTTCCTCTACCTCGGTATTGGTTTCAAAAAGCATATTTTCCTGATTGTAAATCAGGTATCTGACACACTGCTGTTGTACCTCTTTTGCAAGTTTCTTAAAATCCGTTTCCTTTATCGTCATATTACTGTAAATCGTTTTTTCATCGCCCACTGTACGGATGATATAATAAACAATATTGGAATTAAGGGAATCATAATACTCATTGTATACCTGATACTCATCAAAATTGATCTGTAAATCTTTGGCTGCTTTTTCTACTGCATTGCAAAGTGCGGTATACTCATCTACGCTGCTGACACGATCTTCGATTTTCATACCGTCTTCCGTTAAATACCGGTTAGTCAATACAGGGATTGTCACAGCTTCCCTAATTACTTCTTCTTCGCCCGGGAAAGCCTCCTCTGCAATATTCTCCTTTTTTACATCAGAATTTAAGTAACTCATGGTATTTCCGCTAAAATGACTCTCCGGTAAATTCACCTTGGTTATCATTCGTTTTCTGCTTAAAAATTTATCGAGTTCTTTTTCATCTAAGGAAACTTCCTGATAATCAAATCCGTTCTTTGCCCATTTCAATAAGTCTTCCAGGTAATAATTGGCAGAAATATATTCTTCCTTAAGGCCTTCATAACGGTTTGCAAAGGCAGTTACATCTACGATCTTCATCGGATCATATTTTGCCTTGGTTTCCATCTGGGTACGGATTGCACCGTAGCAAATAATATCCCTGATACTGTTTTCAAACAGTTGTTTAAAGGCAGCGGAATCCTCAAACTTTTCATCTGCTTCCGTAATATTCACACGGAAAACCTGCTCACCCGCTCTGGTTTGTACAGTCATAAAAATACCAAAAATAACATTCACCAAAAGGACTACTGCCGTCACAAACAAAACATGTTTCAGGACATGTAACAGTATCTGTATTTTATTTCCGAAATTTCTGTTCCCTTTATTTTCTCTTTCTTCCATCACAAACACCTTTTTCTTATTGTTTTTCTATTTTGTAACCAACGCCCCAAACCACCTTCAGATAACGGGGTTCTTTGGGGTTAATCTCTATCTTTTCCCTGATATGGCGGATATGTACCGCTACCGTATTGTCAGCGCCGATGGCTTCTTCATTCCAGATACTTTCATAAATCTGGTCAATGGAAAATACCCTTCCCTGATTCTTCACCAAAAGAAGTAAAATATTATACTCAATGGGCGTCAGTTTCACAGGCTCCCCGTCAACCGTAACCTCTTTGGTATCATCATTAATACAAAGTCCGCCTGCGGAAAACAAAGCATTATTTTCCACATTCAGGTTTCCAAGCTGGGTATATCTTCTTAAATTGGATTTCACTCTTGCTACCAGTTCCAGGGGATTAAAAGGCTTGGTGACATAATCATCCGCACCTACATTTAAGCCGAGAATTTTATCGGTATCTTCCGATTTAGCCGACAAAAAGATAATCGGCACGCTGCTGTATTCCCTAATCTTAATGGTTGCCCTGATTCCGTCCAAAACCGGCATCATGATATCAATAATGAGCAACTGGATATTTTCTTCTTTCAGCATATTGATTGCCTGTTGTCCGTCATAGGCCTTTAATACCCGATAGCCTTCGTTATTTAAATAAATTTCAATAGCGTCTACAATTTCCTTATCATCATCACAAACAAGTATATTAATCATAATTTCTCCTTTGTTAACTGTCCTAAATCTATCAAAACATATAAATTTTAAGGCTTTCTTAGGAAAAATATTAATTATTTCTTAATTCCAAGAAAGCGCCCAGGTTTCCTCTTTTTCCTTTGCTTGCCCTGTGCGAAAACAAATAACTGCTGTTACAACAGGTACAAAGGTCCGTCACTTCAATATTTTCTTTTAAAACACCGGCTTCCATAAGTACGATTTTATTTGCCTGCCACAAATCCAGAAGATATTTATCTTCTTGCAATTGTTCTTGTTCTTTTCCCATTTCAATTACCGGACTTATGGGTGTCACAATCTGTTCTGCCTGCTTTGCAAACTCTCTTTTAAACTGCAGGGCAACATCACCGCTCACCTCATAACAATCCTTACAAATAGAGGGTCCGATGGCACAATGCACATCCACCGGATTTGTTCCGAAGGCTTCTTTCATGGCATCAAGGGTTGCTTTTCCGATTCTGCCCACCGTTCCCTTCCAGCCGGAATGAGAAAGTCCGATTGCCTTATTTTTCGTATCAACAAAATATAACGGAACACAATCCGCATAAAGGGTAGCTAAAATAATCCCCGGTTCATTGGTAATCATCCCGTCCACATCCTGATAATCCTTGCATCCGGTAATTCCTTTTCCGCAATCTTCTTTCGTTACCAGTCTGATATTGGTGGTATGGGTCTGGTCGGATAACACAATCTTATCCATGGTTTCCCCAAAAACGGAAGCAATCCGTCTGTAATTTTCATCTACTAAAGCTTTGTCATCTCCCCTTGAATAGCTTAAATTCATACTTTCATAAATCCCTGTACTAACGCCGCCTTTTCTTGTGGAAAAAAGATGATTTACAAGCCCTGTAGCATCTAACCCGGGAAACGTCAGATATTCTGTTTCCTGAAGCTTATTTATCACGGGAATCCCTTCCCCTTCATGTTTTTTCCTGATTATATCCTTCATCGGATTTCTCCTTTATAATCTATTTCATTATTATTAAATCTTAAAAAAGACTGTTTCTGTCTCTAATAATTCATGCTTCCATGAGTTCCCACATAGGCAAATGCATTTTGATACCAGGTAATTTCATCATTTATCACGGAAATCACATCATAGCGCACCTGCATAGCACTATACCTGCCATGGCTTACACGAAAATAATCGGAGGTACGACAGATTTTCATCTGCTTGCGTACTCCGACCGCCTCCTCAGGCATTCCCTGCCTGTTACTTTTCCGATATTTTACTTCAACAAATACAAGGCAGTTCTCATGAATTCCCACTAAATCCACTTCCCCCTGCCTGCATCTGTAATTCTGATATATGATTTGCATCCCCCTATCTTTTAGATAAGCGGCTGCTAAATCCTCGTATTTTTTCCCTAATTCCCTTTGATTCAACCCTTTACACTTTCTTTCCTGATAAATCCATCTTTGCCTTAATTTTGTCCATTGCATCCACAAAGACCAAAATCTCCGCTACCACCTCATATAATTCCGGCGGTATCATATCCCCTATTTCTAATCTGGACAAAGTATCTGCCAGTTTATCATCCCTATGGACCGGTACATCCGCTTCTTTCGCTTTTTCGATGATTCTTTCTGCAAGGGCACCTTTTCCTGATGCAATGACCTTTGGTGCATCCTCATCCGGATTATAAGAAAGGGCTATGGCCTGCTTTGGTTTTTCTCTTTTTTCTTCCATTACAAATCCCCCTTTCTTTAAGCACGAACATCAAACGAATATCCCGTAACGAAAGAAATATTCCGGTCCTTTTTCAGGATTTCATCCATCATATTTACCGGCTTATCTCCTTCTTTTAAGATAAAAGAAGCATTCATGGAATAACCTCGCTTTTCAAGCCGCTTATTTAACAAGCCGATATTTTGCTCAATTAAGTCAAGGGTACTGTCATCCTGCAGATAAAACTGCGTAGCAACCTTACTTTCTTTCAAGGCTACATGTACATCCACACTTCCCAGATGCTCCATATCCAAATGTAAAAGTGCGCTCACTTCACCTTCTTTTTCGGCGAGGCTCTTTTTGTTGGTGTATACATAAAGTTCCCCGTTTCCTTCCTGCCCCTGCAGTTTCAAAGGCAACTGTACATAAGTATACATTTGGTTAAGCTGATTCATAAAATCAATATTGCCGGTAACATTATTAACTGTTTTCGCCAAAGGAGTATCCTTCGCACCATGCTGCTCTGCCAATTTGGTAAGTTTCGCCATCTGACGGTTTAACTGCTCATAAAACTCTTCTACTTTTTTATTTTCGCCAACCTCCGGCGGTGTCAGCAGCATATTGTTTTTCATTTCATTTTTCAAAAGTTTCCCAAAGGTTTCTGATTCAAACAGCTTCGCCAGGGCACTTATTTGCTCCCTGGAAACGGGCATATTTGCATCCAGACCTTTACTAAGGGAAGACAGTAATTGTTCTTCCGTAATCAGATTCTTAGAAAAGGCTTCTACCAGACTGCCAAAGCCTGCCTGCTTTAAAGAAGCGGTAATTTCACCTTTTTCCATAGCACTTAACACCGGCAAATCATCAGCACCCTCATTTGTGCTTAATAATTCCGGATTGGTAATGGTGATATCCGGGCGCTTTCCCATGGATTGCTCCGCAGTAGTGCCCTTTGCTGCTTCTCCCAACAAAGCGTTCCCATCTTCCGCTACAGCTGTCCCCTGTAACAATTTAAGGGCTGCCAGAAAATCACTTCCTGACAAAGCAGAGGTTCCAGCATTTTGGTTCCCGCTAACACCGGCATTTTCCAATAGTGCAGTTAGCTCACCTTCTGACAATCCGCCACCATTTTGTGACAATAACGATAATACATCCTTAAACAGATAAACGCCTTCCAATGTATTATCACCGGCATTCATCATTTGCATGGTTTCCGTCATGGAATCCGCAACATCCAGAATTCCTTGGGATAAAAAATGTTCATTATTTTTGTAGGCATGCATTTGTAAAAGGGAGTCTTCTGTTACCGGAATATTCATTTTGGTAAGCTGGACCATACTCTCCATATCCGCAGCAGGAAACTGATTTACGGTACGCAGCATACCGTAAAGGGAATTTTTATCAATAGCAAGCCCTTCACTCATCATATGCTTCACCATACCCACCGTAACCTCAGTAGCCGGTATATTCGCCATCTGAAGCGCTTTTAAGGCACTGGCATCCCCTGCCGTATTGGCATATAACGGACTTAAAACAACCTTGCTTCCGGCCATGGCCTTAATGGCAAAGCTCATCTGACCGCCCACTTCAACCTGAACATTTCCTTCCAGTTTCGCACGCAGCAGCTGGTCCCTGCCGATGGCTATCAATAAATCATTGCCGTTTTTACCCACAATTTCACCTGTAACAGTCTGCCCCGGTGTTTTTGAGGATATTTCTTCCATCCCCTTCACCAGACCACGGTGAACGGCATCCGCATCCTTTCCATTGATTTCGGTATTCAGTTGATTTCCCTGCACTTGTGTTGCAGATAATCTCATAAGCAACCTACCTTTAAATTAGATTCTTGATAAAGCTTCTTCTGTGAATGGGTGTGGGACCGTATTTCTTCAGTGCTTCCAAATGTGCCGCCGCACCATATCCTTTGTTGGATGCAAACCCATACTCCGGAAAAATACTGTCATAATCTACCATCAGCCTGTCCCTGGTAACCTTTGCAATAATACTGGCTGCCGCAATGGATGCACTCTTAGCATCTCCTTTAATAATCGGAACCTGCTTCATGGTAACACCCGGGATGGTCACCGCATCGTTTAATAACAAATCCGGTACAACGCCCAAGTTTCCGATTGCCTGCCTCATGGCTTCATAGGTTGCCTGCAGGATATTAATTTCATCAATCCGCTCAGGTGCCACAAAACCAAGCCCGGTAGCATATGCTTTTTCCATGATAATATCAAAAAGCTCTTCTCTCTTTTTTTCGGTCAACTTCTTGGAATCATTTAGATGTAAAATCATACTATCCTTTGGTAAAATAACCGCACCGGCAACCACCGGTCCCGCAAGGGGGCCTCTGCCCACTTCATCGATTCCGCAAATATAAGAATAAGCCTCGTATTCATGCTCAAATTTCAGCATCTGACGGGAACGCTCTATTTCCTTTTCTCGGTCTGCAAGTATCTTCTTTGCTTTATTTACCAGACTTACCACTCCGGAGCGCATATCGCTCTCATAAGCGCTTATAAAGGCAGGCAGCCCGTCTGTTTCGGCTGCCTGAAATAATTCTTTGATTTCTCCGATTTTTTGTTCCATAAGTACCTCCGCCAATAAAGGCCTTTCCGTTACTGATGTTTAATCATGCCCATTTTGTAAAAAGGATAAATTCTCATCCATGCTTTTCCGATCAGTTCATCCCGATGGATATTGCCTACTACCGGATCCCTGCTGTCAGAACTGTTATTTCTGTTATCTCCCAGAACAAAATATTCATCATCTCCTAAGGTCAACATTTCGTACGCAGTTCCGGGGTCTGTAATCACTTCTTTGCCATAGGATTCCGTCAAAAGCTCACCGTTAATGAAAATCTGTCCTTCGTCATCAATATATACGGTTTCGCCGGGAAGCCCGATAATACGCTTGATATAGTAAGTCTTCTCCGCATAACGGAAAGGAAAAACGATAATATCAAAACGCTCAGGCTCTGAAAAACGATAAGAAATCTTATCTACCAATAAATTATCGCCATCACTTAAAGTTGGCTCCATAGAGGCTCCTGACACCTTTGTACGCTGCCCTACATAGGTAACCACCAAAAAGGTCATCACCAATACAATCAGCAAATATAAACTTGTACTTAAAAAATCCTTTAATTTTCGATTCATTACCATTCCTCCGGGAATTCCAAGGTTACCCTTCCTGACCTTCCGCTTCTAAAATCATCTATAATCATTTTGGAGGCACGGGCAATATCCGGCTCCTGCCCCTTTAAAAAGCAATGTCTGCTGATGCATACCGCTTTTAAAAATTCATACACATCCTCGGTTGACTCAATTTCATATCTTTTTTCTAATAAACCGGGATAATTTGCCTGCATAAAACGGATAATGGCAACCGCCAGTTCATCTGCATGCAAAATTTCATCATTGATGGAACCAATCATTGCAAGTTTTTCACCTACGGACTGATTTTCAAATCTGGGCCACAGAATACCGGGTGTATCAAGCAGTTCCAAATTCTGATTTAAGCGGATCCATTGTTTCCCCTTGGTTACACCTGGTTTATTACCGGTCTTGGTGCACGCTTTTCCGGCAAGGGAATTAATAAAGGTGGATTTTCCAACATTCGGAATCCCTACAACCATGGCTCTTACGGGTCTGTTTTTGATTCCGCGCTTGCGGTCTCTTTCGATTTTTTCTTTGCAGGCCTCCTGTACAAGTGACTGAACAGATTTAATCCCCGCGCCGCTTTTGGAATTCAGTTTTAAGACATGAAATCCTTTTTCCTCAAAATAAGCAGTCCATTTATCATTCCATGCACCATCGGAAAGGTCGGATTTATTTAACAAAATCACCCTGGATTTATTTTTCGCAAGTTCATCAATATCCGGATTCCTGCTACTCATGGGAATTCTGGCATCTACCAGCTCAATCACCAAATCTATCAGTTTAATATTTTCCTGCATCATACGCTTGGCTTTCGTCATATGACCGGGATACCATTGATAATTCATATACTACCTCACTGTCTCTATTTCACAAATTTCATCTTCTCGTCTTTAAAGGAAAGGGCGCACCACACCTTACCGGCCATGGTGTCCTTCTTGATAGGCCCTAAATTACCGGAACGGCTGTCCTCGCTGTTATTTCTGTTATCACCTAAAACAAAATACTCATCATTCCCAAGTAAAAGCTCTGTATCCGCTATGCCGGGGTCTGCAATTTTATCAAAAGATTCATCTTCCTCTAATAAAATACCGTCGATATAAACATATCCCCTTATAATTTGCACCTTTTCACCGGGTAAACCTACTACACGTTTTAAATAATAGTGTGCGTTCTTATTGCCATTGGGCAAAAAAGCAACCACATCGCCCCGTTCAGGCGACGAAATACGGTAAAGAAATCTGTTTACCAGTACCTCCTGACCGCTTATCAGGGCAGGTTCCATGGAAACACCGATAACACTGACTTTCATCCCTACGGAAAATACAATGACAAAGGCTAACAAAACAGCCGCAAAACAATAAAAAAGGACCGAAAAAACTTCTTTAATGGTGGATTTATTTATTTTCTTTTCTTTTTCATAAAAAGTTAATCCCTTATATCTGGCCATCGATTCCTCATCCTTTTCCATCTAGGTACATAAAAACCTACTTTAGCATTTTATCACATTTTTGCATATAAGAAAAGGACAATTGTATAAACAATTGTCCCTGGCTTTTCACTTATTATTTGATTATCTAACAAGTTCTTTTACTTTAGCCTTCTTACCTACGCGGTCTCTTAAGTAGTTAAGTTTCGCTCTTCTTACTTTACCTCTTCTAACTACTTCGATTTTTTCTACGTTAGGAGAATGTACAGGCCATGTCTTTTCAACGCCTACACCGTTAGAGTTCTTTCTAACTGTAAATGTTTCTCTTGCGCCTGTTCCCTGTCTCTTTAATACAGTTCCTTCGAAAACCTGGATTCTTTCACGGTTTCCTTCTTTGATCTTACCATAAACTTTAATGGTATCACCAACGTTGAATTCTGTTACTTCTGCCTTCAACTGAGCAGCTTCGATGTTTTTAATAATTTCGCTCATTTCTTCCTCTTTCTGCGCTCATTATGCGCTGTAAATATCCGGATGTTCTTAATATATAAAATAACAGAGGACCATCTCTTTTATCACAACATTAATAATCTATCACAAGTGCCCTAAAAATGCAAGCACTATTTTTCCAAACCACTTGTTTTTCCGGCATTTGCATCTATTTAAGCTTTTCCTTCAGTTTCTGCCTTCTGAGCCTTTTGTGCTTTTTTCAACTTGCGGAGCTCATTCTTCCGTTTACGCTCTTCTCTTTTGGCTTTCCGGATAAAATATTCTTCGTTTTCCGACGCCCATTTTTCATAAAGGTCAGGACGCATTTTTGCCGTCCTTTCAATGGACTTTTCAAGCCGCCATTCTTCCACCTTGGCATGGTCTCCCGAAAGTAAAACAGGGGGAACACTTTTTCCGTTCCACATTTCCGGTCTGGAATATTGGGGATACTCTAAAAGGTAATTACTGTGACTTTCACTTTCACCGGAATCACTGTTGCCCAAAACCCCGGGAACCATACGGGAAATCGCATCCATTAGTACAAGTGCCGGCAATTCACCGCCTGTAAGTACATAATCACCGATGGAAATATAATCTGTAACGATTTCTTCTAAAACCCGTTCGTCAATTCCTTCATAATGGCCGCAAAGAAAAATTAAGTCTTCTTCCCTTGCAAGTTCCTTCGCCATGCTCTGCTTAAATACAGTTCCCTGAGGCGTCAGATAAATAACACGGGGAGTACTTTTCTGACCTTTTCTTTGGTTGATGTTCTGAACAACCGCCTTATATGCATCGTAAACGGGCTGTGCCTGCATCAGCATTCCGGCACCGCCTCCATACGGATAATCATCTACTTTTTTGTGCTTATTAATCGTATAGTCCCTGATATTTACCGCGTTTAAAGTAACACTTCCGTTCTCTAAAGAGCGTCCTGTAATACTGGTTGAAAAACCGTCAGTAATCATTTCCGGAAATAATGTTAATACATGAAAATGCATTGCTGTTTTCACTTTCTCACTAATCTAATAATCCGTCAAGGAGATGAACCTTCATAAATCCGGCTTCCACATCCACCTCAAGGATACAATCTTTAATAGCAGGTATTAATACGTCTTTTCCTTCCGCAGTTTTTACGATATAAACGTCATTTGCTCCGGTCTCAATCACATCTGCCAGCATACCGGTAAAGCTTTTGTCTTCATTTTCTACGGATAAGCCGATTAAATCTGCTATGAAATATTCGTCTTTATTCAGCCGGACAGCGTTTTTACGCTCTACCAGCAAACTTTTGCCTTTATAAACCACTATGTCATCCAGCGTATCATAGCCTTTAAACTTTAAAATGGCAAACTGCTTAAAAAACTTCACGCTTTCAATCTGCAAAGGCTTTTTCTCTTTGCCTGTATCTACCAGGACATCTTTCAATTTTTTGAAACGTTTCACATCATCTGTCGTGGGAAAAACCTTTACTTCCCCTCTTACGCCATGCGTGGATGATATAATGCCAACCTGCAATAATTGTTCCATGTTTTCTCCTAATATTAACAAAGGATGTTCCTTACATAAGAAAGAACATCCTTACTTTTAGACGATTTCCACGTCCACTTTCTTGTTTTCCTTGGATGATGCTGCTTTTACAACGGAACGGATTGCTTTCGCAATTCTTCCCTGTTTTCCGATTACTTTACCCATATCGGATGCAGCGACATGAAGTTCTACGGTAATATGCTTACCTTCTTCCTTCTGGGTTACAACAACCTCATCCGGATGTTCAACAAGTGCTTTTGCAATAACTTCTACTAAATCCTTCATAGTCCACCTCCAAGCGGGTTGTCAACGGGTTTCTTATTTTTCGATACCAGCCTGCTTGAAAATTCTTGCAACAACTTCTGTAGGCTGAGCACCATTTGCTAACCACTTCTTAGCAAGTTCTTCATCTACTTTGAAGGTTGTGGGATCTGTAGTAGGATCATAAGTTCCGATTTCTTCGATACACTTACCGTCTCTGGGGGATCTGGAATCTGCAACTACGATTCTATAGAAAGGAGCTTTCTTCTGTCCCATTCTTCTTAATCTGATTTTTACTGCCATGTTTTTCACCTCCGAAAAATTTTTAAAGTTAATAATTTATTTGAATTTTTATTCAAAACAAAGTTAGTTACGGAACTGCATATCCGCTAAAAGGGAAATCTCATTCCGCCGAAGCCTCTGCCCCGCTTACCGCCCATCATTCCGGGCATCTGTTTCATCATTTTCTGGGTTTGCTCAAACTGCTTCACAAAACGGTTTACATCCGCAATGTCCACACCGGCGCCTCTTGCAATACGGTGCTTTCTGCTGGGATTTAACAGCTTAGGATTACGTCTCTCTGCTATGGTCATGGAAAGTACGATGGCTTCTGTTCTTGCAAGCTGCTTTTCATCCACCATGGATTCGATATCTTTCATCTGTTTCCCCATACCGGGCATCATCGCCAGGATACTGGAAAGACCACCCAT
>JAFZDQ010000041.1 GCA_017561085.1 Lachnospiraceae bacterium
AAAGTGCTGCAGTTTCTTCTGTGATGCCCTGATTCAGTACCAGATAAGTGCTTGCCCAAAGTCCGGTGGTCTGTTCTAATGCACAGTAGCAAAAGAACATTATCATGACTTCTTTAGCTCCTGGAATTATAAAAATTTCCCTTAAAGAAAGCGCTTTTGCAGGAGTCTCCACCTTCCCCTCAACGGTTGCTTTTGTAACTTTCCAAAGGGGAAGAGATAAAAACAAAACGGTTGTTAGCAAAATCTGAAGGATCCCCACATATCGATATCCCATATTCCAGATTTGTCCATTGGTCAGCACAAAGCTCATAATATAAGGACCGATAGATGCACCAAGCCCCCACATACAGTGTAGCCAGCTCATATGATGGCTTTTATAGTGCAGGGCAACATAATTGTTAAGGCAGGCATCCACGCTTCCTGCTCCCAGGCCGTAAGGAATCGCCCAAAGAATCAACTGCCAGTAAGCAGAGCTGAATGAAAAGCCAAACAATGCAACAGCCGTTAAACAAACACTCATAGCGGTTACTTTCCCGGCTCCAAGTTTTTTTGTTAAATAATCGCTGCTTAAGCTGGAAATAATCGTTCCGACAGAAATAATACCAAAGATAATCCCGGCATAAGATACCGGGACATCAAATTCTAAATGTATCATTGGCCAGGCTGATCCTAAGAGTGCGTCAGGAAGGCCAAGGCTGATAAAAGCTAAATAAATAATTAATAGTAACACATGAATCATAGAGATTAATTAACTCCAATTAAATCTTCCGAAAGTTTTTGTAGTTAATAAAATATCGTTTTTCAATGCTTCTGATAACTGTTTTTCTGTGACTCTCCATCGCCAGTTACATCCAACGGAAGATGGTTTGTTCATTCGATATTTATTATCCAGTCCTAAGTAATCCTGCATTGGAATAATGCAGGTTTTCGCGTTACTTCTCATAACAAGTCCGATAAAAGATTTGTGAAGACTTTTTTTCTTTGTTGAGTAATCACAAAGATAATTTCTTGCCATTTCCCGTTCTTCTTCGGAGATGCTGTCAAACCATCCTATGATGGTTTCGTTGTCGTGGGTACCTGTATAAGCAACACAGTTTTCCGTGTAGTTATGTGGCAAATAGTCACTTGCGGAACCTGAATCACGGGAGTCAAAAGCAAACTCTAAAACTTTCATTCCAGGGAAGCCGCTTTCTTTTACAAGCTGGCGTACAGAGTCTGTCATGTAACCTAAATCTTCTGCAATGACTTCGTGCCATCCAAGATTCTGCTCTACGCAGCGGAACAGATCAATCCCCGGACCTTTTTCCCAATGACCTTCTACAGCGGATTCTGCACCGTAAGGAATTGAGTAATATTCATCAAATCCACGGAAATGGTCGATACGCACTACATCATAGAGGTTAAAGCAATACCAGAGTCTGGAAAGCCACCAGGAATAACCTGTGGATTTATGGTAATCCCAACGATAAAGAGGGTTGCCCCAAAGCTGACCGGTTGCCGAGAACCCATCCGGAGGACATCCTGCCACAGCCAGAGGAACATTTCTTTCGTCTAATTGGAACAGCTCCGGATGCGCCCATGCATCTGTACTATCCATGGAAACATAAATCGGAATATCTCCAATAATCTGAATTCCTTTGCTGTTTGCATAGGATTTTAATTGATACCATTGTTCGTAAAATTTGAATTGCAGATATTGTTGAAATTCAATATCAAAATATAATTCTTTTCGATAGTAGTCTAAGGCGTTTGGGTAACGAAGACGAATGTCTTCTGCCCAATCTATCCAAGGTTTCCCTTCAAAACGGTCCTTGACTGCCATAAACAGTGCGTAGTCAGATAACCACCACTGGTTTTCCTGTACAAATTTTAAATAGTCAGGATTTTGAGAGATATTGCTTCTTTCGTATGCCTGTCGAAGAAGCGGATAGCGGTGATTATATAATTTTTCATAATTAATGTCATTTTCCTTTTTTCCAAAATCAGCAGAATCACATTCTTCCAGTGTAAGAACACCTTCTTCAATGAGTGCTTCCAAACTGATGAAATAAGGATTTCCGGCAAAAGTGGAAAAAGACTGATATGGGGAATCTCCGTAGCTGGTTGGTCCCAATGGGAGAATCTGCCAATAAGTCTGGCCTGCTTCTTTTAACCAGTCCACAAAAGCATAGGCACTTTTTCCAAAACAGCCGATGCCGTATTTGGAAGGGAGACTGGAGATGGATAATAATATACCGGCAGCTCTGTTCATCGTGTTTGCTCCTTTGTTGTCAAATTAATCTTCGGTTTCAATCATGATGCCAAAATGATCAGAAATCACAGGTTCCTTGGTTCCGTTGAAAATAACATTGGAAGTGCGGACTGCAGTTTTCTGGTTACACCAGATATGATCGATACGCATACCTGAGAATGCATCAGTGTTGTTTAATTTATCTCTCCAACCATCAATGACTCCTTTGACAGTCACGCCTTCGTCTTTTTTGCATGCAAGTTTGTAAGTGTCAAAAAATCCGGAGGCTTCAATCAGATCATAGCCTTCGTTTCTGACTTCCGCAGGACTGTTAAAGTCCCCCAGAAGCCATATTTTTGATGAAGGAGAGGTTTCCTGTAAATGGTCTAAAAATCTTTTCCATTGATTTTTAAATGGATCTTCTATATCGTCCCACCAGCCCATATGCACAGTATAGAACCAGTCTTCAAGATTAGTCGTTTTTATTCCCAGAACCTGTCTGGTCTTCCAATAGTGATAGTCTTCAAAAACACTGATATAAAAGTGATCGATATCAGTAATCGGTTCTTTTGAAAAAATAGCCATACCTTCGTCATATTTTCCATACCCAAGTTTTACAGGCAGCCAAGTCCAGTAATAACAGATACCTTTTGCGAAAAGGCGTAAGGCTGCCTGCAGGGCATGGTTATCATCCCTAATAGGGGACAATTTATCGGATATTGGAGAAAAACCGGGAAGGGGGGCTTTATAAATAGGGGAGCAGGTAGATTGATTAACCTCTTGCATCGTAATAAGGTCCGGTGTTTCTCTGCTGATAAAGTCAACAAAATATTCTAATTTTTGCGAATAATTTTCTTCTATTAAACTGTGTGTATTGATGGTAACGAGTTTCATATTTCAACTTCTTTCTTAAAGAATATCGTTAATGTCTGATTTTAAGACATCCGCTTTTGGTCCATAGATTGCCTGGATTCCGTTGTCTTTCATTACAAGACCGAATGCGCCTTCCGCTTTCCAGTCAGCTTCGGAAGCGACTTTAGCTGCAT
>JAFZDQ010000004.1 GCA_017561085.1 Lachnospiraceae bacterium
GAAGCAGCAGCCGAAGAAGTAATTGAGGAAGCTGTTGAAGAATCCGAAGAAGTTATCCCTGATGAAAAGCCGGAAACAAGCGGAAAGTATCGGGCCAGAGAGCTGACCAAGCAGGAAAGCGAATTATTTGCTCCTTTTATCCATCATAAGAAAACCAGAAGACAGATTGCCGATGCCATTGACCATATCAGCATGGCGTCTTATACCGGCAATGTCATTATTACCGGTGAAGAAAGTGCCGGTAATCTTGGCCTTGCGAAGCTTTTGGTAAAGGAAGTGCAGATGTCGGATGACAACTTCTCCGGTAAGGTGGCGAAGATTTCCGCAAGCACTTTGAATACGAAGGATGTAGCGGCTACCTTGGACAAATTAGAAGGCGGCGCGTTAATTATTGAAGGTGCATCCGCACTTTCTGATGAAGTTGTAAGTTCCCTTTTGAAGGAAATGAACCAGGAGGATAAGGGGTTAATCATTTTAATGGAGGATCGCAAACCGTTAATGAATGCGTTCCTTTCCAAGAATGAAGAGATGCAGACCTTGTTTAACCTTCGGGTAGACTTGGAAGCATTGGATGATCAGACACTTGTCAGATATGCAAAGAAGTATGCTTATGAACAGGAATATGTCATTGATGAAGTGGCAGTTCTGGCGCTTCATAAACGAATTGCAGACATGCAGACCAGTGACCATGAAGTGACCATGGCGGAAATTGAAGAGCTGGTGGATGAAGCGATTTATTACGCTGATAAGAAGACACCGAAGCATTTCTTCGATATTTTGATTGGTAAGCGTTATGATGAGGAAGATATGATTATCTTAAGAGAAGCAGATTTTATGCATGATTAATAAACCGGGGGTTAAGTTATGGGTATGAAAACGAAAGTGCAGGAAACCGTATTTATTTCTGAGGCAGACCAGTATTTGTTTGCGCAGGGAACTCATTATGATATTTACAAAAAATTAGGCGCCCATGTTTCTTATGAAAACGGCGAAAAAGGTATGTTCTTTGGCGTATGGGCACCGAATGCAGCCAGCGTACATGTAATCGGTACTTTTAACGGTTGGGATGAAAATGCCCACCGTATGAACAAATTAGGACCCGGCGGTATTCACGCATTATTTATTCCGGGTGTGGGCGAGGGTGAGCTTTATAAGTTCCTGATTACCACTCCCGAAGGCGAGAAGCTTTATAAGGCAGATCCTTTTGCGAACCATGCGGAAATGCGTCCCGGCACCGCTTCCAAAACCACGGACTTGTCCGGATTTAAGTGGACGGACGGAGCTTGGATGAAGGATAGGGACAGCAAGGATTATTACAAAGAGCCCATGGCTATTTATGAATGTCACATCGGCTCCTGGATGCGTCATCCCCAGCCGGAAGAAAAGGGCTTTTACAACTATCGCGAATTTGCGGACAGAATCGTAGAGTATCTGAAAGAGATGAAGTATACCCACATTGAGCTGATGGGTATTGCGGAATATCCTTTCGACGGTTCCTGGGGATATCAGGTAACAGGTTATTATGCGCCTACCTCCCGCTACGGAGAACCTCAGGACTTTATGTATCTGATTAACCAGTTACACAAAAATAAAATCGGTGTCATCCTTGACTGGGTACCTGCCCATTTTGCAACGGATGCACACGGTCTTGGACGTTTTGACGGCCAGTGTATTTTTGAAGATCCGGACCCGAGAAAGGGAGAGCATCCCGACTGGGGTACCAAGATTTTCAATTACGGAAAGACAGAAGTGAAGAACTTCTTAATTGCCAATGCATTATTCTGGATTAAAGAATTCCACGTGGACGGTATCCGTGTGGACGCGGTGGCATCTATGCTTTACTTGGACTACGGCAAGAAAGACGGCCAGTGGGTAGCCAATAAGTACGGCGATAACAAGAACCTGGAAGCAATTGAGTTCTTCCGTCATTTAAACAGCGTGGTAAGAGGTACTTATCCCGGCTTTATCACCATTGCCGAGGAATCTACCGCGTGGCCTAAGGTAACGCATCCGGTTGAAGACGGCGGCCTTGGCTTTAGCTTTAAGTGGAATATGGGATGGATGCATGACTTCTGTGAATACATGAAGCTTGATCCTTACTTTAGAAAAGATAACCATTATGCACTTACCTTTGCCATGAGCTACAATGAAAGTGAAAGCTATATCCTTCCTTTATCCCATGATGAAGTGGTTCACTTAAAGTGCTCCATGGTGAACAAAATGCCCGGTTATCAGGTGGATAAATATGCAAACCTGCGTGTAGGCTATACTTATATGTTCGGTCATGCAGGCAAGAAGTTGTTATTCATGGGTCAGGAATTCGGTCAGGAAAGAGAGTGGAGCGAAGCCCGCGAGCTGGATTGGTTCTTACTGGGAGAGGATTTGAATAAGGGTATGAAGGAGTATATGAAAGAACTCCTTGCCATTTATCGCAAATATCCTTGTATGTACGAAAATGACCGGAACTGGGAAGGCTTTGAGTGGATGAACTGCGATGACAAAGACAGGAGTACCTACAGTTTTGTGCGCAAGTCCGAAAACGGTAAAAATAATCTGCTCTTCGTATTAAATATGACGCCCATGAAGTGGGAAAATTATCAGATTGGTGTACCTGCCAAGAAGAAATATAAATTACTCTTAAACAGTGCTGAGAAGCGTTTTGGCGGTTTCGGGGATGAAATTCCCGCAGAGATTATGGCTGTAGAAGAGCCTTGTAATTACAAGGATTACAGCATTACCTTAGATATCCCTGCGTACAGCGCGGCAATCTTTGTGTTCTAAGAGGTTAAGAAACTGAATTAATATGCCGAAATAAAAGGTGAATGTAGCAATGATAAGTCTGCATTCACCTTTTTATTAAATTCTACAGTTTGAGGGATGCGTATGAATATTACTTTTGACGGGGCCCAAAAAGAGGTCCGTACACACTCAAATGTAGACAGGGATACAACCGTATATCGTGGTTCCGAAAGCACAGGGACGGTGCAACGGAGCATTTTTGCATTAGACATTTCTGGCACAGTTATGGATAACAACGCTTACGCAGGTCACGGACGGACCGCAGAAGAAGTTATGCAGGATGCGGCGCAGCAAGATATTACTGCCCGCAGAAACTATATGGCAGTGATGTCTAATTCTTTGTCTGACGAAGATTTTGCCAAGCTTCAGAAGGATGGTTTCCATCCCGGAAGTACGGATGTTGAAACAGTTGTAACCATTGTCGACCATATTAAAACAGCCATGATGAAGGGCGGCACCTATGTGACCGGTTATACCGATACCATGGATGCGGCGCAACTTAAGGAAATTACCGGAAGTGCGGTTTTTGCAGGGGAATTGGAGCAGGCCTTTGGCAGACATGATATTCCGATTACCCGGGAAAATGCCGAAGCAGCCAAAAAAGCATACGAAGTAATGGAATCCGTGGGACAGTTATCTGATGGTGCCAAGAAATATTTGATTGAAAACCATCTGCAGCTGACACCGGAGAATTTATATACAGCTAAGTTTGCCGGAGCGGCAGATGCAGGCCGTCAGGGCAAGGGCTACTATGCAGCAGGAGATGTAAACGGTTATTTGGCGAAAAAGCCGGAAAGCATCAATTACGACCGGCTGATGCCGGCCATGGAAAAGACTATCCTGCAGGCCGGTTTATCCGTAGCAGAAGATACCCTGGCAGATGCCAAATGGTTAATTGAAAAAGGAATTCCCTTTTGTGAGGAAACCCTGTTACAAAAGCAGGCGATAGACAGTTTTCCCCTTCCCATGCCGATGCAGGAATTTGCAGAGGCAGCAGCCATAGCAATTGCAGACGGAAGAGAACCTATGAAGGGAGACTTAACCGCGAAGCAAAGCATTCTGGAAAAGGCGGTTACCTTAAAGGAACAGGCTGAGGCTGTAACTGAGGCGCAGGTGAAGGTAATCCATACATCAGAGTTACCTTTTACCTTAAGAAATCTGATTTTAGCAGATTCCGGTAACGAATATGATACGCGGACCGGTATCGAAAGCGGTTCCGGAAACATTTCCGGAAAACCGGCAGACGCAAAGCAGCCGGGCGGACAGCAGGAAAACGCCGTAAATCCGGCATTTAGTGAAAAAATAAGACTTCTTCATGAGGTGCGTTTCTCCATGACGGTAAGCGTAAATGTGAGATTGTTAAAGAAGGGTTACCCGATTGACACGGTACCGATGGAAGAGTTGTTAAAGGCCATCCGCAGTGAAGAAAGCTTGTACCATCAACAGCTGGTACAGGATACAGAACCTAAGGCGGCAGCCGAAAAAGCGGACTTTTATCAGCAGACTTTATTCGGGTTAGAGAGAATTAAGTGTGCACCGCTTTCGACGGTAGCCGATATTTCTGTGAGAAGTACACTCTCTGAGGTTTCTGCCCTGGCAGGAATCAGAACTGCTGATTATCAGAAGGCGGGCAAAAGCTATGAGGCGTTATGGACGGCGCCCAGGGCCGATTTGGGAGATTCCATCAGAAAGGCATTTGCCAATGTGGATGATATTCTGGCGGATTTAGGACAGGAGCCAAGCGAAGAAAACAGGCGCGTAGTGCGAATCTTAGGCTACAACAGTATGGAGATGACCCGTGCCCATTTTGATAAAGTAAAGCAGGCCGACGGACTTCTTCGGGAAGTGGTAGGCAAGATGAATCCGGCAGAGGTGCTGAACATGATCCGGGAGGGAATCAATCCCTTGTCCATGCAGTTGACTGAGCTGAAAGAATACTTGGATGACCGTGTGACTGCAGAAGAAGAGATGGAATCCTACAGCAGATTTTTGTACCGTCTGGAAAAAAAGAACGGGGTGACAGACGAAGAGAGAAGTGCTTTTATCGGTATTTACCGTCTGCTCCGCCAGATTGAAAAGAAAGATGACGCATCAATCGGTGCGCTGCTTCAGACCGGTGCCGACATGACACTTTCCAACTTGCTTTCTTTTGTCAGAAGCAGTAAGAAATCCATGGATTATCAGATTGATGATACCTTTGGCGGCGTGGATGCCAAGGAGGGACTGCTAAAATCCATTACAGAGCAGATTCAGAAGGGCTTTGTAGGGACGCGAGCAGAGCTGGAACAGGCTTTGGCAGATGAAGAAACTGCTGAAATTGACAAGCAATACGAGAAAGAAACTTATGATCATATCCGCCTTGCCATGAGAAGCGAGGACGCGGTTTTAAGACAACTTAGGGACTACGGTCAGAGCGTAAATGCAGAGCATTTACTGGCGGCCGGTGAAGCGCTGAAGGGCTCCTCTGAAATCTTTAAGAAGTTAAGAAAGATTGCCCGGGAGAGAGAAAATGATACTCTTTTTGAAGAGGGAACCTTCCCCGAAATCTTAACAGGAAAAGAAGAAACTCTAAAAAGCTATGAAGAAATGGCCGATAAAGTATTAAAGATGTTAGAGGCAGAAAGCTTTGAGGGAGAATATTCTTCCGTAGATATCAAGGCAATGAGTGCCCTTTATAAACAGATTACTTTCCATAAATCCATGGCGCGGGAAGAGAATTATGAAATTCCCGTGGAAATCGGCGGTGAACTTACCGCAGTGAACCTCAAGATGATTCACAAAGAAGACGGTGAAAGCAAAGTAACCATCACCATGGAAACACAGCGTCTGGGACGCACCGCCGCAGAGTTTACGTTCCAAAATGAATATCTTACCGGTTACGGAATCTGTGACTTGCCGGAAGGAAAAGCACTTTTAAGTGAAGGTAAGGCACGTTTGGAGCAGCTTCTTTTGAAGGAAGGTATTAAGGCAGGAGATATCCGGTTTATGGAAAATGCGAAACTGGATTTGAAGGAATTTTCCTTAAAAGCAGAGGATGGCAGAGTAAGTGCCGTTGCATCGGACCGGTTTTATCAGGCGGCGAAAGCCTATATCGGATATATTCAGGAAATCAGCAGATAGAAAGGAAGTAGGAATTATGAGAATCAGCTTTAATGCATCGGCAGTACTTGCCAATAATTCATTATTAAGAGCGGATAACAGACTTTCCGACTCTCTTGGAAGACTTTCTTCCGGACTTAAAATAGTAAATGCCAAAGACAACCCTTCAGGCCTTGCCATGGGAAAAAGAATGAACGCCCAGATCCAGGGAATCAGTGTGGCAAACCAGAACGCGGGAGACGGTATTTCCATTATTGAAGTGGCAGACGGAACCATGAGCGAAATGCATGATATGCTCCAGAGAATGAACGAGCTGGCTGTAAAGGCAGCTAACGGAACCATGCTGGATGAGGATCGCAAGCTGGTTAATGATGAAATTCAGCAGCTGAAGGAAGAAATCCAGCGTGTGGCAGATGAAACACAGTTTAACGGACAAAATATTTTGGACGGTTCCTTTGACTTAAAGGGTTATACCAATGTAACCGACGTGAAGGTGGCTTACTACAGTGATGAAATCGTAGCGGGACAGTACGGTATCGAAGAACTGAATGTAACCTTTACGGATGGAAATATTGATTTGGCTACAGCCCAGGACAGCTTTGTAGACGGTGCGGGATTCCCTGCAGATGCCAAGGTTACCCAGGCAGACGGCAACATTTTAACCATTACCGGCAGTCAGGATTTTGAACTGAAACTGGAGTTCAGGGAAGCGATGACCATTCCTACGGCAGACGGTGCGCTTACCATGGATTTGGTTGGATTTGGTGCAATGGATATGCAAATCGGTGCCAACGAAGGACAGCAGCTTGGTATCCGCATTCCCAAGGTTTCCTTAGAAACCCTCGGTATTTCTTCCCTGGATGTTTCTACCATGGAAGGTGCAAACAAAGGCATTGAACAGATTAGTAACAGTATTAAATATATTTCCGCATCCCGAAGCCGTTTGGGTGCTTACCAGAACCGTTTAGAGCACACCATCAATACCCTGGACATTACTTCCGAAAACATGACGGCGGCATATTCCAGAATTATGGATGTGGATATGGCAGCAGAAATGACCGAGTATACCACCCTTCAGGTGATGAGCCAGGCAAGCACTTCCATGCTGGCACAGGCCAATGAAAGACCTTCACAGGTTCTGCAGCTTTTGCAGTAACAGATAAATTCCGTAATTTGTAAATTCAAAAAAGGTAGGGAATCATTATGACCAAGGAATTAAAACAGCAGTTTACCCTAAAAATATCTCAGGCAAACAAAACAGGTCTGGTTGTAATTCTTTATGAAATGATGTTGATATATTTGGAAGAAGCCACGATGGCATTTGAAAAAGAGGATACAGCCGGATTCAGGCTTTCCATTAAGAGAGCAAGGGCTTGTCTTCATGAACTTATGTCTTCTTTGCATTTTGAATATGCAATTTCCGGAAATCTGCTTCAGCTTTATACATTTGCCGACAGACAGATGACGAAAGCAGATGTCCGGAATTGTGCGGATGAGCTTATTGCGGTGAAGCAGATGATGGAAAAACTGCACGCGGCCTATGAAGAGGTCAGTATGCAGGATACTTCAGAACCGCTGATGGCCAATACCCAAACCGTTTATGCAGGACTTACCTACGGAAAGAACCGGTTAACAGAGAGTTTGGCTGACCAGGGCGGCAGCAGGGGTTTTTTCGCATAAATGTGAAATATGTTTATTTTCTTCAGGCAGCATGTATAAACGTGCTGCCTGTTCCATTAAAAATTTATACCGTTTCAAAACGGAATTTACTTCATAAATGTAACAGTCGATGAGGTCCGGTTCCGTTACGTTATCAAAGCCCGCGTATGCGATTTCCAGGGCTTTTTTTGTTTTTTCCAAATCAGAAAGAAGTGCATTTCTTTCCAGCTCCTTTTCGGATACGGTTCGGTTGATATGGGAAGATAAACTAAAATAGGTTTTCATGCTTTGCCCTCCAAAGGATACTTTATTATATGTTTTTCTCATCCAATAATTACCTTTGTTATGGAGTATAAGCAAAAAAACAGGGGC
The DNA here is from genome assembly GCA_017561085.1 of Lachnospiraceae bacterium. Lineage (GTDB taxonomy): Bacteria > Bacillota > Clostridia > Lachnospirales > Lachnospiraceae > Suilimivivens. Next base: position 7,930 of record JAFZDQ010000004.1, read on the forward strand.
TTATTCAAATGCCTGTCATATTCGCGATTTGCGGACATATCATATACTAACACGAAAGGAAAAGGGGACAAAGATATGAGTATGAGCATCTTTAGCGGCGGAATTTGGATAGTTGCCGGTCTTGTGGCGGTGCTTTTGGTAGGAACCGTAAAAAATAAAGCTGAAATGATTTTGAATTTTCTGATGCGGGGTATGGCGGGGATGCTGATGCTGTATTTTGCAAACCATTATTTGGAGAGTTATTTGCCGCAGCTAAAGCCCGGTTACAATTGGCTGACCTTTGCTCTTTGCGGTCTGCTTGGCCTGCCCGGAGTACTGCTCATCTATGGCATTTTGTTCTTTTTGCAGATGCTTTCGTGATTTTTAAATCGCTGGGAAAGCCAGTGTTTTCAAGGGGATTCCGAAATTTGGATAGCTTGGCGTAAGAGGAAATTGTACATAGTTTACAAAGTTGAAAAACTTTTATTTTCCCTATTTACAGTTGCAAAAATCTTCTATATAATTCGGATTACAAACCAAAAGACAGTCTTTATTTCTAAAAGAATCTGATGATTCTTCTTACTTATTTTCCGGAAAAGTTCTGTTACTTTTTCTATTATTCACAGTTATTTTCACAGCTATTTCATAGCGAACATTCACAGCTATTTTTACGAAAGCGGAAAGGGGTATATTTGGATAAGAGAGTCCTTGCGATTCTTGATGGCGAGGAAAGCTATGCCTATCGTCTTATGGATTTCTTCGGTCAAAAGGGGAATGTCCCGTTTGAAATTCATGTCTTTACCAGGCAGGACAAGTTCTTTCATTATGCAAACAAGGAACAAATTGAGTGCCTGCTTTTGTCTGAGAACGCATATCAGGAATCGATTGAAACATTAAAAATCCCACATATCATTATTTTGAGTGAAAGTGGCAAGAGTTTAAACAGGGCGCTTTGCCATATTAAGAAATACCAGTCCTGTGACAAAATCCTGAAGGAAGTGATGACCTATTATGCAAAGGATGCATCCGGCGCGGAGAAGGTGGTGCGGACTACAGGAAGAAAGATGCATATCATTGGAATCTATACACCGGTTACCAGGTGTCTTCAAACAACTTTTTCTTTTACCTTAGGGCAGATTCTGGCCCGTAATCACAAAACACTTTATTTAAATTTTGAAGCTTATTCCGGTCTTTCCAGGATGCTTGGCCGGGAATTTAAGAATGATATTACGGACCTGGCCTATTATTTCAGTTGCGCCAGGGAGAAGCTGTTTTATCAACTGGAAAGTATGATTGAAAATGTTGGCGGGCTTCATATGATACCTCCGGCGTTAGTTTACCGGAATTTATGGGATATCAGGGGGCAGCAGTGGATTGATTTGTTCCGTGAAATTGAAAAGGCCAGTGAGTATGAATATTTGATTTTGGATTTGTCGGACTGCCTGATGGATTTGTGGGAGGTTTTGAAAAATTGTGATGTGGTTTACACCATCATCAGGGACGACCCGCTGGCAGTAGCGAAGGTGGAGCAATATGAAAAAGCATTGGAGAGTATGAAGTATGAAGATATTAAAGCAAAAACGAAGAAATGGAAGCTACCCGTTTTTCATAAGCTTCCCGTTAAGTTTGAGGAGCTGACCTATGGGGAACTGGCAGGATATATCAGGGCAAACGTGCTCCCCAAGCTATTCGGGGATAGAGAGTCATAAGCTTTTGAGCGGCCTTCAGGAAAGTTTGATTGCACAGTTAGACCTTTCCAGAGACATGAAGGAAGAGGAACTGGAAGAACTTATAGACGGCAGGATGCTTGCGGACGAGAGAATCCGCCGGCTTCCCCTGGAACTGAAAAAACGGCTTAGGCGGGATGTCTTTTTTGCCATCAGGAAGCTGGGAATTTTACAGGAGCTGCTTGCGGATGAAGAGATTACGGAGATTATGGTAAACGGTACGGAGCCGGTTTTTGTGGAAAAGGCGGGTAAAATCACGCAGCTGCCGGTGCGGTTCGAGGAAAAAGAGAAGCTGAACCGGGTAATCCAGCAGATTGTAGGAGAGTGTAACAGGGTAGTAAATGAGGCGTCTCCTATCGTGGATGCCCGCCTGCAGGATGGCTCCCGTGTGAATGTGGTACTGCCGCCGGTGGCCTTAAACGGTCCGATTCTTACAATCAGACGTTTTCCGGGAGAGGTGATGACCATGGAGGATTTAATCCGTTTGGAAGCTATTTCCCGTCAGGCGGCGGAGTTTCTGAAAAAAGCCGTGATTGCCGGGTATAACATTCTTTTAAGCGGCGGTACCGGTTGCGGAAAAACCACTTTTTTAAATGCATTGTCCGGATTTGTTCCGGGACACGAGCGGATTATCACCATTGAAGACAGTGCGGAGCTGAAACTGCGCGGTCCTGAGAATCTGGTCAGGCTGGAAACGAGGAATGCCAATGTGGATGGGTGTAAGGAAATTACCATTAGGGATTTGCTAAAGACCTCTCTTCGCATGCGTCCGGACCGGATTATCGTCGGTGAGGTCAGAGGCAAAGAAGCAGTAGATATGCTACAGGGAATGAACGTAGGACATAATGCCATGACGACAATTCATGCAAACAGTGTCCGGGATGTTATCAGCCGTCTGGAAACCATGGTGCTGATGGGAATGGAACTGCCTCTTTATGCCATAAGAAAACAAATTACATCCGGTATTGACCTGATGATTCACCTGGGAAGAGACGGGGAAGGAAAGCGCAGAGTTTTGGAAATTGCGGAGCCTTGTGTTTATACGGGGCAGGATGTGGAACTGCACACGCTGTTTTGTTATGAAGACGGCAGGCTACGAAAGAAGGGGGAACTTCTCAATGCGGAGAAACTTAAAAATGCCGGTTTTTAGGAAAAGTACATATCTTTTTTTCAGTGCACGGGAGTGGTGGGTGCTTTTGTTAAAAGGAGTACTTTGTATGATGGTACTGAATTTTTGTTTTTACAGAAGGATGATTGCGTTTTTGTTTTTGTGGATTCCGGCGTTGTTTTTTGTGATGGCAGAGAGGGACAGGCTGGCAGTAAAGAAAAGGGAGGATGTCAGGCAACAGTTTAAGGAAATGCTTTCTCTTACGGCAGCGGGACAAAGGGCCGGATACGCTGTGGAAAATGCGTTTTTAAGCGGCTATGAGGATTTGGTGCATCTTTATGGGAGCCAAAGTTCTATATGTAGGATGCTCCGGAGAATAAAGGCGGGCATGGAAAACCACATGGCAATCGGACCATTGTGGAAAAACATGGGCGAAGATTGCGACATTGTGGAAATCAGGGAGTTTGCCCAGGTTTTTTCCATAGCCAAGGAAAGCGGCGGAAATATGGTTGCTATTTTAGAAAGTACCGCTTCGCTGATTGCGGATAAGTCAGAAACCAAAAAGGAGATTGCTTTGATTATGAGCGCCAAACAACTGGAGCAAAGAATCATGAATCTGATGCCGCTTTGTCTGATTGGTTATATGAATCTGACTTCACCCGGTTACTTTGACAGCTTGTACCGGACCACGAGCGGGATGCTGATTATGACAGGCTGTCTGATTTTTTACATAGCAGTGTATCTATGGGGTGAACGGCTCGGAAAAATTGCGATTTAAGAGGGATGTTATGAAAAGTATGGGTTGGAAATTCTATGCCAAAAGGAAAGGCTATGGTGCGAAGCGTCTTCTGCAAAGAGATGACCGTGTCAGGATTTTGCTAACCGGATTACATCCGGGTGAGGATATTGAAGGGAAATACAGGGAATTTCAAAGAAAGAAGTGTTTTATCATGGCTGCAGTATTTTTGGCGGGAACGGGAACGATGATTTGCATGCAGATTAGCAGCCTGCAGGGCAATTTAAAAGAAAAGACCCATTTGACCAGGAACGAATGGGGAGAGGGAAGCTATTTTATAACATTGCGGGCCCGGATGCAGGATACGGAAAGTGAAATCAGATACCGGGTAAAGGAGAGGGTTTTTTCAAAGCAGGAGGCGGATGCTTTATACGAAGAGATGCTACAACGATTGTTTGAATCCATGTTAGGGGCGAATGAAAGTCTGCAGCATGTAACGGCAGATTTGAATCTGGTGTCCCAAATACAAGGGTTTCCTTTTTCCATTGCCTGGAAAAGCAGTGATTATGACAAAATTCGGCCGGACGGTAAGGTGTTTCACGAAGAGGTAGGAAACGAAGGAGAGGAAATCAGGCTGACTGCGGTGATAACCTATGAAGATTACCGGTGGGAAGAGATTTTTGTGGTCAGGCTTTATCCGCCGGTTTTGTCAAAACAGGAGGCTTTGGACAGGAAGTTATTAGAAGCTGTGGAAGAAAATGACAGCAGTATTCCGGAGGAAGGGAGCTTTCTTTTACCGGCGCAAATCGAAGGAGAGAAAGTGAGCTGGACTGAAAAAAGAAATTCGGGCGGACTTGCGGTGCTTCTTTTGTGCGGACCGTTAGCGTTTCTTTGTTCCTATGGAATGGAGCGGGATTTGATGAATAAAAATCAAAAAAGAAAAGAGGAAATTCTGGCCGGTTATCCGGAATTTGTAACCAGGCTCCGCTTGTATATGGGAGCAGGACTGACGATCCGGAACGCGTTTTTAAGAATCGGAAAAGATTACCGGCAGGAAAAAAAGCGGACCGGGCGGAGGGAATCGTTGTATGAAGAGGTGTTAATTGCCGGTTATCAGTTGTTAAACGGAAGAAGTGAAGAGGAAGTATACCGGGAGTGGGGAAGGCGTTGCGAAACCATGTGCTGCAGGAAATTGGGTTTTCTGCTTACCTCCTGTTTGAGGCAGGGGAACGAACGGATTTTAGAGCAGTTGGATGGTGAGGTTTCGCTGGCATGGGAGGAACGCAAGGCAAAGGCCAGAAAAAAGGGCGAAGAGGCAGGAACAAAAATGCTTTTTCCGATGCTGTTGCTTTTATTGATGGTTATGTTTCTGATATTGCTTCCCGCATTCGGCGGCTTTCAGGGTGTGTAAAATGAATGATGAAGGAAAATTGTTTCATGGAACGGAAAAGGAAATTTGCAAAAAAGTAAGTTGTTAAAAAAGAAAGGAGATTTTAGATGTTAGGAAAGTTAAAAAAGAACAATAAAGGGATGGGAACCGTTGAGATTATTTTGATTATTGTAGTGTTAATCGGGCTGGTGCTGATTTTTAAGAATCAGATTATGGAAATTACCAAAACCATATTTGAAAAAATTGCGGCAGACAGTTCTGCGATTTTAGCGTGACGGAACAAAGAACCGCAAAGGCGTATCTGACCGTGTTTTTGGCTTTGTCGCTTTCGGTACTGACCGGATTTTTGCTGTTTTTGTATAGTAATACAGTAAATAATGCGGAGAAAATACGGTTGGAACTGGCAACAGATACAGGGATGAATTCAGTGTTTGGTGAATATCACCGGCTGCTGCATGACAGATATGGACTGTTCTTCGTGGATGCTTCTTTCGGAGGTGCCAACCCTTCTGTCATGAATTTGGAGGATCGGATTTTTACCTATACGGACAGGAATTTGCAAATGGGAAGTCCGGCGGGACCGTATGGAAGGATGGTACTTGCACAGGTGGAGATAGAAAATGCTGTTTCTGCAGCGGCCGGAAACGGAAAGTGTATGAAACGACAGGCGGTACATTATGTAAAGGATATGGGATGGGAAAATAAGCCCCTTTTTACGGATGCTGATACGGAGCGGGTGGCAACCTTATCAGGCGGAGAATTACTTGGTGTATGGTGCGATTTGATGGACAGGATATCTGCCATGGAGCTTCCCAAAGTGCAAAACCGGGACGGAGAGTGGGAAGAGGTAACGCTGGGGAATCCGGCGGATGCCGTTTTCGGACTTATGGGAAGTAGTGTGCTGTATTTGGCGGAGGTGGACGGAAATGATATTTCCGCAGCTAAAATCCGTAAAAGTGACTATTGCTCCGGCAGAAAACTGCAAAACATTTCAGCAGGCGGTGAATTTGATCCGGATGATATCAGTACGAACCTGTTTTTGACCTATTTGTCAGAGCAAATGGGGTGCTACAGCCGGAAGAAAGAAGATGGCCTTTTGCAGTATCAACTGGAGTATATTGCCTGCGGAGAGGAATCGGATTATGCCAATATGTCTGAGGTATTAGGGAAATTGCTGGCCATAAGATTTGCAGTAAATGTAGCAGATATTTTTTCGAATCAGGATATGTGCGGTGAGGCATCCGCTTTGGCCGCGTCACTTAGTGCAGTAAAACTGGCACCGGTTTTTGCGGACCCGGTAGCCCAAAGCATTTTATTTGCCTGTGCTTATTTGGAGTCCTTAAGCGATATCAGATGTCTGCTTTCCGGCGGACGGGTTCCCCTAAATAAAAGTAGCGTGGACGTAAGCATAGAGCAGCTCTTACGGGGAGAGGTGCCGGATGCCGGTTCTTCATCCGAAGGCCTTTATTATAAGCAGTATCTGATGTGCCTGATAGCATTGCTTCCTGAAAAAGATAGAAACCTGCGAACGATGGATGTTATGGAAATGGATATCCGTAAACTGGAAGGAACTCCGCTTTTTGCCATGGATTTTTGTGTGGAGCGCATAACGGTTAATATATGGGGCAAAGCAATGGCAGGCACTGAGTATGGTTTGCATCGGACATACGGATTTTTTTGACAGTGATTTTAACGAGATTAACCGAATGAATCAAATGAAACAGTAAAACGGAAAGGAGGAGGAAAAAGGTGCTCTCTTTACAGACCATAAAAACTCATATACCTAATCCCCAAAAGGCTCTTTCTCTCGAAATAAAACAAAAGAGAGCATCTTCTTCCTCCTCCTTTCTTCTGAGAGGTTCCATGACGGTGGAAGGAAGTCTGGTTTTGCCGTTATTTTTGTTTTATATGGGAACTTTATTGTATTTGCTGGAAATCGTGCGTTTCCAGAGTAATGTTTATGAAGCACTCCACCAGGGGGTGTCTTATGCCCGGCTGGAAGCCTATGCCAACGAAGATTTTTTGGAAGAAACCAAAGAAAAAGTAATCCGTCATTTACGGGAAGGAAAACTGCCGTTTCTTTGCGTGGAAAACGGGGAATCAGGCGTGCACATAGAGATAAACAGAGATATGCCGCAGATTGGTGATTTGGAAATAAAAGTAACTTACAGATTAAAGCCTTTTATCAGATGGCTACAAATAGGTGACGCCGAGATGGCGGATGCCATGATGATTCATGGATTTGTAGGCTATACCGGTGGATTCGGAACGGAAACGGGGCGAGATGATTATGTTTATGTTACGCCCTCCGGAACCAAATATCATCTATCAAAAGACTGTTCTTATATTAAAGTGCGACTTCTGGTGACGGAAGGAAATCAAATAGATGCTATGAGAAATGATTCCGGCGAACGTTATCGCGCCTGCGAAGTTTGCAGGCCGGAAAAAGAAGGGGTACTTTACTATACGACCTGGGGGAACCGTTTTCATAATACCGGTAATTGCCGGGGAATAAGGAAAAATGTATATATGATTCCCTTCTCTGAAGTGGGTGGCAGAACGCCCTGCAGCAAATGCGGGTGACTTAATATGCAGGAACAGATTGCCCGTACGATGACGCTGTTTATGGTAGCACTGCTTTCAAGGCAGGATATTTATGAAAAAAGAATATCTGTAAGGATACTGATGTTTTTCGGGATGGCAGCAGTGTTTTTTCGGGTTGTTTTTTGTGAATCCGGTTTGGAATTTGCGGTAAAAGGGATGGTGCCCGGATTAGTGTTAATGGCGGTTTCCTTTGCTACAAAAGAAAAAATCGGTTATGGTGACGGGATGGCAGTCCTGGTGCTGGGTTTATGGTGCGGTGGTGCCTTTGCATTTATGGTTTGTCAATTTGCATTTTTCTTTTCCGGAGTCTGCATGTGTTTGTTACTTCTTTGTAAAAAGGGGAGGAACATTGCTTTTTTACCTTTTCTGCTGGCAGGTATGGAGGTGTGGTTTTGGCTTGGTTAAAAAATTAAACGGTTATATGACGGTAGAAGCGTCTTTGGTGATACCTCTGGTATTGTGTATTTTTGTTATGATAATCAAAGCAGGTTTCTTGATCTATGACAGGTGCATGATGTCTCAGGACCAGTATCTGGCAGCGTTCCGGAGCAGCTGTTTTACGGCTGGCGAAGAATCTTACGGAGAAGTAATCTATGGGGAATATGATTCGAAAAAACCGGATTTGCAGTATGCCAAGGATAGAGTCTGCAGAAAGCAGGCTTTTTATCCTATGTTTGGAAACGGGGAGGTGTACGTAAAACTTGACGGAGACAGAGTGCGGATTTGGGCAAAAGGATTTGAAGGGTTTTTAGAAATGGAAAAAGCAGTTATGAGAAACGATGTTTTTGCCGTGGTGCGAAAAAGGAGGCAAAAGAAGGATGGAAGTTAAGTATTACAAAGACTTTAGAAATAATTACCTGATATTAAAAAGTGAAGAAGAGACAGAAAATTCTTATCAATGTAAGATGATTACGGAAAATCAGATACGGGGTCTTCTGCAGTGCAAGGAACGTCATATAAACGGAGAAAAGTTGTTATATTATGATATTTCATCAAAGCAGAGCCTTCAAAGTTTTTGTGAGGTTGGATATGTTACCATGGATTTCCTGAGGCGTCTGTTCAGGCAGCTAAAAGCAGTAAGAGAAGAAATGGCGGAGTACTTATTATTAGAAAGTTATCTTTTGTTAAAGCCGGAATTTGTATTTATGGAATCGGAAAAGGGAGATTTTTCTTTTGTATATTTTCCCTATGAGCCGGAAGAAAATTATATGTTTTCCTTTATGGATTATTTAACCGGGCGGGTAGATGACAGGGATGAAGAGGCACTGAATGTAAGCTATCGGATTTTGCAACTGATGGAGCGGGAACAATTTGTTTTGGATGAGGTACTGCAGTGGTTTGATAATGAATATCCTACTGAGAAGGAAATCCCGGTACAGGTTACAGATAAACAAGGTGCAAAAGATGGGTGGGAAGAGGAGGAGTTGTTTGAGCAGGATGAAGAGATGCCTGACATATCTTTTAATGCAAGAAGACCGCGTCTTATAGCCGATAAACTGGCGGGCGGTATGGTTGGCCTTTTGTTGCTTTTTTTAGTAATACTTTATTTCTTGTATCAGAATTATTTTTTTTCGGGACAGAGGGTGTTGCTTTTTTATGTAATTCTGACGGTGGTACTTTTGCTTTTACTGATTTGTGTCATCTATTTGCTTATGAACAAACTTTTCGGATTGGGAAAATCTAAATTATCATTTGGTGTTGCCGATAGGGAAAAAAGCAGTTACACAGAGGACGGAAGATATGAAGAAACAGGCGGATTCCGGGATGCGTTACAGACCTATGTTGAGGAAAATAAGGAAAATGTAAGGATTGGAAACACCGTGTTTATTCCGTGGGCAGAAAACTGCGAAAATAAACTCTATGGCAGCGGTAAGGGGAATAAGTATCATATCGACCTTACGAAACTGCCGCTTACGGTAGGAAAATTGGCAGGAAGTGTGGATATGGTCATTCCGGATGCGGGAATCAGCAGACGGCATGTGAAATTTTTTAGGGACGGAAACAGAATCTGCATGACAGATTTAAATTCTACCAACGGAACTTTTTTAAACGGACTGAGACTGGAACCGAATATGACGGAAATATTGGAGCCGGGGGATGAAATTCGACTCGGTAAGTTAAAATTTATTTACAGATAGGTAAATCCGCTTTATACTAGAATTGATGCTTTTAAGTGCAGGGAAATAATCGGAAAGGGAGAGTACCTGATATGAAGATATATATTTATTATGGCGGACGTGGGTTGATGGATGACCCTACATTATATGTAATTAACAAAATGCAGGAAGTGTTAGAAGAACTGCATGTTACCGTAGAACGTTTTAATCTTTATGAATTGAAAAACAGTATTACTACCTTGCCTCAGACACTGAAAGAGGCGGATGGCGTGATTTTGGCAACCACTGTGGAGTGGTACGGCATCGGTGGCTATATGCAACAGTTTTTAGACGCGTGCTGGTTATATGGTGACAAGGAAAAGATTGCGAAAATCTATATGTGTCCCATTGTAATGTCTACTACCTATGGAGAAAGAGAAGGAAAACTGCATCTTTCCAATGCCTGGGAAATCCTGGGAGGGCTTCCTTGCAGCGGTGTATGCGGCTATATTGCAGATACATCCATTTTTGAAAATAATGAAAGCTACAGCAAGATTATAGAAAAGAAGGCGGAGAATATGTACAGAACCATCAATCAGAAGATGGCTAGCCTTCCGGCAAGTAATCAGGCGGTGAAGCAGATGGTATCTATTACCAAGAATATTGATTTGACACCTCAGGAATCCGAACAGCTTTCCAGATATGCTTCTGATGACAGTTATGTCAGAAGACAAAAAGAAGATATTCAGGAATTAACCAGTTTATTCCGTGACATGATGGGTAGTAGTGAACCGGAAGATGGTGAGAAGGAATATATCCGGGATTTTAGGGAAAATTATGTACCGCAGGCGGGATTTAAGGCTGTTTATAAAATACAGATCGAAGGAAAGAAAAGGCCGCTTGTGATAGAGGTTAACGGACCGGAGCATAATTATTTCTATGGAAATACGGAAAATTATGATGTTGAGATGCAGATAGATAAAGCGACAATGGATGATATCGTTTTTGCAAGAATGACGTTCCAGAGAGCGTTTATGGGCGGTGCGATGAAGATGAAGGGCGATTTTAAGGTGCTTCGTACTTTGGATCAGATTTATGCTTTTGGTAAGAAGACTTTATAATTCTATTTATTTAAGGAATGGTGAAACGTATGAAAAACGATAATTGTATTTTTTGTAAATTGGCAGCAGGAGAGATTCCTTCCAAAACTTTATATGAAGATGAAAAATTCCGTGTGATTTTAGATCTTGCACCTGCGACAAAGGGACATGCATTAATTTTGCCCAAGGACCATTATGCGAATCTTTATGAAATTCCGGAAGAAGTGGCCGGAGAAGTAATGTGTCTTGCGAAAAAGATGGCTGTTACCATGACAGAGAAGCTTGGTTGCGACGGAATTAATCTGTTACAGAATAATGGAGAAGCGGCTGGACAGACCGTTTTTCATTTCCATATGCATTTGATTCCCAGATATGCACAAGACGGAAAAATCCTGGAGTGGGATAAATTAGAAATGACCCAGGAAGATTTGGAAGAGATTAAGAATACAGTTACCGGAGAATAAATGATGAGAACGATTCATGTAGACGAAGTAATTCAAAACGTGAAAGAGATGTGTATAGAGGCGAACCATTTTTTGTCTGCAGATATGAAGGCTGCGTTATTGGATGCTAAAGCGAGTGAAAAATCACCACTGGGCAGACAGATATTGGAGCAGCTGGATGATAATTTGCGGATTGCATCTGAGGATATGATACCGATTTGTCAGGATACCGGCATGGCGGTAGTATTTGCCGAAGTGGGCCAAGAGGTCTTTGTAGAAGGCGGTTTGCTTACGGATGCGATCAATGAAGGCGTGCGTCGGGGATATGTGGAAGGATTTTTGCGTAAATCCGTAGTGAAAGACCCTCTTATCCGGGAAAATACCAAAGACAATACACCTGCAGTGATTCATTATAATATTGTTGCCGGTGATAAAATCAAACTCACGCTGGCGCCGAAGGGATTTGGCAGCGAGAATATGAGCCGTGTTTTCATGTTGAAACCGGCCGATGGAATAGAAGGCGTTAAGAATGCTGTTTTAACAGCGGTTAAGGATGCCGGACCAAATGCCTGTCCGCCGATGGTGGTAGGTGTTGGTATTGGCGGCACCTTTGAGAAGTGTGCCATTATGGCCAAGCAGGCTCTTGCCAGACCGGTAGATTGCCGTTCGGTGATTCCTTATGTAAAAGAAATGGAAGAAGAATTGCTTGCCCGGATTAATGAATCGGGAATTGGTCCCGGTGGTCTTGGCGGAAGTACTACGGCATTGGCGGTAAATATCAATACATATCCTACACATATAGCGGGATTGCCGGTTGCCGTAAATATTTGTTGCCATGTAAACCGCCATTGTGTCAGAGAACTTTAATGGAAATTAACAGAGTTTCTTCTATATTATAATAAGAAATTACCAGATGTAGTATTTTGATAATGAATCGCTACAATATTATGGTAACGGAAGATGTAAGAAAGGATGTATATGGAAAGACATATTTCAGTTCCTTTTGATAAGGAGACGGCAAAAGAATTACGGAGCGGAGATTATATATTCCTTACGGGAACGATTTATACTGCCAGAGATGCCGCCCATAAAAGGATGTATGAGGCGTTGGAAGCGGGAGATGAATTGCCGATTGAGTTGGCAGGAGCCATGATTTATTATATGGGACCTTCACCGGCCAGGGAAGGGCGTCCGATTGGTTCTGCCGGCCCCACAACTTCCAGCAGAATGGATAAGTATGCACCCAAGTTGCTGGATCTGGGACAAAGCGGTATGATAGGAAAAGGAAAGCGTTCCGAAGAAGTCAGACAGGCACTTATTAGAAATGATGCAGTTTATTTAGCGGCGGTTGGCGGAGCAGGTGCATTGCTTTCCAAATCCATTGTGAAATCTGAAGTGGTTGCATATGACGATTTGGGTACAGAAGCAATCCGAAGATTGGAAGTAAAAAATTTTCCGGTAATTGTGGTTATTGATACGGAAGGTAATAATCTTTATGAAACTGCAATTGCGGAATATGCATTAAATCAAAATGAGAATTAGCAGGAGATTTTATCAATGAGAATTGCAATGATGCTTATCAGATTGTTTTTGAAAACACCATATTATTTTATGCGCATTTGGTGGTGCGGGAAAAGCAAGAAAGTTTCTTTTGAAGAGTCTTTTGCATTAATTAAGAAGGTAACTAAAGCAGCGAACCGTGCCGGAAAGGTAACGGTAGAAGCTCACGGACTTGAAAATATTCCCGATGAGGATGGTTTTGTATTCTTTCCGAATCATCAAGGAATGTATGATGTTCTTGTGTTTTTGGATTCTTGTCCCAGGCCGTTTTCTATTGTGATAAAGAAGGAAGCAAGTAATATAATCCTCTTAAAGCAGATACTGGCTGCGCTGGAAGGATATCCAATGGACCGTGAAGATGTAAGACAGTCCATGAAGGTTATTATGAATATCACGGAAGATGTGAAAAAGGGAAGGAATTTCCTGATTTTCCCGGAAGGAACCAGAAGCCGTATGGGCAATAAGTTGCTTGATTTTAAGGGTGGTAGTTTTAAAAGTGCCACCAAAGCAAAAGCACCGATTGTCCCCTGTGCATTGATTGATTCCTTTAAACCTTTTGATGAAAATTCCATACAGCCTGTTACAGTGAAAGTTATCTATATGAAGCCGATGTATTATGAGGAATATAAGGATATGAAGACGGTTGAAATTGCGGCTGAAGTTAAGAGAAGGATCGAGAATACGATAGAAGAATTCCTGAGAAATTCTGAAAGTCAAAAAATAAGTTGACAAAAGATAAAGGCTTAGGTATAATAACTTTTGCGTTGTGAAAAACTCATAACAGAATATTGGTAGCGGTAGCAATTCAGAATTTGGAGAAATACTCAAGAGGCTGAAGAGGCGCCCCTGCTAAGGGTGTAGGTCGTTCACGCGGCGCGAGGGTTCAAATCCCTCTTTCTCCGTTTAGCTACCAATCATAATTGGGAGTGCCGAAATCGGGTGCTTCCAAATTTTTCGCTCAGGCGAAAGGTAGTTCTAAATTAATGAAAATATAGCATTGACAAGAAAAAAGATTTAATGCTATAATGAAAATCCACCGCGCAAAAACGGTGGCCGGAGAGAAGAAAAAATCCCTCCGAAAAAAACTTAAAAAAGTTTTAAAAAATGTATTGACAGACATATGCAGC
>JAFZDQ010000042.1 GCA_017561085.1 Lachnospiraceae bacterium
CGATGCGAAGGAATCTGTATGATAGGTCGGTAATGGCAGCAAAAACTACCCGACGGAAATATAAAAAGAAAGCAATAGTCGGAAATACTGACTTTGTTTTTCGGGTAATAGAAGGTTTGGGTTTGACAGAGCGACAATTTCAATTTATCAAGCGATTACGGTTTATGCAAATTTACTGCCTAAATCAGTGCAAAAGGTAAAAGGGATAGGGATTGCGTGTGATTGCGCAATCTCTTTTATTATGTTACAATTACTATGTATGTGTACAAAAACTTGACTGACAAAGGAGCGGGGTTATGGCAAGCGTAAAATTGGAAAGCATTATTGAAAAAATGAAAATGGAAAATCTGACACCTCAGTTAGATATTTCCAAGATTAAGATTACACAGCCTGATATCAACAGACCGGCACTTCAGCTGGCAGGCTATTTTGAGCACTTTGAGGCAACCAGACTGCAGATTATCGGATTTGTGGAATATACCTATCTGGAAGGACTTCCGGTAGCCAGAAAGAAAGAAATTTATAACAGACTTTTATCCTGCGAAATTCCCGCAGTGGTATTTTGTAGGGAATTAGAGCCTGATGAATTATTTTTACAGACAGCACTTGAGCACGAAGTGCCGGTGCTTATGACCAAGAAAGCAACCTCTGCATTTATGGCAGAGTTAATCAGATGGCTGAATGTTAAACTTGCACCCTGTATTTCCGTACACGGCGTACTGGTAGATATTTGTGGTGAAGGTGTCCTGATTACCGGTGAAAGCGGAATCGGTAAGTCCGAGGCAGCACTGGAGCTGGTTAAGAGAGGTCACCGTCTGGTAACCGACGATGCAGTTGAAATCCGTAAGGTAAGTGATGATACCCTGGTAGGTTCTGCACCGGATATTACCAAGCATTTTATCGAACTGCGCGGTATCGGTATCGTGGATATCAAGACCCTCTTTGGTGTATCCAGTGTTAAAGATACCCAGACCATTGACCTGGTTATCCATTTAGAGGATTGGAGCAAGGACAAAGAATACGACAGACTCGGTCTGGAAGAAGAATATACAGAGTATCTTGGTAACAAGGTTGTTTGCCACAAGATTCCCATCAGACCCGGTAGAAACTTAGCGATTATTTGTGAATCCGCAGCAATCAATCACCGTCAGAAGAAGATGGGTTACAATGCGGCACAGGAGCTTTACCGCAGAGTACAGGCATCCCTTGCGAAAAAAAGAGATGAAGAAGATGACTAAATAGGAATATTTTCCTTTGAAAGAAATAAAAATAACTGAGGAGAAGCATCACATGAAAAAGTATGTATTTGGCGTAGATATCGGTGGAACCACCGTGAAACTTGGACTTTTTGATGTAGAAGGAAATGTACTGGACAAGTGGGAAATTCCCACAAGAACAGAGAATGATGGTTGCAATATTTTACCGGACATTGCAGAAAGCATTCAGGAAAAAATGAAGCAGATTGATGATGACGCGGTCATCGGCGTGGGTGTTGGTGCGCCCGGACCGGTTGACGGAGACGGTGTGATTCACCGTGCCGTAAATTTGGGATGGGGAACCTTCAGTGTGAAGGAAACCCTTGAAGAACTTTTGCATATGCCTGTTATGGCAGGTAATGATGCCAATGTGGCAGCCCTTGGCGAAATGTGGATGGGCGGTGGCCGCGGCTACAAGGATTTGGTAGTGGTTACGTTAGGTACCGGCGTAGGCGGCGGTATCATTATCGGTGGCAAGGTACTTACCGGTTCTACCGGTTCCGGCGGCGAAATCGGCCATATCCATTTACAGGACGGTGAGCCGGAGGCTTGCGGTTGCGGAAATCACGGATGCTTAGAGCAGTATGCGTCAGCAACCGGTATCACAAGACTTGCAAACAGAAGACTTGCCGCAGATGACAAAGCCAGCGCTTTGCGCGAAGGCGATGTGACAGCCAAGGCTGTTTGGGATGCGGTAAAAGCAGGCGATGAGCTGGCAATCGAAGTAGCTGAGCAGTTCGGTGCTTATTTGGGTAAAGGACTTTCCGTGATTGCGGGAGTGATGAATCCGGAAGCATTTGTAATCGGCGGCGGTGTTTCCAAAGCCGGAGAAATCCTGATGGATTATCTGAAACCTTACTACGACGCAAATGTATTCCATGGCTGCAAGGATGTAAAGTTCAAACTTGCTACCTTAGGAAACGATGCCGGAATTTACGGTGCGGCGAAATTGATTTTGGATAAGTAAATTATTGGATGTTTATACGAAAATAAAAGGAACAGCGGGTGTAAAAGTGCAAGAAATAAGCGTAGCAGTTATGGAAATGATTCAGGCTCATGTACCGCAGGAGGATATCCTGTTACAGGAGCCTATGAGCAAGCATACAACCTTCCGTATCGGCGGAGAAGCAACCTGCTTTATCAGAATAAGCAGTGCGGAGCAATTGGCCGCACTGATTCCTTATTTTAAGCAGATAGAAATACCGTATTTTGTGCTGGGGAACGGAAGTAATCTCCTGGTAGGAGACCACGGTTACCACGGCATTATCTTGCAAATTACGGATAAATTTGACGAAATACGGGTGGAAGGAACTTCCGTTAAGGCAAAAGCAGGTGCCCTTTTGTCCAAGGTGGCGTACGCTGCCTACGAAAACGCTCTTACGGGATTAGAGTTTGCCTCCGGAATTCCCGGAACCATCGGCGGCGGTGTGATGATGAACGCCGGAGCCTACGGCGGTGAAATGAAGCAGGTGGTAAAGAATGTTACGGTGCTTAGTGAAGACGGGAACATTTTGACCATTGACGGAGACTCCATGGAATTCGGTTATCGTACCAGTATCATTAAGAACCGTCATTTTACGGTGCTTGAGGTAGAACTTAATCTGGAAAAGGGCGACAAAGAGGCGGTTAAGGCGCAGATGGATGATTTGGCAAGAAAGCGAAGAGAGAAGCAGCCCCTTGAGTATCCCAGTGCCGGAAGTACCTTTAAGAGGCCGGAAGGTTATTTTGCAGGTAAGTTAATTATGGACGCAGGGCTTCGCGGTTATACCGTGGGAGGTGCCAAGGTGTCTGATAAGCATTGCGGTTTTGTGATTAATGCGGGAAAAGCAACTGCTTGTGATGTTACGGATGTGATTGCACAGGTGCAGGAAACAGTGAAAGAGAAATTTGGGGTCACCTTAGAGCGTGAAGTAATTTATCTGGGTGATTTTTAGAAAGAACGGAGGAAACCAATGCGTTTCGTTATTGTGACGGGTATGAGCGGCGGCGGAAAACTGTCCGCGCTGCGTTTGCTTGAAGATGTGGGATTTTATTGCGTAGATAATTTGCCGGTTCCCCTGATTGAAAAATTTGTGGAACTGATTGCCATGCCCGGTAGTGAAGTAACCAAGGTGGCACTTGGACTTGATGTAAGGGCAGACCAGCCCTTTGAAGATGCCCAAAGAATTTTGGAAAAACTTAGGGAAAACGGTTATAATTTTGAAATTCTGTTTATGGATGCCAGTGAACGGGTTCTCCTGAAAAGATACAAGGAAAGCCGCAGGGTTCACCCTTTGTCTTCTGACGGCAGGGTAGAAGACGGTATTGCCAAAGAAAAAGAAATCCTGAAGGATATGAAGAGCAAGTCGGATTATGTGATTGATACCTCCAATTTGCTAATCAGGGAGCTGAAAGAGGAGATTGACAGGATTTTCGTGAAAAACGAAGAATACAACAGTCTTATGGTGACCATTTTATCCTTTGGATTTAAGCACGGAATACCGGCGGATGCAGACCTGGTGTTTGATGTGCGGTTTTTACCAAATCCTTTTTATATAGAAGAACTTAAGTACAAGACCGGTAACGAAAAGGAAGTGCAGGATTATGTCATGAGCTTTCCGGAGGCGGAGGTCTTTGTGGACAAACTGACGGACATGGTGGAATTTTTGATTCCCAATTATGTCAAAGAAGGAAAATACCAGCTGGTGATCGGAATTGGCTGTACAGGCGGCAAGCACCGTAGCGTGACGCTTGCCAATAAGCTTTATGACCGGCTCAAAAATAAAGGAAACTATGGACTGAAAATAGCGCACAGGGATGTTGCGGGACAAGGTGTTTAGATATGTCATTTTCCGGTGAAGTGAAACAGGAACTGGAGCGGGTGCTGCCGGGAGCGCGTCATTGTCAGCTGGCTGAACTGGCGGCGATTCTCCATTTTGGTTGCCGAATAGAAAAAGATATTGACGGAAATTTGGAAATAGTGTTACAATCCGAAAATGAATCCGTTTCCAGAAAGTACTTTACATTATTGAAAAAAACATTTATTATAGGTACTGGTGCGGAAAAAGTGCTTCAGGCGTTGAAAGTGTTTGATGGGGAAGAACAGATTCGTGAGCTTGGAGACGAAGTAAATCCGATTCTGATGAAAAACGCATGTTGCAAAAGAGCGTTTCTGAGAGGTGCTTTTTTGAGTGTGGGTTCCATGAGTGATCCGCAGAAAAGTTATCATATTGAATTTGTGTGTGATGTTGAGAAACAGGCGCAGCAAATCCGGGATGCGGTAAACAGTTTTGATTTGGAAGCAAAGATAGTAAAGCGTAAGAAGTACTATGTAGTATATCTGAAGGAAGGCGCCGGGCTTGTAGATTTGTTGAATATTATGGGTGCGCATTTATCCTTAATGAGTTTGGAGAATTTAAGGATAGAGAAGGAAATGCGTAATTCCATCAACAGAAAGGTGAATTGCGAAACCGCCAACATTACCAAGACGGTAAACGCAGCCAACAAGCAAATAGAAGATATCCAGTGGTTGGAGAAACATTACGGGTTATCCAATTTGCCGGACAATCTTCGCGAAATGGCGAAAATCCGACTTGCTTATCGGGAGAGTTCCCTTCAGGAACTGGGAGGTTACCTTAATCCGCCGGTTGGGAAATCCGGTGTGAATCACAGATTACGGAAGCTAAGTGAATTAGCGGAGCAGATTAGGGTTAAAGGAGGAGAAGAGAAATGATGGAAAAGTCTATCGCTGTAAAGATGACAAAAGATCTTGACGCAAGACCGATTGCTATGCTTGTACAGGTAGCCAGCAGACATGAAAGCAGTGTTTACCTTATGGCTGAAGGCAAGAAAGTAAATGCCAAAAGCATTATGGGTATGATGAGCCTTGTGCTTGACAATGGTGAGGAAGTAACCATTGTAACCGACGGAAATGATGAAGAAGCCGCTATGGAAAGTATTGTAGCGTTTTTAACAGGCAAAGAAGAATAGAAAATTTTTAATGGAAGTGTAAAGGCTTGCTTTGCTTTTACATGATTATCTGTTATAATGGTAGCGTAAGTAATATATTTATATTATTAAATTTTTACATAGAAAGGATGAATCAAAATGCCCTTAGTTACAACAACAGAAATGTTCAAAAAGGCGTATGAAGGCGGCTATGCTGTTGGTGCTTTCAACGTAAACAACATGGAAATCGTTCAGGCGATTACCGAAGCAGCAAATGAATTAAGATCCCCTATTATTCTGCAGTGTTCTGCAGGTGCTAGAAAGTATGCTAAGCATGCTTATCTTTATCACCTTGTACAGGCAGCTGTTGAAGAAACAGATATTCCGATCGCACTTCACTTAGATCATGGTGCAGATTTCGAAATCTGTAAGCAGTGTATCGATGGCGGATTTACTTCCGTTATGATCGATGCTTCTCACCTTTCTTATGAAGAAAACATCGAAGTTTCCAAGAGAGTTGCTGACTACGCTCATGAAAGAGGCGTTGTAGTAGAAGCAGAACTCGGAACCTTAGCAGGTGTTGAAGACGACGTAGTAGTTGAAAGCGGAAACGAATCTTATACACAGCCTGAACAGGTTGAAGATTTCGTTACCAGAACCGGTGTTGACTCTCTTGCAATCGCTATCGGTACAAGCCATGGTGCATTCAAGTTCAAACCCGGCCAGAAGCCTCAGCTTCGTTTTGATATCCTTGATGAAGTTTCTAAGAGACTTCCCGGATTCCCTATCGTATTACACGGTGCTTCTTCCGTATTACCTGAATATGTTGACATCATCAACGCTAACGGCGGTAAGTTAAACGATGCTATCGGTATTCCTGAAGAAATGCTTCGTCAGGCAGCAAGATCTGCAGTATGTAAGATCAACATCGACTCTGACTTAAGATTAGGTCTTACAGCAGGTGTAAGAGAACATCTCTTTGCACATCCCGATCACTTCGATCCCAGACAGTACCTGACCACAGGACGTAACTACTGTAAAGAAGTAGTTGCTCACAAGATCAAAACTGTTCTTGGTTCCGAAGGTAAGGCATAAGACTTTGCATCAGAATTAAAAGAATGTAAATAATTAAAGGCGTGATTCCGTTAATAAGGAGTCACGCCTTTTTACATTTTATTTTAGTATTATGAGTTCATATTATTTATTAATTCACGAATGATTTTTATTTGTGAATCTGATAATTGCTCAACATTAATGGCTTTAGAACTGTCATCCTTATAGGTTCGACCAAGGATATAGTCAGTGGAGACATGATAAAGATCGGCCAAAGCGATTAGTTTATCAATACTAGGATTTCGTTCCTGCTTTTCGTACGCACTAATTAGTGCGGGTGTAACACCGATTTGATTTGCTACAGCAG
Organism: Lachnospiraceae bacterium; assembly: GCA_017561085.1. Taxonomy (GTDB): domain Bacteria; phylum Bacillota; class Clostridia; order Lachnospirales; family Lachnospiraceae; genus Suilimivivens. The sequence goes on from JAFZDQ010000042.1 coordinate 6,604, forward strand.
TTTGTGATAAATTATTCTTTTTCCGCAGTTGCATTAAGCGTGTTGCCATTGTATTTTCCATATAAGTATAAACTCCTTTTAACTTGTAGTTTAAAGTAAATACAAATAATGTAGGTTGAAATACAATTCAACTATAAGTTGTAATTATTTTGTATTTATAGTATAATGCAATCAATGTATTTCAAACAAATAAAAGGAGGAAAATAATGTGAGAAAGAAAGTATTATTAATGTGCATGTGTATATGTGTGGTAGTAATGGTTGCTTGCGGAAGGAAAGCGGTAAGTGAGAATATGGAAGAAGTAATAGTGGAAAATGATAGCAATAAGGAGGAGGATAATAATAATTTAGAGGTGGAAGAGAGTCTTACTATCGATGTGCAGGAAGAGATAGAAGAGGTAGTAAATGATGATGTGGAAGAAAGTCAATATCCACAATTTTTTATAGTGGGTAATGGGTTTGATGTACCTGCGGATACAAGAATTTTAGGAGTTGATACGCCAGAAGGATTTTTTATGTATGGTAAAAGTGCCGATAATATAAATTCAAACGATGTGACTGGAGTTACCTTTATGAATAGTGACAATCAGATGCTTACAATTGATGTATCTTTTGCAGATGGGAGTGTATGTCATCTGATGGAGTGTTTGAAAGAGTTTTTAGGGACGGGTGAGTATGAAGAATATATAGAGCAATATTCTTCGAATTTTATTACTGGTCAAGAGGAGATACCAGTTTTGCTTGAAAAGAAAGATGTCGTTGAAACGGTGTTTGGAGATATACAAATTATTTATATGATAGGAAAAGATTTTGAAGTAGAATTAGCATATGAGTTTGCAATTATAAATACAAATGGATGTAGTGTATATTTGAAATGTTCATATGGTGAAAATACAGGTTATAAAGGAATTTTGAAAGAATCGTTAGGTTATATGCTGTCGAAAAATAAAGTGAGCGCTGATAATGCAAGTCATGTTATTTCCTATGGAGAATATGATTACATTATATCAGAGGCATTTGGATATAATGTGCCGGAAGGATACATAGATGACGGTAAAGGAGACATTAGTGGAGAATACGAAACTATATATGTGCGAGAGATGGATGAAGAAGGTTATCCAGAACTTGCAAAATTCCTCGCAACAGGTACATTTGAAGAAGGAAATAATGAATATTATAAGGTGATTTCTATGGAAGACCATGGCTCGGTGGATACAGATTATGGCACAGCGCGGATTGTGTATCAGTATTCTTATTGGGATACAATTGATAAGCATGAAGCGATAGAATATATAGTGCTAAATGCAAATGGTCGTGACATTGTGGTTTGCTGTTATTACAAAGAAATGTCAGAGTATAGAGGTGTGTTAGAAGAATTATTACCAGTTATGACGAAAAAAAGAACTAATTAGAAATATTGAAAAAATTTACCCCATAAAAGGGAGGATGCCAAGTAAGTTATCTTACTTGGCATTTTATTATGAAAAAGTTATTTAAAAAATCAACCGCATTGCTTAGGCTGTTTTGAAATTGTTTGTATCTTATGATATTAGTATAAAATACAGATTTGTATAAATAATTATGTTAACGTGAAATATTTTTAAATTAAATGTTAACAAATTATGAACAGCCTAGTACTAAGGTCACAAATCCTCCCTTTTTTATACACAATTGTTAAAATTTGTCAGGTTCGGGATAGGTTTCACCGAAGGTTTCTACTGTTACGGACTTCATAATCTGGTCTTCTAAAGGACGATCAGAGTAGTCGGTAGCAGTTTCTGCAATTTTGTTCACATTTTCCATACCTTCGATGACTTTACCGAAGGCTGCATAAGAACCGTCAAGATGAGGGGATGCTTTATGCATGATAAAGAACTGGGAGCCTGCGGAGTTGGGCATCATGCTTCTCGCCATGGAGAGCACGCCTTCTGTATGCTTTAAGTTGTTTTCGAATCCGTTTGCTGCAAATTCGCCCTTGATGCTGTAGCCGGGGCCGCCGCAGCCGGTTCCTTCGGGGTCGCCGCCCTGAATCATGAAACCGCGGATTACACGATGGAAAATTAATCCGTCATAGAAATTTTTGTTGATTAAGCTGATAAAGTTGTTTACGGAAGTGGGGGCAATCTCGGGATAAAGTTCAGCCTTGATTACATCACCGTTTTCCATAGTGAAGGTTACAATGGGATTCTGTGCCATAGTAGATACTTCCTTTCTTTTCTTTTTATTTGGATTATATTATAATCGTCGTATAGCGTTTTCATTATATCGGAAGTGAAGGGACTTTTCAATGCTTAAATGCGTGGTTTATGTGGCAACTGCATATGGATACGAAGGGCTGATGAGGCAAAGGACCGGGATGGAAAAGGTGCTTGCTGCGGATGGAATAGATTTGATTTTGATGCAGAAAGAAGAGAGACTCGAAGTTCCTTTTTTGGCGGATACTCTGTTTTTGACGGATGATGCGGAGACCTATAAATGGTTGAATGGTAAAAAGTACCCGGCTTCTGTTTTTTATCACGAAGGAAATAAAGATGTGTATTTTGAAGGTGCACCTTATGCGCTGGAGAATGTGGCGGAGTTGTCCGGACGAGCCTATGAGGAAGCCTATCGGAGACTGGTAGGTCTGCCCTGGGATATTATGGAAACGGAACGTTTGAAGGTAAGGGAAAGTACGGTGGCGGATGTACCGGAGTTTTACCGGATTTACGGGCAGGAGGGAATTACCCGGTATATGGACGATTTGCTTACGGATGCGGATGAGGAAAAAGCTTACATGGAAGACTATATCCGGCAGTTTTACGGATTTTACGGCTTTGGTATGTGGACTGTCATTTACAAAGAAACCGGACAGGTAATCGGCAGGGCCGGCTTAAGTCTTCGGGAAGGTTATGAACTTCCGGAGCTTGGATTTGTCATCGCGCCTTCTTATCAGGGGAAGGGGCTGGCGTATGAGGTTTGCCGGGGTATTTTGAAGTATGCAAGGGAAGAGCTGCTTTTTGATCAAGTGCAGGCGTTTGCAGAGGCGGAAAATGAAGCTTCAGTAAATTTGTTAAAGAAGCTGGGATTTGCATTTGTAAACAGGGAAAAACTAAAAGATAAGGAATATCTTTTGTTTCAGAAGAAAATCGAAGATGATATTTGACAAGGCAGATTCTTTGTGATAGATTAAACATAATTCCATAAGAAAACAAAAGCGATGATGAAGAGAGTACGTTCATGAAAGTTTTACAGAGAGGATTTCATGTGAAAGCAGGCTGAGAGAAATCAGACGGAAGTGAACCGAAAATGGCTTCTGAGCAGTGCACCGACCCGGATGGTATTGATGTGTGATATGGAAAGTATACGACAGAGTGCGTATATGTCATATCTGCCGGCGGTTAGATTGCAACAGGTTCCGCCTGTTACAGCGGCAGGGTATTGAATCCTTCACCGGAATGTGGGGAGACGGATTTTGTACCTGTAGAGGTTCTTATTGTGAGATGAGAATGAAAAGAAGTGGTACCACGGCTAATAGCTGTCTTCTGTGTTTACAGGAGGCGGTTTTTTTAGTTTTTGAGATTTTATTTTAAAGGTAGGGGAGAATGGTTGCGCTCCTTGCACTATTTCCGGATATGGAGTTTCTAAGTGTTCCGGAAAGGGTGTTTTATATGTACGCAACCGGCGGCATTCGCCTTCCGTGGCTCAAAGCCGCCTTTATCTGGCGTTCGCTCACCCCAAAACAAAAGCAGGAGGAATTAATTAGTAGCACTTCACAAACTTACTAATTTAGTTCCACCCGATATTTTTACGATGTATTGTATTTCTATTTTTACTCTTAAGCCTTATACGCTGCGGAGATGAGACCAAGGCTCATCGGAGCGTTTAGCGTATAGGATTGAGAGAAAAAATAGAATAAAAATATAGAAAAAAGACAACACAACCATGAAAGGAGTTTTAATATGAGTAAAGGAAAGTATTACATTACCACAGCGATTGCCTATACATCAGGCAAGCCTCACATCGGTAACAGCTATGAAATCGTGCTGGCAGACAGCATTGCCCGTTTTAAAAGAAAAGACGGATATGATGTGTTTTTCCAGACAGGTACCGATGAACACGGACAGAAAATTGAATTAAAGGCACAGGAAGCCGGCATTACACCCAAGGAATTTGTAGACGGTGTAGCGGGAACCATTAAGGATCTTTGGGATTTGATGGATACTTCTTATGATAAATTTATCCGTACCACGGATGATTATCATGAAAAGCAGGTACAGAAAATCTTCAAGAGACTGTATGACCAGGGAGATATTTACAAGAGCTCCTATGAAGGACTTTATTGTACACCCTGTGAATCTTTCTGGACGGAATCCCAGTTAGTGGACGGCAAGTGCCCTGATTGCGGCAGAGAAGTTAAGCCTGCCAAAGAAGAGGCTTATTTCTTCAGAATGAGCAAATATGCGGATAAATTAATTGAACATATTAATACCCATCCGGAATTTATTCAGCCCGTTTCGCGTAAGAATGAAATGATGAACAATTTCCTTCTTCCGGGACTTCAGGATCTTTGCGTATCCAGAACCTCCTTTAAATGGGGAATTCCGGTAGATTTTGATGATAAGCATGTGGTTTATGTGTGGTTAGATGCACTGACCAACTACATTACCGGTATCGGCTATGAATGTGACGGTGAAAGCACCGAGCAGTATCAGAAATTATGGCCCGCTGACCTTCACTTAATCGGAAAGGATATTATCCGTTTCCATACCATTTACTGGCCTATTTTCTTAATGGCACTTGGTGAGCCCCTGCCCAAGCAGGTATTCGGTCATCCTTGGCTTTTACAGGGCGACGGCAAGATGAGTAAGTCTAAGGGTAACGTAATTTACGCAGATGATTTGGTAGATTTCTTCGGCGTGGATGCGGTACGTTATTTCGTGCTTCACGAAATGCCTTTCGATAACGACGGAACCATCTCTTGGGAACTTTTGGTAGAAAGAATCAACTCCGACCTTGCAAATACTTTAGGAAATCTGGTAAACAGAACCATTTCCATGAGCAATAAATACTTTGGCGGCGTTGTGGAATACAAGGGTGAAAGCGACGACGAAGCACAAAAGGCCATTGACGATGACCTTAAGGCTGTTGTGACAGGTACCTATGACAGAGTATCCGCTAAGATGGAGAATTTACGTGTTGCGGATGCGCTTACCGAAATTTTTGCACTGTTCAAACGTTGCAACAAATATATTGATGAGACAGAACCCTGGGTACTTGCCAAGGATGAAGCAAAGAAAGACAGACTGGCAACCGTGCTTTACAATTTGGTAGACAGTATCGTAACCGGTGCATCCCTGATTGAGCCCTTTATGCCTAAGACTGCAGAAAAGATTGTTGCCCAGTTGAATGCTTCCATCAGAAGCTTTGAAGAAACCAAGGTAGCGGGACAGTATCCTTCCGGAAATAAGGTAACGGATGCGCCTGAAATTCTTTTTGCAAGACTGGATGCAAAGGAAATCGTAGAAAAAGCGGAAGCCATGTTCGCGGAAAGAAAAGCACAGGCAGAAGCTGCAAGCGGCGAAGCCGAAGAAGCAGATGAAAATGTGATTGATATTGAAGCCAAAGAAGAAATTTCCTATGATGACTTTATGAAAATGCAGTTCCAGGTAGGCGAAATTATTGCCTGCGAGGAAGTGCCAAAGTCCAAAAAACTTCTTTGTTCCCAGGTAAAAATCGGTAGCAGCGTAAAGCAGATTGTTTCCGGAATCAAGCAGTACTATAAGCCCGAAGAAATGGTGGGCAAGAAGGTTATGGTTCTTGTAAACTTAAAGCCTGCGAAGCTTGCCGGCGTGATGAGCGAAGGTATGCTCCTTTGTGCAGAGGATGCAGAAGGCAATCTGGCACTGATGACACCGGAAAAGGATATGCCTGCAGGTGCTGAAATCTGCTAATTGGAAGCAGCAGTAGAAATAATGACCTGAATGGGAGCCGGGGGAGCATGCATCCCCCGGTATGAAAGAAGGTACTTATGATAAAAAAAGAGGAATTTACATTTGATTCCAGAGACGGAAAAACCAAAATTCATGCGGTGCGCTGGGTGCCGGAAGGAAAAATCATCTGTATTTTGCAGATAGTGCACGGTATGGCAGAATATATTGAGCGTTACGAAGAGACGGCAGTATATCTGGCCGGAAAAGGGATTTTGGTAACAGGGGAAGACCATTTGGGACACGGAAAAAGTGTTTCAGAGGAGGTGCCCTTCGGATACTTTTGTGAGCGTGACCCTGCTACGGTAGCGGTCCGTGATGTTCACAGATTAAAGAAAATAACACAGGAGGCTTATCCCGGAATTCCTTGTGTGATTTTGGGACACAGCCTGGGAACCTTTATGCTTAGGAATTACCTTTTCCGTTACGGAACAGGGATTCAGGGGGCCATTCTTTGCGGAACGGGACATACGCCCCAGC
>JAFZDQ010000043.1 GCA_017561085.1 Lachnospiraceae bacterium
AAGACGGAAGCATTAGCACGATTCCTAAATGCGACGGGGTTTACGGGATAGAATAAGCTGTCGAAACGCTGTATTATGAATAATAGTACAAAAGAAATGAAGGGAACGGGTATGAATAATAAGCAAAGAATGTATACAGAGAAATTACATAAATTAACAGATAGGATTTTTTATATGGAGCACCAGCCGGAGGTGGACCGGCCGATGCTGGTTTATATCCGGGGCGAAAAATATGCACTTGCTGTAGATGCGGGATATTCCGCCCATCATGTAGAGGCGTTTTACGGATTATTGGAACAGGAAGGGATGAGCTTGCCGGATTTTACGGTGATTACCCATTGGCATTATGACCACACCTATGGTATGCACCGCACCGCCGGATGCTGTATTGCCCACGAAAAGACGAATGGATTTTTGCGGGAAGAGATGCGCAAGTCCTTAGAGCCCGGGTATGTGGATTTCATGAAAAAGGAAGACCCTCATTTCGCTAAGGAATATGAAGGGATTGATGAGGTGACCATTGTGCCGGCGCAACTGGAGTTTGCAAATAAGTTGCAGCTTGATTTGGGCGGCTTGACAGCGGAGATTTTTCATACGACGGCGCCCCATTCGGAGGATTCTGTCTGTATTTATATTCCTGAGGAAAAGGTACTCTTTTTAGGAGACAGTATTTGTCCCGACTTTTTCAACGGCTGCTATCTGGACAAGGAAAAATTGGCGGCGCTCATTAAGATGATAGAAGAAAAGGATTGCCGGTATTGTATACTCAGTCATGAGGAACCTTTAACGAAGGAAGACTTGCTGGAGTATTTATACGGGGAATTAAATAAATAACCGGCGAAAAAGGAAAAGGAGATACCAAAAAGTGGGAAAGAGGTTTAAGAACACAATAGTTTTGATGTTAGGCTTTGTGTTGATGGCGGCAGTTTGCACCGGTTGTTTCAAAAAGGAGTCCGTAGAACAGAAAGTATCTACTCTTTTGGATGAAATCGGATATGATTACCAAACGGATGCGGCGTCACCGAGCCGGGAAGTTTTGTGGGAGAATGCAGAGAAAACCGTTACATACCGGGTGACTCACCATCCCGATGCGACAGCCGAAGAGATGGCAAAGCAGTTTGAAGAAGGTGAGGATGATTGGTCTATGGAAGAGACCACATGGGAACAGAATATGTGGAAGTATCATTGTTTTTGTTATGAAAATGAGTATCCTTTATTATCTGATAACTATACTTATTCTTCACCCAACTGGGATATGCCTCTCTGGAAGTTTGTAAAAGAGGATACGGAGGAGAAGGAGGCTACGGAGACCTTGTTCTTTGACAGGGCAGACGGATGCTATTCTTTGACTATGACCTATCCGAAAGAGAATGTGACTGCCAAGATGGTCGTATATCATTTAGCAAGCGAGCAGGATTTTCAGGTAGATACAGACCGTGGCGATAAAATGCAGGAAGGTCTTTCCTTTGTAGATGAAATCAATGAAAACGGGGAATTGGTAATTACGGTAACCAACAACGGAGAGGAAACCGTAGAAACGGTAAGTTGTATGGTTAATATTTCAGGAACGACTGATAGGGGCGTTTCCAGGCAGGAAGAGAATGTGGCTCCCGGACAGACAGCGACCTTCGTCATTGAGCCGGAACATATGGAAGGCGCAGAGGATTATTCAGTAGATATTTACGCGTTTTTTGCCTTAAGAGCGATTGATTCTGAAGGCGAAGTGTGGAACGTACATTAAGTATGTTAATTATGAAAAGATTGCGTGATGCGCAATCTTTTTCTTTTGGAAATAAGAATGAGGTTGTGGCGGCACTTAACGGGCGGTATAATTTCACTAAGAAATAGTATGGTAAATGATATTATTCTGAGTAAGAAAGGGAAGAACCGGGAGGAGATAATAAGATGGTATTTAAAATAGTCACCACAAAGGATGTGTCAGCGCTTGCCGTTGCCATGGGGAAAGCCTATTCCGAGGAGCCCTGGAATGAGGTCTGGAGGAAAGAAAAAGCAGAGCGCAGGGTCCGCTCCATTATGGGGAATTTTGAATCCTTTGGCCTACTTGCACGGGAAGAGGAAGAAGTTATCGGAGGCTTGTTAGGATATATTGACCCTTATGCGGATGAGGATTTCTTTTTTGTATCGGAGTTATTCGTGGTGCCGGAGTGGAAGAAGAAAGGCATCGGCCGGAAATTACTTGCAGAAGCAGAAGCCCATTTAAAGGAAAAAGGAGTATCTTGTCTCCAGCTGATTTGTATTCCTCAGAATGTGGAATTTTACGAAAAAGCAGGTCTTTTTAAAGATTCTGTGTCCGTTATGTACCGGGCGATAGAGAAGTAATTGATTGAATATTGATTTTATTTAGAAAGACGGAAGTGCCATTTGGAAAGGATATCGTATGTATTTAGAAACTGAAAGATTAATCATCCGCAGTATTAAGCCGGAGGATGAGGCGGCTTTTATCGAAATTGCATCAGATGGGAGTTTGGATGAGGATATTTTCGGCGGTTGGCCCGGGGAATATGCGGTGTTTATTCATGACTGGATTTTGGAGGCTATGGCATTAGACGGGGAAGATAATCCCGAAAAAGACTACCTGGCTTATGCCATTGTTGAAAAAACCTCAGGAGCTGTGATTGGTTCTGTGGGATGCTCCTATTATGAGGACAGCGGAGAAATCGGTCCTGTTTATTTCATAGGGACACCCTATCGGGGTCGGCATTTTGCAACCGAAGCGATGAAGGCATATGGCCGGTATTTTTTTGAGCATTATGAAAATTCCAAATTATCTGCGGTAATCCGCACGGAAAATATTGCCTCCTGCAAGGTAGCAGAGCAGGCCGGATTTTTGCTGACAGAATCGAAAATGTATCAGGATATTTTTGATACGCACCCGAAACAATATAATTTTTACGAAATGAAAGCCCCGGTAAAAGGTTAATTTACCGGGGTAAAATTATGGTTAAATTAAGGATTATATTGGGAAATAATGATTGACGTCGAGGCGCAAAAAGAATACTATTATTTTATGCAACGCATAAACGAAAGGAAAGAGGGGGGGATTTGATGGAAGCAGGAGAAGAGTTAAGGAAATTAAGGGAAAGTACCGGCATGAACCGGAAGGAATTTTGTGAGTATTTTGAAATTCCTTATATGACGGAAACGGACTGGGAATTAGGAAATAGACGGGTGCCGCATTATCTTTTACGTCTGATAGCGTATAAGATACAGATGGAGAAGTTATCAAAGAAGCGCATCGGGGATAAAGAGGGCGGCAGTAATCATTAATGTGGAGGTACGATGGAGAAAACATCAGAAGTTGGAGCGGTAGAGAGTATTCAGACCCGCGTCTATGTAATTCGCGGGCAGCAGGTTATGCTGGATTTTGATTTGGCGGAGATTTATGGGTATGAGGTAAAGAATCTTAATAGACAGGTAAAACGTAATATCGAACGTTTTCCCGATGATTTTATGTTTCAGCTTACAAAAGATGAATATGAAAATTTGCGGTGCCAAAATGTCACCGCAATTAAGAATTCAATGTCTAGAAGTATGCCATATGCCTTTACCGAGCAAGGTATCTATATGCTTGCAACAGTTTTAAGGGGAGAACTTGCCGAACAGCAAAGCATTTTTATCATGCGGGCTTTTCGGGAGATGCGCCATTACATAAAACAAAATCAGCAGTTTGTGACAGGGGAGGAAATGCGTCTTGTAAATGCCAGAGTATCGGAATTATCCGTACAAATGGCATGTCTAAACGACAGACAGCAAAAATCTGAGCAGAATATCTCAGATATTCAAAAAAGCATTGATACACTGAATGAAAATTTATTTCTGATAAAGATTTCAAGAATTTTGTGATATATAAAGGTCTAAAATTTGAAGCTGACACGGCATACATTGATATTTATCAACAGGCAACTACAAGTATTTATGTAGTAGATGACTATGTGAATACGAAAACCTTACAACTTCTGTCACAAAAGAAAAAAGGCGTTGAAGTAATTCTTTTTACAGAAAACGGTCATGGAAGGAAAGGATTTTTGACGAAAGCGGTTGTGGATGATTTTAGGAATCAGTATCCACCGATTAAAATTATAACCAATCCGGATTGTCATGATAGGTGGATTGTGTTGGATTATGGGCTATCTACAGAGCAAGTATATCATTGCGGGGCATCCAGTAAGGATGCCGGGAAAAAGCTTTGTGCAATGAATAAACTGGAAAATACAGCGGTAATCCATCCGGTAATTGATTCTCTGTTATTAGGAAAGGATCAAATCATTTAAGTGGTAGCATATCTAATGTCTTATTTGAGGAATAACCGGATAGTGATATAATATAACCAATAAAGAATGCCCGGCTTACGTATCATTATATAGAAGCCGTGAGAGCATTCCTAAGGGAGGATAAAGCATGAGTGTAGTAAGATATACGTTTTTCTCACAGGTGCTGAGAGAACAGGTAAATGTAATGGTGGTGTTGCCGTCCTTTGAGGGATGGAGAGACCGTCAGGGAAGCAAGGCTTATTATGATGAGTATGGCCGTAAAAAGACTTTGTATATCATGCATGGGGGTTCGGATGATTGTTCCTTGTATTTGAGAAGGACGAGAATCGAAGAATATGCCATGGAGTATGACCTTGCGGTGGTGATGCCGGAGGTAAAGAACAGTTTTTACAGCAATATGATTCATGGTAAAAATTATTTCGATTTTATCAGCAAGGAGCTTCCTGCTGTTATGGAGAATGTATTTCCGCTGACCCATGATCCTAAGGAACGTTTCGTAATCGGGAATTCCATGGGTTCCCATGGTGCGATTAAGTGGGCCCTTAACTGTCCCGGATTTTTTGCGGCGGCAGCAGGCATGTCCGGCGCCGGTGATTTAGAGGAGCTTGGCTTTTATGATGGGCGCAAGGAACGCGTGCTGAATGCTTTCGGAACTATGGAGCAGTATCGCGGTAGTAGGAACGATTTTAAATATATGGTGGATAAGCATTTAGCAGAAGGCACGAAGCTTCCAAGATTGTATTTCTGTTGCGGAAAGCAGGACGGATTTTATAACGGTGCCAAGCTTTTTGCGGAATATGTCAAAGAAAAGGGCGTGGAAACCAAATGGGAAGAAGCGGACGGTGCGCATAACTGGGAATACTGGGATGCATGGCTTCCCGTGATGATCAAATATCTGGTAAAGGGGGATGAATAAAATGGGTATACTGCATTTTGATTTTATGTCTGACAAACTGGGTTATCAGACCAATATTTATGTGACTTTGCCGGAATGTATGGAGCGTGGTGAGGCACCTAAGGGAATTCTTTATCTTTTGCATGGCGGCGGCGGAAATGGGCTGGACTGGATCCGCAACACAGCGATAGAAAGATATGCGCAGCCCTACGGGTTGGCGGTGATTATGCCGGAGGTAGACGGCAGCTGTTTTTATGCGGATATGAAGCATGGTTATCCTTATTTTCAATATTTGACGGAAGAGGTTCCTGCGGCTATGGAGGGCATGCTTCCTCTTTTGAAGGGTGTTGGGAAGCGTTATGTGGCAGGTCTTTCCATGGGCGGCTACGGCGCTTTTAAGTGGGCATTTAACAAGCCGGAGTATTTCACTGCGGCAGCGAATTTGTCAGGAGTATCCTTTGTGGTAGATTTGATGGCGGATGAAAGCCACGGGCTTACCGGAAAGGAAAGTTTAATAGAATGTAACTGGGGAAGTCTTGAGGAACTAAGGGGAAGCGACAGCGATTCCAAGGAGTGGATAGATCGCGCGGCAGCACAGAATTTGAAATTACCCAAGCTTTTTGCGGGTATGGGCACAGAGGATTTTTCCTATGATTTCAGTACGGAATATCTGGCCTATGCGGCAGAAAAGGGCGTGGAGATTCATTATGAAGAAATGCCGGGCGGACATGATTGGCCTGTGTGGGATACTATGATTCAAAGGTTCATGGCATGGGCCACGGTATAAGGAGCCGGGGGCGGCTTTCTTTACTTTCCTTTAGGAATTTAGTATAATAAAGTGAAGGATTTTTTTATAAGAGAGCTAATATTATGGGAAATACACAGGAAAAAATTACAATTGATAAAATGGAAGTAACCGCCAATCTCTACACGATGAAGTGTATGAGAACGATGATGTATATTGCGTTTATCGCGCAAATATTAAACCTGTTGAATATCTTTATCATAGAAGACATTTTAATGTATATTACCACGGTAAGTGCTGTGGTTTGTTGGTTTGGTGCCTATATGGTAGCGAAATATTTATCTGCCAAGCCCTGTGCGAAATACTTGCTGTTTTTCTTAATGATTCTGTTTATTACTACCGTACATGTGACGATTACGTATCACACGGTATTGATTTCTACTATGCCGCTTGTATGCGCAGTCCAGTACAAGAATAAGAAATTCATTTATTATACCTATGCATTATCGGTGGTGAGCATTTTTCTGGGGGTTATGGGCGGCTATTTTTATGGACTTTGCGATGCCAATATGTTGACGCTTACCAACACGGTTACCAATAAATATATTGATGCAGCAACCGGTCTTTTGACCTTTACCACGCCCAATCCCAATCCCTGGGTGACATTGCCGCTTTATTATGTATTTCCCAGAGCGCTTATTTTGTATGCATTTGTACCGATGCTGCAGCATGTGACGGAGGTTATTACAAGCCATGCCATCCGGGAAGCAGAATTAAAGAAACTGAGTGAAATGGATGCCATGACCCAGACCTACAACAGAAATAAGTATCAGCAGATGATAGAAACCACCTATCGTTCTGCGGAAAAAATCGGGGTAACCTTTTGGGATTTAAACGGACTTAAGATAATTAACGATACCATGGGTCATGATTATGGTGACTTTGCGGTTTCAGCGGTAGCAGGATCCATTCTGGAGAACTTAACAGATGAAAGCCGCGTTTTCCGCATGGGCGGTGATGAATTTGTGGTAATTACGGAAAATGCTGACGAGAGCATGTTGCGTGACATGATCCGCAGGACCAACGACAGCCTTCTGCGTAAAAATAAGGTATCAAAGGTGGCGATTAGTGCAGCCTTTGGTTTTGCGCTCGGCACCGGTAAAATGATTGAGAGTATTGTAGCGGAAGCAGATGCCAATATGTACGTCGAAAAGCAAAGGCAAAAAGCCGAAAAATAAAATCCAAGGGACGATGGATGAAAGAAAAGAAGATACAAAGTGTTAAAGGGGGAAACAAGGTCAGACGAAGGAGGAAGGATTATGAAAAAGGGTTTTTTGATTAGTTTAGTAATTGCAATGGTACTTGGAATGACAGCTTGCGGAAAAGAAAACACCCCGCAGCTTATCCCACCGATAAGTGAAATTCCGGAAAAAGAAGACCGGCCGGAAGTATCCGAAAATGGGGATACAGAGGATACCGGAGCTTCTGAGGAAGCGGTTTCCGAAGAGAAAAAGGAAGACCAAAGTAAAGAAGAGGAAAAGCAGGAAGAATCACAAACCGGAGAAGAAGTAAGCGGGGATGAATCTGCAGAAGCTGCAGAAGCACCTGCATATCTTGACATAATTCTTGAAAGAAATTACGACGGAAAATATGAAGAAGTGTCTTTGATGAACGCAAGTTATCAGACCTTAGGGCTTCGTACGACCGGATATCCGGCATTGACTGCGTCTGTAAATGCGTATAAAGAAACGCACCTGGCAGAAATCAAGGAGTACCTTGAAATGATGAAAGAGGATGCCTCTTTACTTTATGAGCATCATGGTGCTGAGAATTTTATGGGGCCCTATGAGTACAAATCGGAAGTGTTTGTAAAGAGAGCCGATAAAGAGGTGCTTTCTTTTGTAGAATCTGTTTTTGCCTATGAAGGCGGAGCCCACGGAGTAAATTATTATACTGCGGCTAATTTTGATGTACAGACAGGTGCAGAAATTCAGTTAGACGATATCATCAAGGATATGGAAGGGTTGCCGGTTGTTTTGGATACGGAACTTATGGAAAAATACGGTGAGGACGGCATGTTTTTTATTACACCGCCCAAGGAAATGCTGAAGGATTATGTAACACCGGGCGGAGAGAATCAGCCGGAGTTTACCTGGACCTTGGGATATGACGGTGTAACTTTTTACTTCAGTAATTATGAGCTGGCGCCTTATGCGGCAGGCACCCAGGTAGTGACGGTGCTTTATAGTGAATATCCGCAGATGTATCAGGAGAAATATTCAGCAAATGTAGGGGATGATTATGTCATCCGGCTGGACAATAACTGGCTTGGCCTGGATACGGATTTAAACGGAGACGGCGTGAGCGATTTGATCCGTGTAATGCCTAACTACAATCCGGACTATGATTTTAATGAATCTTTTGATGTAACGGTCAACGGAAATACTTTTACCCAGGAAACATATTGCTACGAATTAGAATCATATCTGGCAAAGAGCGGGGATGATTTTTATCTGTATGTACAACGTACCGTAGAAAATGATTACCAGAGCGTTTGTGTATTTAAACTTACGGAAATCTCCGTGGAATTCATGGGAGAATTCAGCGGCGGAATGGGAACCTTTACCAATTCTGCTGATTTTGAAGTCAGAAAGAGAATGGATATGTTAAGCACTTATACGGGAATTGCCAAGTGTGCGATTGGTGAAGACGGTCTTCCCGTAGAAAAAGACAGTGTTTATAAGATTAATTTTGATTATAAGCTTACTTCTACCGTGGAAATCGAAGCAGAATTGACAGACGGAGAAGGAAATCTGACAGGAGAAGGATTCGCATTTCCGGCAGGAACGAAATTTGCTTTTGTGGAAACGGATGGGGAAACCTATGTGGATATGCTGGCAGATGACGGAAAGTATTGTAGATTTTATACCACAAATGAGTGGCCGGCAACCGTCAATGGTCTGAATGCAGAAGAAAGTTTTGAGATGCTTTACTTAGCAGGCTGATGAGCGGGTAAGCAGACAGAAAGAGAAGCCGGAGGAAAGCGTATACAAAAGGACGGGAAGAGATTGGTTTATGAGTGAAAAGAAAATTATTTTTCCTGATGATAAAAACAGCATTGCGGCACTTCCCAATTCCGTGCTGAAGTGGTTTGGCATGGAGCAGAATGGAGAGAGTCTGCCGCTACTTGATGAATATTTGAAGAAGGAATATAAGAACGTGGTGATTATGCTCCTTGACGGCATGGGAACCTGTATTTTGGAAAAGAACCTGGAAAAGGACGGTTTTTTCAGAAGTCATTTGAAGGGAAGTTATCTTTCCGTATTTCCTTCAACCACAGTGGCAGCCACTACCTCTGCAATGAGCGGAATGCTTCCGGCGGAGCATGCGTGGCTCGGCTGGGATTGCTATTATCCCCAGCTGGATAAGAATGTGACCACCTTTTTGAATGTAGAAAAGGGAACGGAAATTCCCGCCGCAGACTATAACGTGGCATGGACCTATACAGGATACGAGGGCGTAGTACAAAAGATTAACCGGCTTGGTGGCAAGGCTTACGGAGCGATGCCTTTTGTAGAGCCGTTTCCCGATACCTTTGAAAAGATTTGTGATAGGATTTTGACGCTTTGTAAGGAACCCGGGAAAAAGTATATTTACAGCTATTGGAATGAGCCGGATTCCACCATGCACAAGCAGGGGTGTTATTGCGATAATTCCGCGGAAGTATTGCGGAATCTGGAAAAGCAGGTGCAAGCGCTTACGGAGCAGCTTCAGGATACTTTGTTTATTGTGACTGCGGACCACGGACATATGGACTCTAAATGTGTGGCTCTTGAGGATTACCCTACCTTGATGGAGTGTTTGGTGCGGATGCCGTCCATTGAGCCCAGGGTGCTGAATCTTTTTGTAAAAGAAGAGAAAAGGCAGCAGTTTGAAGAAGAGTTTACCCGCTATTTTGGCCAAGATTTCCTGCTTTGGCCGAAGCAAAAGGTACTGGATGAAAAGCTGTTCGGAGACGGCACGGAGCATCCCATTTTTAGGGATATGTTGGGAGATTACCTGGCAATTGCAGTAGGCGATGTGAGTATTTTTGATACCCGGGAGGAAGCTGATATTTTTATTGGTGTACACGCCGGACTATTAGAAGATGAGATGACGATTCCTTTTGTGGTGATTGAGAAGAAGGAAATGAGTAAGAGGTAGTTTTTATGCGGTATTTTCAAGTGGATGTCCGTAAGGAGCCTACAGAATATGGCTTCATGCCAACCATGCAGTTGTATCTGTTAGAAAAAAGTGAAATAAAGCGTCCCGTCGTGATTATTGCGCCGGGAGGGGGCTATACTACGGTTTGTATTGAAGAAGACGCAGATCAGGTGGCGATGCAGTACAATGCGGCAGGTTTTCATGCGGCGGTCTTAAACTACAGCGTAGTACCCCATTGCTTTCCGGAGCCCCAAAAGGACTTGATGTATGCAATCAGACTTTTGCGTGAAAACGCAGAAAATTGGGGCATTCAGGAGGATGCGATAGCCATTTGCGGTTTCTCGGCAGGGGCACATTTATGTGCAAGCGTAAGTACCCTTTGGCAGAAAGCAAGTGAAAATGCCTGTGTTTTTAAGCCAAATGGGGTGATACTCTTTTATCCCATATTGACTACAAGGCTGGCTCATTGCCGGGATTTTTTGAAGGGACATGCAGGCGGAGATGAAAAGCTTTTAAAGTGGGCTGCTTGTGATGAGCAGGTGACAGGCGATACGCCGCCTACATTTATGTACGGGACCTTTGAGGATAAGCTGAGTAATGTAGAAAATATGCTCTATTATGGGGAGAAGCTTAAGGCCCATGGCGTTCCTTTTGAAATGCATGTTTTACCCAAGGGACAGCATGGCGCGCCCTGGTGTGAGAACAAGACCTGGGGAAAAAGTGTAAGTGGCAGAAGTTATCATTATATCGGGTTATCTATCGAGTGGTTGATAGAACTTTTTGATAGGGAATAATCCGAAGGAGCAAAGATGAATATTAAACAAGCAGAAGAATACATATTGAATCATCATGCATCGGAATTGCCGGGCGGGCAAAGCGGTGCAAAAGTTTATGATATCGAAGGAAAGTATGTCTTTAAGACCGTGAAAAAGGAAGCGGTCGGAGAAGAGATTTTCCTTGCTTATCAGAAGGAAGCGAAGTGGTATCAGTATGCGTCCCGGATGAGTGCATGCGTTGGTGCAAACGCGGCTGCAGGGAATCATGCGGCGGATACCTATTCTTTCCTGCCGGAGGTATATGATATCGCAAGTTCCGAGGAAGAAATCAAGCTGCTTATGAAACATTATAAGCCGCTGGATCGTGCGCATCTTGATGACGGGCTTTTGCAGGAAATTATGACCGTTCTTGCGAAGGTGCACGGGATGGAGATTCCTTCTTTTTTACGGGAAAGTGCAGGGCAGGGCGATAGTTTGCCGGAGGATTCCTCACAGGAAGAAAAAAGTAAAGCGCAGCTGCTTACGGAGGAAGAAATAAAGACTTCCGTAGAGGGTTGGATTTCCGTATTGCAGGAGCACCCGGATGTGTTTGGTGAAGATGACGTAACAGATTTAAAAGGCATAGCGCCGGAAATGAATAAGATTATCCGGTGGCATGACTCAGAGGAGCATGTGTTGACCCACGGAGATTTTCATTTCGACAATTTACTGAAGGATGAAGACGGAAACCTGCTTATCTGCGACTGGCAGGGTGTAAATGTAGGAGCAGCTTCCGGAGACCTTAGCTTTTTTATCAGCAGACTGACCGGAGACGGAATTCCTTTAGAGAAAAAAGAAGTCATTGAATGTTACGGCAGAGCCGTGAAAGAGTTGTCCGGAAAAAACGTGAGTGTAGATGAAATTAGCAGCCATATGGAGGCTGCTAACCTGATTACATCATTCCGGTTTTGGCATTATTATCTGCATGGCAGTGATGCTCCGCGGGTGCAGAGCATCTATGTCCCCATGAAAGAAGCGTATGACGCCTTATTACTTCATAGGAATTTCCTATGAAGTCAAAAAACAAGGATGCGCAGCTCGCGGTAAGGAAAGTGTCGCTTTGCGACCCGCTCGCGCGCTAAGATTGCGCGTCTGCGCAATCTTTAATACAAAATGTCATACTGATTTAAGCATTTCAGGACTTCCTGTTCGTAGCCTTTCAGAATAATTCTGACATGCTTACCGTTTCTTTCAAAAGAAAATTGGATATTGTTTCCCATATCGTTTTGATTGATATAGTTACAAAAGAAGCCGGATATTTCTTCGGCTTCTTTTTCGTCTGCCTGAATATCGAGAATGGTACACATTTCGGGATGTTTCTTTTCCGTGTCAGCCATGAAATCAAAAACAATGGCATTTCTCTTGGCCCGGATACTGGGCGTTACCATAGGATGATTCAAAAAGGCCTCAATTTGTGCTAAGTCAAACTGCCAGATACCGTCTATTTTTTCTCCGCTGAGAATGTCCATTTTAATATAATTGCGCAAGGTCCTGGTAGTAAGACCGGTGATAGTAGCAAGTTCGTTGATAGAATAAAGTTTGTCCATAGAGTACCTCCGTTGTTAATTGAGAAATAGGAACTAATTAAGCTTAATTATTTTTGATAAGTTCATTATACGGAGCGTAAAAGGACTTTTCAATTTGAAAAACCGGGACTTTTTCCTAAATCCCACACCCGTTATAAAGAGAATTTTAAGATTAGAAAACGGATATTAGTCTTTGTTTTTTCCGAAAGAAATACTATAATAAAAGGGTGGCGAAACAAGAAGTTTATTTACCATTTTTTAAAGAGGATAAAGCATTGAAAAAAAGGGATAAAAAAACAGTTAAATTAGGGGAATACGATGAAAACGGCAAGTTAAAGGTTCCCCATACCTATTACGGAATTATCAAAAACATGGGCTTTATGTTCCGCAAAATAAAGCAGTATAAGCGCATTATTATTTTACTGTTTGTGTTAGGGGCCATCACCCAGTCGGTGATGCGGTATTTGTGGAGTTATATTGCCAAGTTTTTGATAGATATTGTGCAGGCACAGGCGGGTATGGCGACCAAGAATTTGTCGCCGTTATGGAAGCTGCTGCTTATCACTACACTGATTGAACTTATCAGCGTGGGCGGCAATACCATCATTCAAAACAGGGTATATTATCAATTCAACTATGTCCGTTTCAAGCTTACGACGGAAAAAAATAACAAGCTGCTTTCCATGAGATACCAGACCTTGGAGCAGCCTCATATTTTGGATCTGCACCAGCGGGCAGCCAATGCCCTGGGCGGAGACTGGCAGGGCTTCGGCGGTCTGATGAACAGAAGCTTTATATTGCTTTCACTGGCATTTACCATGCTTGTGACGGCATCTTCCATTATTGTGCTGGATCCGCGCCTGATTCTGGTACTGACAGCGGCGATGTTGATGAATTATGCTTCCCAGCGGTGGTCCATCCGTGATGACAAAAAGCATTTCTGGGATGCCTCTGCACCGGTGCGCAGGAAAATGAGTTATATGGAGCGAAGCACCCAGGATTTCGACTATGCCAAGGACATCCGCGTGTTTTCCATGCAGCCCTGGCTGTTACAAAAGCAAAAAGGTATCCTGAAAGATTATCAGAAACTGTTTAGCAGGAGCCGGAATTTTTGGCTGCGTCATTCTTATATTTATTCTACCACTACAGTGGTTGCGTCTTCGGTGATGTATTACATATTGATTACCCAGGTGTTTAGGGAAAGCATCAGTATCGGTGATTTTACGCTGTATTTGGGACTTTGCAGTGCCTTTTCCTCAGCGCTTTCCGATTTTTATGACAATTTCGGACATTTGCAGCAGGCATCCAATATGACCGACGATTACCGGACTTTTATGGACCTGCAAGAGGAAGAAAAGAAGGACTATCTGGATATTTCCGTGCTTGGGGATTCTTATAATTTCGAGTTTAAAAATGTTTGCTTCCGCTATGACGGCGCAGAGGCGGACACCATCTGTGATTTGAATCTTTCCTTCCCGGCGGGACAAAAGCTTGCCATTGTAGGCTTAAACGGCGCCGGAAAGACCACCTTTATCAAACTCTTGCTTCGTCTGTATGATGTGACGGCAGGGGAAATTTTGGTAAACGGCTACAGCATTTATGACTTTAGGAGAGAGGACTACTTTAAGCTGTTTGCACCGGTATTCCAGGATGTGGTACTGTTTGCGTTTCCTTTTGCCCAGAATGTGTCCATGGATACTCCGGAAAGAACCGATAAGGAAAAAGCAAGGGAATGCCTCATTGCGGCAGGACTTGGGGCGAAACTGGAAAGTCTGGAAAAAGGCATCGATACAGAGCTTTTGAAGATTCTTTATGCAGACGGCGTGGATTTATCCGGCGGTGAGAAGCAAAAGCTGGCACTGGCCAGGGCCCTTTATAAGGGAGCGCCCATTATGGTGCTGGATGAGCCCACGGCGGCACTTGACGCCCTTGCGGAATACGAGTTATACCAGAACTTTGACAAAATTATCGGAGAGAAATCTGCTATTTATATTTCCCACAGACTTTCTTCCACCCGTTTTTGTGACAAAATAACCATGTTTGCAAAGGGCCGGATTATCGAATACGGCACCCACGATGAGCTTCTTAGTAAAGGCGGGGAATATGCGGCCCTGTTTAGCGTACAGGCACAATATTACGAAGAAAGGGGTGGCGAAGATGAAGCAAAATAGAAGAAATCAGAAGAAAAAAGCACAGCATCAGGCAGAGCAAAAAGTCATGGCGAATCAAGAAAGCCGGGCAAATGACAGCGCTTTTGCCGTACTGAAAAGTGTTTACGGCTACTTCCTGCCCAGTGCATGGAAGAAGCATAAGATGTACTTTTTTGCAAGAGCAGGGAAGCTATTAGTGAATGTGTGCCAGCCCTTTATCGGCATTTTCTTCATTCCGCTGATTGTGGAAGAGCTGATGGGAGGCAAGGATGTCCAAAAACTGATTACCTATGCGGCATCCATAGTAATTATTGAATTTATCCTTGGTATTGCCCAGGGAACCTTTGTGAATGTGGCGGAGCGGTATGCCAATAAATTTGAAAATTATTATCAGACGGTTTTGAGCCAGCGGATTATGGGGCTGGACTTTGCCCTGACCGAGGATAAGAAGGCTTTAGACCAGTTAGAGCTTGCCAGAAACGGCATGAGCTGGTACTCCGGCGGCTTAAACGGGCTTGTGGATGAATTGTTTAATCTGATTACCGGAATGATAACTTTAATTGGTGTGACAGCGGTAATCGTGACCAAGGCGCCGCTGGTGCTTTTACTTACGGTGGTTTTATTTGCAGCGACCTTTTTTGTGAACGCAAGACTTAATCAAATCGAGCAGAAGTGGTACGGCGAGCTTTCCAAAGTCAACCGCATTTTCGGTTATTTGGGATGGGGGCTGGTGGATTTCCGCTTCGGTAAGGATATCCGTCTTTATGATGCACGGGAAATGATGGTAGGCAAGTGGATTGATTTCAACGACGAGATGAGCGGTTATTGGGAAAAGATGGCAAAGGAGCAGCTTCCGCTTCAGTTATTGAATGTGGGAACCATGCTGATTAGGGACTTCGGAACCTACATTTATCTGGGCTTTTTGGCGATTACGGGGAAGATTACCATCGCAGCCACTACCCAGATGATTACCGCGGCAGGTACTTTTTCCAATACGCTGATGGGCATGGTGACCAACTTCCAGAACATGGTGAAAAAGGCCAATTATGCCAATGAATTTGTGAAGTTTCTGGACTATCCCATGGCTATGCATCAGGGCACAAAGGATGTGACGCCGGGGCCGCATGTATTTGAATTCAGGGATGTCAGTTTTTCCTATCCCGGCAGTGAGGTAAAGGTCTTAAGCCACGTAAACCTGACCCTCAAGGAGGGAGAGCATCTGTCAGTGGTAGGGTTAAACGGTGCCGGCAAAACAACCATGGTGAAGCTTCTTTGCAGGCTTTATGACCCTACTGAGGGCGCAATCCTGATGGATGGGGTGAATATTAAGGAGTATGATTACGACCAATATATGTCGGTGTTTGCACCGGTATTTCAGGATTTCAAGCTGTTTGCTTTTGGGGTAATGGAAAATCTGCTGCAGACGGAAGAGATGAAAGAAGAGCAAAAGCAGGTGGCCAGGGAAACCTTAAAGCAGGTTGGTGTTTATGAAAAACTGCAGACTTTTCCGGATGGAGAAGATACGGTGCTGTTTAAATATTTTGACAAAAACGGTATCGAGCCTTCCGGCGGCGAGCAACAAAAGCTGGCTATTGCTAGGGCACTGATGAAGGATGCGGATGTGGTGATTTTGGATGAGCCCACCGCAGCTTTAGACCCTATGGCGGAATATGAGATATACAGACAGTTTGAAGAGATGGTAAAAGGCAAAACAGCGGTTTACATTTCCCATCGTCTGTCCAGCTGTCAGTTCTGTGACAGGATAGCGGTATTTTCGGAAGGAAATGTAAAAGAGTACGGCACCCACGAGGAACTGGTTTCTAAAGAGGGCGGTTTGTATGCGGAAATGTTCGCTGCCCAGGCGCAGTATTATGCGTAAAGGTTTCGCTGCCCGGGTACAGTGTGATACGTAAAGGATTTGTCGTCCGGGAACAGGATTAAAAGGAATTGCACGTGGTAATTTCGGCTTGAAAATAGTATAATAAATGAAATGGTATTAAGCCGGGAGGGGTACATATGAGATTTGAAACAGAAGGCGGTGCGCTGCTTTGTTATCATCAGGGAGAGAAGCTTAGGATAGAAGCCTGGGGCAAGGATTCCTTAAGGGTCCGCGCCACGAAAAGAATGCAGTTTTCCGCAAATGATTGGGCACTTACGGAGGACGTGGAAAAAGGGTCTGCGCAGGTTATCATTGATGAAGTGGATTACACGGAATATGACGGAAGTCCCGGAAAAAGACCCCGCGCAACCATTTGGAACGGCCGGATGAAGGCGGTAGTGAATTTCGCGGGTGTGATTACTTTTTACAAGGATGAACAGGTCATTTTGCAGGAATATTACCGTCAATACGACGGTACCATTTCCAGGCGCAGCAGGTGCTTAAAGGTAGTAAACCGTGAGTGGAAGGGCATTATCGGCGGCGGCGAGTATTCCCTGAATTTGAAATTTGAAAGTACCGATGGGGAAAAAATCTTCGGTATGGGACAGTATCAGCAGGAATATATGGATTTAAAGGGCTGTGTGCTTGAGCTGGCACAGCGGAACTCCCAGATTAGCGTACCCTTTGCAGTATCTTCTTTGGGATACGGATTTTTGTGGAACAACCCGGCTGTGGGTAGTGTGACCTTTGGAAAGAATTATACGGAGTGGGTAGCCCGTTCCACCAAAGATATGGATTATTGGATAACTGCGGCGGATACGCCCAAGGAAATCCTTGAAAAATATACAGCTGTAACGGGACGTGCCGGAAAGTTCCCCCGTGATTTGATGGGACTTTGGCAGTGTAAGCTCCGTTACAGAACCCAGGACGAAGTACTTACCGTAGCCCGTCAGTATCAGAAAGAGGGTATCAAAATCGACCAGATTGTCATTGACTTTTTCCACTGGCCTTATCAGGGGGACTGGAAATTTGATCCGGTATACTGGCCGGACCCTAAGGCTATGGTGGATGAACTTCATGCAATGGGTATTAAGGTCATCGTGTCGGTTTGGCCTTCCGTGGACCGCAGAAGCGAGAATTTTTATCCTATGATGGAAAAAGGATTATTGATTCAGACAGAGCGCGGTGCGGCACAGACCTATGATTATCAGGGTGACTGTGTGGAGATTGATGCCTTCAATCCGGAAACCAGGAAATATGTATGGGAAGTTTGTAAGAAAAATTATTACGACTACGGAATTGATGCTTTTTGGCTGGATAATTCCGAGCCGGATTTCGGCGTTTATGATTTTGACCAGTACCGCTATTGTGACGGCCCGGCATTGGAAATCAGCAACATGTATCCGCAGATGTACAGCAGGGTATTTTATGATGAGATGAGTAAGCAGGATAGAGGACCGGTTGTGAATCTGCTTCGCTGTGCTTGGGCAGGCAGCCAGAAATACGGCAACGTGGTATGGTCCGGAGACGTGCCCAGTACCTTTGAGGCATTTGGTGACCAGCTGCAGTGCGGTCTGAATATGGGACTTGCCGGTATCCCCTGGTGGACCACGGATGTGGGCGGCTTTATGACGGATGATGTGGAGGATCCGGATTTCAGGCAGTTGTTAATCCGCTGGTATCAGTTTGCGGTTTATTCTCCCGTACTTCGTATGCACGGAGACAGGGGACCTTATAATATCCCTCCTCTTGACGACCGTAACTGGGGCGGCGGTTATCTGAAGACGGGACATGCAAACGAACTTTGGAGCTACGGCGAAGAAAACTATGAAATCATGAAAAAGTACTATCAGATCCGTATGGAACTGTTAGATTATATTGAAACGCTTTATGAGGAAGCAAGTAAGAACGGCTCACCGCTTCTTCGTACCATGTTTTATGAATTTCCTGAAGATGAGAAGTGTTGGGAAATTCAGGACCAGTATATGTTTGGGGGCAAATACCTGGTAGCACCGGTGTTACATTTAAATGAATTTGTCCGTGAGGTATATTTACCTGCGGGAAAATGGCAGCTGACCTCTACGGGGGAAATTTTTGAGGGAAATCAGACTGTCAAAGTGGATGCACCGATTACTTATATGCCGGTATTTGAGAAAAGATAGAAGGAAAATTTTTTGGAAGGATTTGCTTAGTGTAAGCAAAAAGGAGGGTTACAATGAAGTATTATGTAAATGCCAAAACACCTTTTGACGGCATCGGAACAGAAGAAAGACCGTTTAAGACCATTTCCGAGGCGGCGAAGATTGCGCAGCCCGGAGACGAAGTTCTGGTTTATCCCGGGGTTTACCGTGAGTATGTAGACCCGGTAAACGCGGGATTAGAGGATGCCAGGATTACTTACCGCAGCGTGGAGCCTTTAGGGGCAGTGATTACCGGTGCGGAACAGATTAAAAACTGGGAGCATTATGAAGGAAACGTGTGGGTTTGCCGCGTTCCCAACAGTATTTTCGGGGGCTATAATCCTTATACTACTTTTGTATACGGCGACTGGTATTTTGCAACCGCTGACAAACATACAGGCTGTGTATACTTAAATGACAAAGCGATGTATGAAACCCAGTCCCTGGAAGCTTGTATTAAGGGAGAGGTTTATGAGTGCAGCTGGGTACCGGAAGAATCCATCTATAAATGGTACACCGAGCAGGATGAGGAAAAAGATGAAACCATCCTTTACGGTAACTTCCAGGGTCAGAACCCCAACGAAGAAAACGTGGAAATTAATGTAAGAAGAATGTGCTTTTTCCCGTCAGAGACCGGTAGAAATTATATTACGGTTACCGGCTTTCACATCAATAAAGCAGCAACCACTTGGGCGCCTCCGGCAGCTTTCCAGGACGGTATGATCGGTCCTCACTGGAGTAAGGGCTGGATTATCGAAGATTGTGAAATCTGGGGCAGCAAGTGTTCCGGTATTTCCTTAGGTAAGTATTTAGACCCTGACAATAATCATTATTTTACCTACAAATATGTTAAGAGTCCCACGCAGATGGAACGTGACGCGGTTTGTAAGGGACAGTATCACGGCTGGCTGAAGGAAAAAGTAGGCGGACACATTATCCGTCGTAACAATATCCACCACTGTGAACAGGGCGGTATCATCGGCCGTATGGGCGGTGTATTCAGTGTTATTGAAAACAACCACATTCATCATATCAACAACATGATGGAACAGGGCGGTGCGGAAATCGCAGGTATCAAAATGCATGCGGCTATCGACGTAACCATGCGCAGAAACCACATCCACCATTGTACCATGGGTATCTGGTGTGACTGGGAAGCACAGGGTACACGCCTTACCCAGAACCTGCTTCACGACAACCAGGCACCTGCTTTTGCCAAGAAGCTTAGAGGTAGTATGATGAGCCAGGATATTTTCGTGGAAGTAAGCCACGGACCTACCCTGATTGACCATAATATTCTTTTATCAGACGTAAGCTTACGTTTTGCAACCCAGGGCGTGGCAATGGTACATAACTTAATTTGCGGCGCACTGACAGATGTAGGCGGCGGTACGGCGCCCAGATATACCCCTTATCACATTCCTCACAGAACAGAGGTAATGGGCTTTATGACCTTCCTTCACGGGGATGACAGATTCTACAACAATATTTTCGTACAAAAATGGCCTTCTGAGGATATCGTGATGATGCATGATTCCGATGACGGTTTCGATACCGAAAACAGAGCGGTAGGTACCTGGCCTTTTGATGAATACCCGAATTATGATGAGTGGATCAGCCAGTTTGACTTTACCAAGCCTGCCAACATGAAGGCTTTAGAGCCTGCCCACTTCGGACATTTGCCGGTGTGGTCAGAAGGCAACGTATATCTTGCCGGTGCCAAGGCATGGAAGAAGGAAGTAAACGGCCTTACCGTAGACTGTGACAGAGCGGATGTGAAGGTAGAGCTTATTGAAAAGGACGGCAAGTTCTATTTGGACACCAATGTTTATGAATTCATGAAGGATTTCACAAGCAGAATGATTAACACTGAAGTACTGGGCAAGGCCTTTGAACCGGAGCAGTATTTTGAAAATCCGGACGAAACCCCGATTCAGTTTGATAAAGATTACTTTGGCGGACACCGCGGCGTATCCGTAATTCCCGGACCTTTCGCAAGTGCAGAAGACAGTAAGAAGGAGCTTTTATAATGAAACTGACTAACGAGCAACTAAAAACTATTTACTATGGCGCATTATTTTTCCGTGAGACAGAGGATGGCTATTTGAAGTCCTTCCAGTACACCGATGAGCAGATGGCGTACTTCGAGAGTTTTTCCGAATTTTATTTCGAGAGAAGTGATGCAAACAGTGCCAAAACCATTGAATTTACTACCACAGCGACAGAAGTATCTTTTGACTACAAATTAGTTTGGATGGGTTCTCCGGACTCCATTGAATTATTGGTAAACGGCGTGGTTTATGACATCCGCTATGTAAAGGATTTGGACAAAGAAGGAACTTTAAGCTTCAAGCTGCCGGAAGGTGAAAAGAGTGTCTTAATTTACCTGCCTGCAGACGCAACCGTACTGGTGCGTAATTTTGAAATGAATGCGGACTTTGCCCCTGTGAAAAAGGGTGAAAAAGTGCTTTGGATGGGTGATTCCATTACCCAGGGCTTTGGCCCCCTTCGTTCCGCACACACCTATGTCAGTGTGGCAAACAGACTGCTGAATTACGATATCTTAAATCAGGGAATCGGCGGATATGTGTATGACCCGAAGATTTTGCAGAAGATGGGCGACTACATGCCGGACAAAATTATTATTGCCATGGGTACCAACCAGTTTGGTACGGAAAGCATGAAGGATATCGAGGACTACTACGAGAAGCTGATGGAAATCTACGGAAACACGCCCGTGCTTTGCGTTTTGCCTCTTTGGAGAGGAGATGTACCGGATGGAGAGCCCACTTTAATCAAGTTCTGTAAGAATCTGAAAGCAATTTGTGAAAAGTATGAGAATATCACAATTGTAGACGGCTTTCAGCTGGTTCCTCATTTGCCGGAGTACTTCCTTGACAACTTGCATCCTAACTGCCTTGGTATGGAAATGTACGGAAGAAACCTGGTGGAAGAGATTAGAAAAGCAGGATTTTAGGAGTTTTTATGTACACAAAAGAAGATTTAATTAAAAATTTGCAGGAAATGGGGCTGACCGGTAAGGAAGCCATCATGATCCATTCTTCCATGAAGTCGGTTGGCGACGTGGAAGGCGGCGCAGATACGGTAGTGGATGCGCTGATGGAGTTTTTTGCAGAGGGACTTTTGATGACCCCTACCCATACCTGGGCCCAGATGAGTGCGGAATATGCCACCTTTGACCCGGCCACAGAGCCGGCCTGCGTAGGGATTATTCCCAATATTTTCAGAAAAAGAGAAGGGGTGCTGCGTTCCTTGCACCCCACTCACAGTATTGCTATTTACGGCAAAGGCGCGGCGGAGTTTATCGCCGGCGAAGAAAATGCGACCTCTCCCTGTCCGCCCGGTTTTTGCTGGGACAGGCTGAAGGATATTGGTGCGAAGATTTTACTTCTCGGAGTGACGCACACCAGAAATACTTTTATCCACAGCGTGGACGAGGTCATGGGCATTGCCGACAGACTTACCGATGCACCTACTCTGATGCACATCGTGATGCCGGACGGCAGTATCAAAGACGTGCAGATGTACCGTCACTTTAACAGGACACTGGGCACCGGTAATTTCTCAGAAGAGTTTGATAAAATGAAGGAAGCCTTTTATGACCTGGGCGCTGCGAAGGAAGTGAAATTCGGGGATGCTACCTGTATCCTTTGTGATGCCAAGGGAATCTCGGATGTGTGTCATAAGCTGTTTACCATTGAGGAAAATTGCGTAATAGACAGGGAGAGTATTCCGCAGGAGTGGTGGAAAGAGTAAAGATAATTAGTAAATGCAGGTTTACGTAAGTAGACCTGCATTTATTTATTATTTAGAAATTGTAAGTTTTAACCCTAACGGACGGAATAGCTTTAGTAAGGTTGCTAGATTGGGGGTGGTTTGCATGGATTCAATCCGTGCTACAGAAGATTGCGGTATTCCGCAAAGTGTAGCAAGATCCCGTTGGCTTAAACCCATGGCGTTACGTTGACGGATGAGTTCGCTGATGATTTTAGCATGTTCTTCAATATCTGTGATATCTTTTCGGGTGTCGGGGTCTACTTGGTTAACATGTTCTTTGTAATCATTCCAAGTCTTCATAATTTGAAGTTCTCCTTTCGGGATAGATAATCGTCACGTTCTGATTTAGCTTTGCTAATTTCGCGACGGGGAGTTTTTTGTGTCTTTTTGCGAAAACTGTGAAGAAGCACGAAGCTGTTATTATCACAGAAAAAGTAAAAAATGCGGTTATTACCGGGGCGAAGCTCCCAAATTTCAGATTGGCCATTTTCTTTTTCATAAAATATGATGTTATGTATCATAGAGTCTCCAATCCACACAGTCATATCCTAATCAAATGATAGCACAAATGCTATCAAAAAACAAGAAAAGGATATTACTTTCCGTAATTATTAGTTGTAGGTTAATAAGGTAATTTGTTAAGAATGAGTTTTTAGAAATTAGAACTTGTCCGATTCAGATTTTTTCAGTATTCTTAGATAAGAATAAAATGAAAGAGGTACACATCATGGACAAACTGGTTTATCTTTATTATCCGCTGCTGGCGGTTGTGCTCCTGTGGGGCGTGAAATTTTACAAAAAAGGCACCTGGAACGACGGGTTTATGTCCCTGTCACAGACCAAGGCGCTGCAGGGATTTTTTGCGCTGCTGATTATGTTTCATCATGCCGGTCAGAAGACCTGCGCTTCCTGGCTGAATCCCAGATTCATCATTCCGGGACTTGAGCCTTTCGTGCCCATCGGATATTTCTTCGTGGGAATTTTTCTGTTTTGCTCCGGATACGGACTTTTCAAAAGCTATAAAGCAAAGCCGGATTATTTGGACGGATTCTTTAAACGCCGCGTATTGCCTTTAATCGTAGCGTTTTATACCACCGGATGGATTTTCCTGATTGTGCGCTTTTTAATGAAGCAAAAAATGGACACCGACCTGATTATCTATTACATAACAGGACTTCAGCTTTCTAACCCTAATGCGTGGTATGTCATTACACTTCCGTTCTTTTACCTGGCATTTTATTTGTTCTTTAAATTTATCAAAAAAGACGGATGGGCAATTTTCGCAACCTGCTTTGTGGTATTTGCGTACACCGTACTGGGTACCTGTATCGATCATAATGATTTCTGGATGAGGGGCGAATGGTGGTACAACTCCGTGCATTTCTTCAGCATCGGCCTTTTATTTGCCAAGTTTGAGGAGCCTATCATCAAGCATGTGAAAAAGTATTATCTTTTATATTTGATTTTGGCGTTTGTGGGAATCTTCGTGTTCTATGGATTTTCCGAGTATACTCAGGCAACTTTCTCTTATTACGGAGAAAATATGAGACTGCCCTTTGCGAAGAAGGTAGGAAACAGATGGATTTGCTTAATTTCCCAGATGCTGGCATCCTGCGCTTTCGTATTCTTTGTGTTTATGCTGGGTATGAAGATGAAAATCGGAAACAAGGTACTGGCTTTTATGGGCACCATCACGCTGGAATTTTACTTAATTCACGGTCTTTTCGTAGAGCTGTTCGGATTTAATTTTGTAGATGTGCGCCCTTCGATTCACTATGTAAAGAATGTGGCGCTTTACGTGCTGATTGTTTTGGTGCTGGGTCTTATTTCCGCAATTCTGTTACAAAAATTGCACAACCTGATTTTAGGAAAATACAAAAAGCCGGTAGCGAAATCATAAAATCCACATATAAATAGTATGGGAGAAAAATTATGAAATTTATTTTTGGTTACATAAAAAGGTACAAAAAAATGTTTTTCACGGCAGTTCTGTTTCTGACCATTGAAACCATGGCGGACTTGCTGCAGCCTACCTTAATGTCTTATATCGTGGACAACGGCGTACAGCAAAAGGATGTGAAACAGATTCTGCTGTACGGAGTGATGATGCTCTTTATTGCGGCTATGGGTGCCTTAGGCGCGGTGGTGCGTAATATTTTTGCGTCCAAAACCTCCCAGCTGATCAGTATGGAAATGCGCAGCGATATTTATAAAAAGGTACTGGACCTTTCCTTTGAAAATATTGACAGGCTGGCCCCTTCTTCCATCATCACGCGTATTACCAACGACGTGACCCAGATTCAGAATTTTATCAACGGAACCATGAGAATTATGCTAAAGGCGCCTATTACCTGCATCGGAGCCATTTCGCTGATTATTTTAAGGACGCCCCAGCAGATTCCTATGATGATTGTGATTTTATGTATTTCGTTTTGTCTGATTGGTGCCAATATGTGGTTCGGGTATCCAAGATTCGGCAAAGTACAGCGTTGTCTGGACAAATTAAATGACGTTTCCCGTGAGTTTTTGACTTCCATCCGTGTGGTGAAGGCCTTTGGCGGTCAGCAGCAGGAGGAGGAAAAATTCGGAGAGGCAGCAGGCGAATTTGCGAAAGCAGGGGTATCTGCCACCAGAGTGTCCGCTGTTTTTTCGCCCCTCATTAACCTTACGGTAAATGTGGGAATTGTAGTTTTATTGTGGCTGTCCCAAAATCAAAACAGCGGCGAAATCGGACGCCTGATGGCATCCGTAAACTATATGACCCAGGTGTTGTTCTCCCTGGGAATGGTATCCATGATTTTAAACACGGCAGTCCGTGCGGTGGCTTCCGCAGGACGTGTGGAAGAAGTGATGAATGAGGTTGCTTCCCAGAAGGACGGCGAGAAGACGGACGGGGAAGGAGCGCAGGCGGACGGCGCGGCATACACAAGCGCGCAGGCTGATTCCACCCATCGCGGTGCCAAAGTATGTTTCGAAAACGTTACCTTTTCCTACGCGGGCGAAGGCGAGCCGGCCATCGAAGAAGTCAGCTTTGTGGCAAACCCCGGAGAAACCATAGGAATTATCGGTCCTACCGGCTGCGGAAAGTCATCCCTGGTGAATCTGGTGCCCCGTTTTTATGACGCACAGGAAGGAAGTATACGAATCAATGATATTGATGTAAAAGAATGGAGCATGGACGCCCTGCGGAAAAAGATTGGTGTGGCGCCCCAGAAGGCCCTTCTTTTTACCGGGACTATCCTAGAGAATCTGCGTTGGGGAGCCGGGGATGCTACTATGGAAGAGATCCGTGAGGCGGCGAAAATTGCCTGCGCGGACGAATTTGTAACTGGTTTTGAAAAAGGTTATGAATCCCTTCTTGGACAGAGCGGCGTGAACATTTCCGGCGGACAAAAGCAGAGACTTTCCCTTGCCAGAGCCTTATTGAAGAAGCCTGAAATCCTGATTTTGGATGATTGTACCAGTGCGTTGGATGCCACCACGGAGGCAGCAGTTTTGGAAGGCCTTCGGCGAAAAGCGGATGAAATGACAGTGCTTTTAATCAGTCAGAGAATTTCCACGGTTATGCGTGCAGATAAAATTTTGTGCCTGGAAGACGGAAAAGTAGAAGGCTTTGGTACCCATCAGGAGCTGATGGAGGGCTGTGATACTTACCGGGCGATTTATGCATCTCAGATAGGAGGTGGGCAGATTGGCTAGAGAAATGACACCGCCGCCGGGCGGTTTTGGAAGCGGCAGAATGAGCAGAGGCATGGTAGTGGTGAAGCCCAAGAACATGAAAGGAACGCTGCGCCGTCTGATAGAAATTACCAAAGGACAAAGAAAAGGCCTGGGACTGATTTTATTGCTTGCGGTTCTGGCAAGCCTTTCTGCGATTTTTTCACCCTACTTAATCGGACAGATTATTAACGGAATTGAAGCCAAAGAAACGGTGACTTTTTTACTGGTTTTGTTGGCAGGATTATATCTTTCGGACTGGCTGGTGCGCTTTTTACAGCAGTTTTTCATGGCATCCATCGGACAAAGGATGATTTTGCATATCAGAAAAACCCTGTTTGGTAAAATGAAGGACTTGCCCATTGCCTTTTTTGACGGCAGGCGTCACGGGGAGTTAATGTCCCGACTGACTAACGATATTGACAACATCAGTACCACCATTTCGGACTCTTTATCCCAGCTGATGACCTACGTGGTGACCATTATCAGTGTGCTTAGTATTATGCTCTACTTAAGTCCGCTGTTGACTTGCGTGGCATTTTTGTCGGTAGGATTGATTTTCCTTTTGACAAAGACAGTGACCAGTCATACCAGGAAGCTTTTTGCGGCCCAGCAGGAGGTTTTGGGTAAGCTGAACGGACAGGTAGAGGAAAGCGTATCGGGGCTTACCATGGTGAAGGCCTTCGGCAGGGAAGAAGCTTTATTGGAGCAATTTGAAGAAAATAACCATAAATTAGCAGAGGTAGCTACCAAGGCCCAGATTTGGTCCGGCTATCTGATGCCCATTATGAATGTCATCAATAACCTGAACTTCGTGTTAATTGCGGTAATCAGCGGCATCATGGCGGCCAACGGTAAAATCGGCGTGGGCCTGATTTCCAGCTTTTTGTTATATTCCAAGCAGTTTTCCAGACCTTTTGTGGATATCGCGAATATTTATAACAATTTCCAAACCGCAGTGGCCGGCGCGGAGCGTGTATTTGAAATACTGGATGAGGAAAGTGAGCCGGCGGACGTAGAGGATGCGCTTACCTTAGAAAACCCGAAAGGGGAAGTGATTTTCGAGGATGTGGTATTTGGCTACGACCCGGAAAAACCGGTATTAAAAGGTGTCAGTGTGAAAATTGATGCCGGTATGAAAGTGGCGGTAGTAGGTTCTACCGGTGCCGGAAAAACTACGTTTATTAACTTGCTGACCCGTTTTTATGATGTAAACAGCGGCCGGATTTTGTTGGACGGTCATGACCTTAGGGAGTACCGGATGGAGGACCTTCGAAGCGCTTTTGGCGTGGTGCTTCAGGATACGGCGCTGTTTGGTATGAGTATCAGGGATAATATCAGCTACGGCCGGGAGGATGTGCCTTTGGAGCAGATTGTAAAAGCGGCCAAAATGGCAGGGGCACACAGTTTTATCCGTCGTCTGCCCAAGGGCTATGATACGCTACTTAGTCAGGGCGGTGCCCAGCTTAGCCAGGGTGAGCGGCAGCTTCTTACCATTGCAAGGGCGGTTCTGGAAAGCGCACCGATTTTGATTCTTGATGAAGCAACCAGCTCCGTGGATACTGTAACGGAGCAGAGAATCCGCCGGGCAATGCTGGAAATCACAGAGGGAAGAACCTCTATTATCATTGCCCACAGATTATCCACCATCCGTGATTCGGATTTGATTTTGCTGATGGAAGACGGACGGATTGTAGAAAAAGGAAATCATGAGCAGCTGATGGCATTAGACGGTCGGTATGCGACCATGTACCGGACCCAGATTGGAGAGTAAGAAATACGACAGAATGAGGTAAAGCAAGATGGCAACTTTGTTATTAATGGTAATTTATTTGGCTTTTATCGGTTTGGGGCTTCCTGACTCATTATTTGGAGCGGCGTGGCCGGCAATTCATGCAGAATATGATTTGCCCATTTCTTTTGGCAGCTTTGTCACGGTGCTTTCCTTTTTGGGAACCACCATTTCCAGCTTGTGCAGTGCCAAATTAATTAACCGTTTCGGAACCAATAAGGTGACAGCCTTTAGCACGGCCCTAACGGCAGTGGCTCTTTTGGCTATGTCCTTTACGGGAAATTATTGGCTTATGTGCCTTTGTGCACTTCCCTTGGGACTGGGTGCCGGTTCTATTGATACCGCGTTAAATAATTATGTGGCAATCCATTATTCGGCCACCCATATGAGTTTTTTGCACTGTTTTTATGGAGTGGGCGTTTCGGTTAGCCCTTATATCTTATCCTTGGTTTTGAACGGTGAAAACGGATGGCGGGCAGGAATTGTTTTTGAAATGAAGAAAAGATAAAAAGTAAAAGGCGGATTGAAAAATCCGTCTTTTTTCGTATTAAGAAAACGACGCGATTGGGAGTGGTTCTGTAGAAATTTTGACAATTTGACATAAATTTTACATACATTGTATTTTTGATTTCACATTGGACGCCTAAAATGATAATTGTAGCGAGAAAAGAAAAACGCAAATAGTTGTCTGAAAGGAGACATTGAAATGAAAAAGATTATTACTATGACGATGGTTGCGGCCCTGTCTATCGCTATGCTGACAGGTTGTGGCAACAAAAAAATTACCGGTTCCGTTTCTACTGATGGTTCTACCTCTATGGAAAAGGTGATTGGCGCTTTAGGCGAAGCCTTCCAAAATGATAGTGGTATCAACTTTACGTACAATCCTACCGGCTCAGGTTCCGGTATCAAAGCCGTTCAGGAAGGTCGCTGTGATATTGGCCTGTCTTCTCGTGATTTAAAAGACGAGGAAAAGGCTTCCGGTTTGAAGGGCACTGTTCTTGCCTATGATGGCATTGCAATTATTGTAAATCCTGAAAATCCGGTTTCTGACCTGAGCGTTGAAACTATCGCAAAAATCTACACTGGTGAAATTACCAACTGGTCTGAGATTGGCGGTAATGATGCAGAAATTGTTCTTATTGGCCGTGAAGCCGGCTCCGGTACCCGTGACGGATTTGAGTCCATTACTGATACCGAAGAAGTCTGTAAATATCGTCAGGAACTGACTTCCACCGGTGATGTTATCACAACTGTTGCCCAGAATCCCGGTGCAATCGGTTATGCTTCCGTGGCATCTGTAAAAGATACGGTAAAGGCTGTAGCTGTAGATGGCGTTGCTCCTACCGAAGCTACGATTAAGGACGGCAGCTATGTGGTACAGCGCCCGTTTGTCCTGGTTACGAAAGCTGACTCTGACCTTAGCGAAGCAGCACAGAAGTTCTTTGATTATATCACTTCCGATGACGCAAATGAAATTATTTCCGAAGCAGGTGTAGTTTCTGCAAACTAAAAAATAAGCAGGTGCGACGGTTATACTACTGGCCGTCGCTATACTGCTATGAGGAATTGACTATGAAGAAGAATCAAATTTTAGAAAAAGTCATCCACGGAATTTTTCTGTTTCTGGGTCTTATTACAGTTGACTGTGTTCTGATGATTACTGTGTATCTGGTTATCTCCGGTATTCCTGCCATTTTTGAGATTGGACCTGTAGATTTCTTATTTGGAAAGGAATGGGCATCTACTGCTGCTGAACCGAAGTATGGTATTCTGCCTTTTATCCTGACCAGTATATACGGAACTGCCGGTGCTATTGTGATAGGTGTACCTATAGGCTTTATGACAGCGATTTATCTTTCAAAACTGGCATCTCCTAAAGTTAAATCCGCGATGCAGTCTGCGGTGAGCTTACTTGCTGGTATTCCGTCAGTTGTATATGGTCTGGTGGGTATGCTGGTATTGGTTCCGGGTATCCGAAAGATTTTCAATGTGCCTGATGGAGCCAGTCTGCTTGCGGCTGTCATTGTTCTTGCAATTATGATTTTGCCATCTATTATCAAGATGTCCATCACGGCGCTGGACGCTGTTCCGAAGGAATATGAGGACGCTTCTCTTGCTCTCGGTGCAACGCCAATCGAAACATATTTCAAGGTTTCTGTTCCTGCTGCAAAAAGCGGTATTGCAGCAGCTGTTGTATTAGGTGTAGGTCGTGCAATCGGTGAAGCAATGGCGGTTATGATGGTTGCAGGTAATGTACCAAATATGCCAGATTCGCTATTCCAAAGCGTCCGTTTCCTGACGACTGCCGTATCCAGTGAAATGGCTTATTCCAGCGGCTTACAACAACAGGCATTGTTCTCAATAGCATTGGTTTTATTTCTGTTTATTATGTTAATTAATGCCATACTGAACTTCTTCCTCAAAAGAGAAAAGGAGTAATTTATGTTGAATCGATCATTATCAAAAAAAAGAAAAAGTTTTGAAGTGCTAATGAAAATACTGATGTTATTATCCGTGGGATTGACTGCATCATTGGTGCTGTTTTTATTAGTATATGTTCTTGTACAGGGTATTCCGAATATTACTTGGGAACTGCTGTCTACAAAGCCAAGTTATCTGACAGAGAAAATCGGCATTCTGCCTGATATTCTGAACACGGTGTACATTGTTATTGCAACGCTGTTTCTTGTTCTGCCTTTGGGTGTGGGTGCCGCCATTTATCTCACTGAATATGCATCCAACAAAAAAATGGTTGGCATCATTGAATATGCAGCAGAAACCCTTTCGGGAATTCCGTCCATTATTTATGGTCTGGTGGGCATGTTATTATTCTCCAATAATATGGGTACATGTCTAATGGCGGGGGCGTTAACGTTGGTAATTATGAATCTTCCGACCATTATGCGTACCACACAAGAGAGTTTAAAAACGGTTCCGCAGTCCTATAGGGAAGGTGCATTCGGCCTGGGAGCAGGCAAGTGGCGTGTTGTCCGTACAGTTGTGCTTCCCGGTTGTGTAGACGGTGTAATCACAGGCTGTATCTTATCTGTCGGTCGTATTCTCGGTGAATCAGCAGCTCTGCTCTTTACGGCAGGCTTTGCGCATGCTCTTAATGGCATTATCGATGGATTGGCAGCACCGGGTGCTACGCTGACAGTTGCTCTTTATGTCTATGCAAAAGAACAGGGTGAGTTCGGTGTGGCCTTTGCTATTGCCGCAATTCTAATGGTTCTGACCGTGCTAATTAATTTTGTAGCAACGTTAGTACAGAAATACTTCGCAAAAAGGAGAAGTTTATGAGTAATATTATTTCAGTAAAAGATATGTGCCTATGGTATGGTGAACATCAAGCATTAAAAAATATAAATATTGAAATTCCGAAAAAGAGCATAACTGCATTTATCGGTCCTTCCGGTTGCGGTAAGTCAACTTTTCTTAAAACATTGAACCGTATGAATGATTTGATTCCCAATGTGAAAATCACAGGTGACATCCGCTATGAAGATACGGACATATTTTCTCCAAAAGTGGATGTAAACCATCTTCGTAAGGAAATCGGTATGGTATTCCAAAAACCGAATCCGTTTCCTATGAGTATCTATGACAATGTTGCTTACGGTCCCCGTACTCATGGCATCACGAATAAGATACAACTGGATGAAATTGTAGAATTTGCATTGCGTGATGCAGCCATTTGGAATGAAGTAAAGGACAGGTTGAAAAAAAATGCGTTGGGTCTGTCAGGTGGTCAGCAGCAGCGTCTGTGTATCGCGAGAGCATTGGCAGTTCAGCCGAAAATGCTGTTGATGGATGAACCGACATCTGCGCTCGATCCAATTTCCACTTCCCGTATTGAGGAACTGGTTATGGAACTGAAAGAAAAATACACCATCGTTATGGTTACTCACAATATGCAGCAAGCCGTTCGAGTATCTGACTATACGGCTTTCTTCCTGCTCGGTGAACTGGTTGAGTTTGAAAAGACAGATAATATTTTCTCACAGCCACAGGATAAGCGCACAGAAGATTATATCACCGGTAGATTTGGTTAAGGAGGACAAGATGAGAAATCGATTTGATGAACAGCTTTTTGAATTGAATAAAAAAATTATTGAAATGGGTGCAATGTGTGAGGAAGCGATTGCATCCGCTGCCAAAGCACTGACTACCGGCGATGTAGTTCTGGCCGGCAAGGTAAAAGCTGATAGCAATGCGATTGACCAGATGGAGCGTGAAATTGAAAGTTGTTGTATGAAGCTTCTGCTTCATCAGCAGCCGGTTGCCCGTGATCTTCGTCTGATTTCTGCTGCACTGAAAATGATTACCGACATGGAACGTATAGGAGACCAGGCAGAGGATATTGCTGAAATCGTTACTTTTCTGAATGGACACACCATGGAGGGAATGGAGGTTATCGGAGATATGGCTCGTGAAACCATTCAAATGGTCACATCAAGTGTTGACGCCTTTGTCAAAAAAGATGTAACACTGGCAGAAGAAGTCATCACGCGGGACGATGTAGTGGACGACTATTTTTCCAGAGTAAAACATGGTATTATTAATTTAATTACAGAAAATTCTGCCGATGGTGAATTTGCCCTCGACCTTTTGATGATTTCTAAGTATTTTGAGCGCATTGGAGATCACGCAACCAATATTGCCGAGTGGGTGATTTACTCCGTAACAGGTACACGCAAGGAGGTATGAAAATGATATGGTGTGTAGAGGATGATTCAGACATCCGTGATATTGAAATATATGCGCTGAATTCCGCAGGATTTGAAACCAGAGGTTTTGAAGATGGTTTATCTTTTTGGGAAGCACTGAAAAAGGAAAAACCGGAACTGATTGTTCTGGATGTGATGCTCCCCGCTATGGATGGTATCGAAATTTTGACCAAAATGAAGGAATCTGCTGAATACAAGAGCATCCCTGTTATTATGGCAACAGCCAAAGGACAGGAGTATGACCGTATTCGTGGATTGGATTTGGGTGCTGATGATTATATTGTGAAACCGTTCAGTATTATGGAAATGGTGTCCAGAGTAAAAGCTGTTCTACGCCGCAGTCAGCCACATCAGGTATCAAAACTGCTGAAGGTAGGCGGATTGGTAGTCAATCTGGATGAACATACTGTTGTTGCTGATGGAAGCCGAGTTCAACTTACATACAAGGAATTTGAATTGCTTCGTATATTCCTTTCCCATCCCGGGATGGTATATACCAGAGAGCAGCTATTCTCTCAGGTATGGAAACAGGACTATATGGGAGACTCTCGTACATTGGATTCTCATATCCGTACTTTGCGTCAGAAACTGAATGACTATGGCAAGATGATTGAAACCGTACGCAATGTAGGTTATCGCTGGGAGGTAGGCTATGACAAGTAAAATCTTAAAGTCGATTCTTTCTGTTGCAGTTGCTGTTCTGCTGTCAAGCATTATCATCATTACCGGGGTATTTTATCAGTATTTTGGTGAGGTGCAGGAAAATCAGTTGAAGGACGAATTAAGCCTGGCTGCCAGTGCAACGGAGCAGCTTGGAGAAAGATATCTGGAGGGTTTGGATTCTAGCCGATACCGACTGACATGGGTAGCTTCTGATGGCACAGTTCTTTTTGACAGTCATGCAGATGCAACTGCTATGGAAAATCACGAAGACCGTGAAGAAATCAAAGAAGCCCTTATATCTGGTACGGGAAGCAGTACACGTCGGTCTTCCACTCTGACGGAGCAGACCATCTATGAAGCGACCCGTCTTGATGATGGAAGCGTACTCCGTATTTCTGTCAGCCGAGCAACAGCATTGCTTTTGGTACTTGGTATGCTACAACCTATTACTATTGTGTTTGTGATTGCCATTGTGCTTTCTGCATGGCTGGCACACCGTATGGCAAAGCGTGTTGTTGAACCGCTGAACAAGTTGGATCTGGACAAACCAATGGAAAATGATGTGTATGAGGAACTTTCACCGCTACTTCATCGAATCCATGCACAGCATATGGAAATTAAAAGCCAAATGCTTATTTTGAAACAGAAGCAGGATGAATTTGACCAAATCACCGTCAATATGAAAGAAGCGCTGGTTTTGTTGGATAATACCGGAAGAATCCTCAGTATCAATCCGGCAGCACGAAACCTGTTTCATACCGGAATTGATTGTATTGGGGAGGATTTCCTGACAGTAGAGCGTAAGCAGAATATGCGACTGGCTCTTGAAGAAGCCAAAGTACAGGGACATTCTGATTTTCGAGATAAGAAGAATAGTAAAGAATATCAGTTTGATTTAAGTCGTATCGATTCCAATGGAAAAAATCACGGCATGGTTATCCTTGCTTTTGATATAACCGAGCGGGTGAATGCAGAAAAACATCGGCAGGAGTTTACTGCTAATGTCTCTCATGAACTGAAAACACCGTTGCAGTCGATTATCGGATCTGCTGAGTTGATGGAAAACGGCATTGTAAAAGATGAAGATGTTCCTCGCTTTATTGGACGTATCCGTAAAGAAGCGTCCAGACTGGTTACGTTGATTGATGATATTATTCGCCTGTCACAGATGGATGAGGGAATAGAGATGCAATATGAGGATGTCTCTCTCTTTGCACTGTCCGAAGAAATTTGTGATACTCTCTCGGATGCTGCAAAAATGAAGAATGTATCTCTGAAAGTAACCGGAGATGATGGCGTAATTAATGGTGTTCGAAGATTGCTGTATGAGGTCGTTTATAATCTCTGTGACAATGCCATTAAGTACAGTAATTTAGGCGGTAGTGTTAAGGTATCTGTTGTGCAAAAGCCGGATACTGTTTGTTTGAGCGTACAGGATACCGGTATCGGTATTTCGCCTGAGCATCAGGATAAGATATTTGAGCGTTTTTATCGTGTTGATAAAAGCCATTCAAAACAATCCGGCGGAACCGGTCTGGGGCTATCTATCGTAAAACATGCCGTACAGTATCATCACGGCAAAATTATTGTGGATAGTGAACTAAATAAAGGAACAATCATTTCTGTCCTGTTTAGTACATAAAATCAGCTGCGAAGAATTTTACGGAATGACATTGATTGAAAAATCCGATTTGCGACCCACTCGCGTGCTAAAGATTGCGCACTTGCGCAATCTTTTTTTGTGTGTTCAAGAAAAAGAATTGACAATGATTAGGTAATATGTTACCTTGTAGAAAAAGTAATATATTACCTATTGGAGAAAGTTATGAAAATCAAGGAAGTAATCAGTAGCGACAAAGTAGATTTTTCAGGTATTGAGTCATCGTATTTTTTGATTGGTCTTTTGAGCGCCTTCGAAAACCGGTTTCAGGCTATGGCAGACAGGGACATGAAGGTCATCAGCTGGAAGCAGTTTTTTGCCATTATTTGTATCAATATGTGTAAAGAAAGTCCCACCGTGAAGGAACTTGCGGAGATTATGGGAAGCTCTCATCAGAATGTGAAGCAGATTTTGCTAAAGCTTGAAAAGAAGGGATTTGTAGCCATTACTGCAGATGAGAATGACAAGCGTAAGCAACGCATTGTCCTGACGGAGTTTTGCCGGGAGTTTTGTGAAAAAAATGATGAAATGGCTACGGATATC
Organism: Lachnospiraceae bacterium; assembly: GCA_017561085.1. Taxonomy (GTDB): domain Bacteria; phylum Bacillota; class Clostridia; order Lachnospirales; family Lachnospiraceae; genus Suilimivivens. The sequence continues at coordinate 35,589 of JAFZDQ010000043.1, forward strand.
TTGGGGAAAATGTTTATCGGTATTTCCGAAGAGCAGCTGCAAATTACGATACAGACCATTATTCAAATGGAAGATAATTTAAAGCGTTTGTCTGAAGGAAAGAAATTTGTTGACCCTAAATAAAGAATAATAAGCGGAGGATGAAAAGATGGATAAAACGATTGTAATTTACAACTCACAGACAGGGTTTACTAAGAAATATGCACAGTGGATTAGTGAAGAATTGGAATGTGACTGCGTGGAACTTGCACAGGCAACAAAGATGGACTTTACAAACTACGGAACCATTATTTTCGGTGGTTGGGCCTGCGCAGGTACTGTCAGCAAATTAAAATGGTTCAAAACCAATATGAGAAAGTGGGAAGGCAAGAAATTGGCCGTTTATTGCGTGGGAGGCAGTCCCATTGAAAATCCTGAAATCGAACTGGCCATGAAAAACTGGTTTACCGAAGAAGAGTATGAGAAGGTACAGGCCTTTTATTGTCCCGGCGGATTTGATTATGACAAGATGTCCGGCCCTTCCAAATTAGCCATGAAGATGTTTATCAGTATGCTGAAAACCAAGAAGGATAAGTCGGAAGAAGATAAGGTGATGATTGAAATGATTTCACATTCTTATGATATTTCCGACAAGAAATATATCGAGCCGATTTTGGCGTGGGCGAGAGAAGTGTAAGACGGAATCGAAAGGCCACTACCTGACAAATTTTCGCAAACCGGGAAATGAAACCACCGAAGCTTACTTCTATAATAAACCTTGACAGGAGGAAAAAGTATGGAGTGGATCGCAGCAATGCAACAGGCAATTACTTATATGGAAGGGCATCTTTTGGAGGAAATAAACTATGAGGACGTAGCGAAGCACGTGCACACTTCGAGCTATGAATTTCATAGGGCATTCAGTTTCCTTACAGGGATGACGGTGGGTGCATATATCCGCAGCCGTAGATTGTCATTAGCCGGAACGGAAATTCTGGAAACGGATGCGAAAATTACGGATATTGCATTTAAGTATGGTTATGAAACCCCGGAAAGCTTTACCAAGGCATTTACCAGATTTCATGGTGTGGCGCCCAAAACTGCCAGGGAAGAGACTGTGAAGCTCGTACTTTTTAATCCCCTTACAATTAAGTTAACAGTGGAAGGTGGTAAAAGTATGGATTACAGAATTACGCAAACCAAGGAACAGAAGTTTCTTGCAGTTGCAAAAAGTTTTAGTAATGAAATCATTAACGACGAGGAAAATCATGAGGTTTCCGACTTTTGGGGAGAATGTAATGAAAAGAATCTGATTGGTCCGATTTGCGGTCTTCGCCCTGAAGGAAAGCGTGATATATATGGATTATGTACTCCCGCGAAAGAAGGCGAGGATACATTTGATTACGGAATCGGTGTGCTTGTGGATGAAGAGACTGTTCCGTTTGATTTGGCAGAAATGGAAAAAGCAGGTTATCACATTTGGGATGTGAAACCGGGAACCTATGTGGTATTTGACTGCATCGGCGAAGACGGTGATTGCATCACACAGGCCTGGTCTAAGTTCTATAAGGAATTTTTGCCCCAGATGGGCTATGAATCAGCAGAAGAAACAGATTATGAAATCTATTTTGAAAAGGGAAGAGAAGAACTGTTCTGCGAGCTGTGGATTCCGATTAAAAAGAAATAAGCAAACTTTGAGTTAAGAGAATAAAGAGGAAAAAGGAAAAGGCAGACTGCGTGTGATAAGGCAATCTGCTTTTTGCAATTGACAAAGAAAGTAATTAAGACTAACGTTAATTTTAGAGAGTACTAAGAGAGAGGGATTAGTATGATGACAGAAGAATTAAAGTATGAAAAATCCTGCGGTGCGGTTGTATTTTGCCGAAAAGGTGATAGCATTAAATATTTGCTGGTTTGCGAACATGGTGGCTATTGGGTTTTCCCGAAAGGGCATATGGAAGAGGGAGAATCCGAGAAGGAAACTGCTCTGCGTGAAATCAAAGAAGAAACGGGTCTTGATGTTGCGTTTATGGAAGGCTTTCGAGTAACGGATGAACATAATTTGGCCCGCGAGGGATGTCCGAATACCATCAAACAGACGGTATATTTTCTTGCAGAATATAAGGAGCAGGATTTCGTTGCGCAGGAAGAGGAGATATCTGAAATAGCCTTGTTAGATTTTGAAACGGCGATGGAGAGACTTCCGTTTGATGGTTTTAGAAATATACTTGCCCGGGCAGATGCTTTTTTGAAACAAAGGTAATGCCTGATTATCGGGAGATTGCAATCGGATTTAACAGGATTGTTAAAGTTGGTTGACGGATTGTTTGCCCGAATTGGTAGTCTTATTAGGAAGGAAATAATATGATATTTTCAGTGAAGGCGATTTTCTAATGAAGAGAGGAACGCGTCAGAATCGTTATAGAAAATAGAAAGAAAGGCAGGAGCGCATAGGTGGAATTTCATAATAAGCTATATAATCTTCGCAAACAAAAAGGATTATCACAGGAAGAACTGGCGAACCGGTTAAATGTTTCCAGACAAACGATTTCAAAATGGGAGGTAGGGGACTCAACTCCTGATATGGAAAATCTGATTGCCATTAGTGACTTGTTTGAGATTTCCTTAGATGAGTTAGTAATGGACAAAGCTTCGGTTCATACCGGGGAAGAGTCCGCTAAGTCTGAAATAGTAGAGGAATTAAAGCAAAAAGTATTAACAGATGAAAATAAGAAAAAAATGAAACGTGGACTGAAGATAGGAGCTATTGTCTTTGGGATTATTCTTTTGATAGATGTTATTTCCATGATTCTTTACTTTAGCCTATACGGAATACCGCAATAAGTCAGAGAATACCCGGGAAGGAGAGTCGAAATGAAAACAGGAAAAATGATTATAAGTATTATATTAAGTATTTTGACGTTGGTGGCCTCACAGGTTTTGGCGCAGTTGTTGGGAAGTATTCTGGTCCTTTTAAAAATACCTTCTTTTATTGCAAATATCGTGGCAGGAATTTCTTATGTGGCGCTTACTTATTTATTCCTTAAGTTATTATGTAAAAAATACCTGAAAGCCGATATGAGGGAATATAAGATTCCCGGGATCAAGATAGAGTTAAAATGGGGAATCATTGCGTTTCTTTTACCCCTTTTGGTAACTGCATTTTATCTTCTTTTTGTGCCCGGTTCTTTTCGGCAGAATCCGCTGAATATGAATGCAAAGCTGGATTTGATATCAGCCGGTATCTTTTTTTCGGGATTAGGAGCCGGAATTGTGGAAGAAATGGTTTTTCGCGGCATTATGATGAGTGCTATCGAAAAAAGATTTAACAGGAAGGTTGCAATTATCGTGCCCTCCGTATTGTTTGGTTTGGTACATATTCTTGGCATGGGCTTTAACCTTTTAAGTTGCGTGTTGGTGCTTGTGGCCGGCACCATGGTCGGAATTATGTTCTCCCTGATTGCTTCTGAGACAGGCTCCATTTGGAACAGTGCAATTGTGCATGCCATCTGGAATATGATTATCATAGGCGGATTCTTGTGGGTAGGTGCGAAGTTTGATAAGTATTCCCTGTTTAGTTATGTGTTAGATACAAAATCATTTTTGCTAACAGGTGGAGAGTTTGGTATAGAATCGTCTATCGTAGCGGTAATAGGGTATAGTCTGGTGTGTTTGTTTGTGGTATTATCTAAGAAAAAGAAGCAGTGAAGCTTTTTGGGTAATAGGTAATATAGGAACAATCATAAGGGGGAAATATAAACTATGGAATATCATGTAGCGAAAACAGGAAATGACGGGGCGTTAGGAACGTGTGAACAGCCCTTTTTAACCATATCCCGTGCAGCGCAGACAGCAGTGGCAGGAGATACGGTTATCGTACATGCAGGTGTGTACAGAGAGTGGGTAAATCCCGCAAACGGCGGAACAGAGGATGCGAGAATCGTCTATCAGTCTGCCGGAGACGGTGAGGTAGTCATTACCGGTGCGGAGCAGTTAAAGGACTGGAAAAATGAAGGCGGTCAGGTATGGTCGGCGGAAATAGATAACAGCATCTTTACGCAGCGCAATCCTTTCAAGGAGGATTTGTGCGGAGACTGGTTGTTTAAGGGTGCGTTTGTGCCTCATTTAGGGGATGTATACTTAAACGGAAAATCTTTGTACGAGGCAGAGTCCGTAGAAAAATTGCAGAATCCGGAAGTTTGGGACCAGGCGAAATATGCAGAGGATTCCAAGCTGGTATGGTATGCTGAGGCAGGCGAGAAGACCACCAAATTCTGGGCCAATTTCGGGGACGCGGATCCTACACAAGAAAATGTAGAAATCAGTGTCCGTCCGTTTTGTTTCTGGCCGGAAAAAACAGGGCTTAATTACATTACGGTAAAGGGCTTTACCATTTGTATGGCATCTCCCCAGTGGGCACCTCCCACAGCGCTGCAGGAGGGTATGGTCGGACCTCATTGGAGCAAAGGCTGGATTATTGAAGATAACTTAATTTATGAGACCAAATGTGTAGGCATCAGCCTGGGTAAAGACTTAGACAACGGTCATAACAGAGGACCCAAAGGGAAATCCAAGGGCGGTACCCAGAGAGAGCAGGAGGTAATTTTCCACGCGCTGCAGGGGAACTGGCATAAGGACAATATCGGAAGCCATATCGTACGGAACAATATTATCCACGATTGTGAGCAGGCCGGTGTGGTAGGACATTTGGGTGGTGCGTTCAGTACCATTGAAGGAAATACCATTTATAACATTCACCATAAGCGTATTTTCCACGGCGCAGAAGTAGCAGGTATCAAGCTGCATGCATCTTTGGATACCCAGATTAGGAATAATAAGATTTATAGTTGTTACCGTGCGGTATGGCTGGATTGGCAGGCGCAGGGAACCCATATCAGCAGAAATGTATTCTTTGACAACCTTTCCGAGGATTTCTTCGTAGAAGTTTGTCACGGACCTTACCTGGTAGACCACAACCTGTTTTTATCCAAGATGAATTTCAGAAATTTAGCACAGGGCGGTGCTTTTGTACATAATCTTTTTGCAGGAAGAATGGTTCTGCGTGAGGAATTGTCCAGATGGACACCTTATCATTTTGCCCATGATACGGCAGTTGCCGGCTACAACAATTTCACCGGCGGAGATGATAAGTATGTGAACAATTTATTCCTGTTTGACGGGGATGAAGACATGACCGTGAAGCCTATGACATTCTTTGAACATTTGCCCCTTCCTCCCCGCAAGGAAAATAAAGAAAAAGGACAGATTATGGACGGTGTACCGGATGATTCCGTATGCTACTTGTATCCTTCGGGACTTTCTGCTTATGATAAGTATCCCTGCGGTAGTGAAAAGATGCCTTGGGAATTTACCGAGGAAGAGCGGAAGGAACGAATCGAGAAATACGGAAACATTTATCCTCTGGGCCGTTGGGCAATTCCCGTAAAAATTGCGGGAAATGCGTATTTCGGAGGCGCAGTGGGATGCGCTCATGAGCCGGAAGCGAAGGTTTGTAAAGAGGCAGGTATTGAGATTGCGTTTTCCGAAAAGATGGATAAAGTATTTGTGTGCATCAAAGATGCAGAACTTCTTGGCGGCGAAGGCTCAGAGCTTTTGTCTGCGGATACCTTAGGGGAATCCTACCATGCGGAAATGGCTTATGAGAATCCCGACGGAACCAACATCGTATTTGACACGGACTTCTTCGGAAAGAAACGTCCCACAGGTAATGTTACGCCGGGACCTTTTGAAGTGATGGGCGCGGAAGAGTTTGCATGCGAGTTTGAGCTATAGAAGAATAAAATATAGATAGTTTACAAAAGAAAAGGAGAATTCTATTATGGCAGGTCCGAGAGGAATGAGCAGAGGTTATTTAACCGAAGAAGAAAAGGCAAACCGCCCCAAGGTGACGTTTGCATTACTGAAGAGAATTTTTTCATACTTACTTCCCTATTGGAAACAGATGGTACTGGTGCTTGTGTTTATCGTACTTTCTTCCATTATGGGACTGTTGCCGTCCGTACTGACCGGACGTATTATCGACGAAGGTCTGATTAAGCAGGATATGCGGATGCTGATTATCCTGATTATCGTTTCCTTGGGCGTGACCTTGGGTGCAAACTTAATCAGGGTAGGCGAAAGTTATTTGAACAACTGGATTGCCCAGCATATTACCTTTGATATGCGTAACAAGATGTACCGTCATCTCCAGCAGATGTCCCAGAAGTTTTTTACTACCAATAACCAGGGGGATATCATTACCCGTATGACCAGTGATATTTCCGGCGTGGAAAGAGTGGTAACCAGTACGTTTACTTCCATTTTGTCCAATTCTATTACCCTGATTTGTGCGGTAGTCATCATGGTGAAAGAAAACTGGATTCTGGCACTTGTGGGTATTTTGGTAATTCCGCTTTTCACCATTCCTACCAGATGGGCAGGCAAGACCAGATGGGAACTGACCCAGGATGCCCAGGAATGTAATGATGAAATCAACGGTATCTTAAATGAAACCTTGTCTGTCAGCGGACAGCTTCTGGTGAAATTATTCGGTAAAGAAGACTATGAATTCGGCCGTTACCGGGATGTAAATAAGAGAATGATTAACCTGAACATCAAGGAAAGTATGGCCGGCAGATGGTTCATGGTGATTATCAATACCTTCTCCAGCGTAGGTCCCATGCTTCTTTATCTGGTGGGCGGTATTTTGATGATGAAATACAATTCCGATCTGACGGTAGGTGATATCACCGTACTGGTAGCCCTTTTGGGTAAAATGTACGGTCCCGTCAATTCCCTTTTAAACATTCAGGTGGAATGGATCCGTTCCATGGCCCTGTTTACCAGAATTTTTGAATATTTTGATATGCCCATTGAAATCAAGAATCCCGAACAGCCCATTAAGCCTGCGAAGGTAATAGGTGATGTAGAGTTTAAGAATGTACAGTTCTCCTATGACGGCGAAAGACAGATTCTTAAGGATATTAACTTTGAATTAAAGAGCGGACGCAGTATTGCACTGGTAGGTCCTTCCGGTTCCGGAAAGAGTACCATTGCTAATCTGATTCCCAGATTATATGATGTAGGCGGCGGTAAGATTACCTTAGACGGTGTGGATGTCCGTTCCCTTGACCTTGCATGGCTCCGTGACAAAATCGGTATTGTCAGCCAGGAAACCTATATGTTTAACGGAACCATCCGTGAAAACCTGTTGTATGCAAAGCCTGACGCTACCGAGGAAGAACTGATGGAAGCCTGCAAAAAGGCCAACATTGAAGACTTTATCCTGAAGCAGGAAAAGGGCTTAGATACCATGGTCGGAAACAGAGGTTTGAAATTATCCGGTGGTGAAAAGCAGCGTCTTTCCATTGCCCGTGTATTGTTAAAAGACCCGGCACTCTTAATTTTTGACGAAGCAACTGCTTCCCTGGATTCTATTTCCGAAAAGAAAATCCAGGATGCCATCAATCCCATTATCGATTCCAGAACCAGTATTCTGATTGCCCATCGTTTATCCACGATTCTGGCAGCAGACGAAATTCTGGTTATCAGAGACGGAAAGATTGCGGAACGCGGCGTTCATGCAGACCTTGTGAAGGCCGGCGGTACTTATGCTGAGCTTTATGAAACCCAGTTCTACAGACCTGACGAAGACGAAGATGAATAAGAAAAAAGCTACCGTTACAGCGGTAGCTTTTACTTTTAAGGATTTTCTCGGAATCAAATTGTAGAAACGGGGTAAAGTATGGTAAAATGATAATAACTATGCGAAAGAAAAGAGGAGCGTATTATGCAGGGAATTTTTGAAACCATTAACAGTATTTTTTCCTTTATTGGTCCGCTGTCAGATTTTTTGTGGGATTTTCCCACGAATTTTGAGTGGTATGCCAATATTCCGGTTTTGGGCAATTTTTCCTTTGCCATCATTTTGTTGATGGGTTCCGGAATTTATTTCAGCTTCCGGCTTGGCTTTATACAGGTGACTCATTTTAAAAAGGGTCTTAAAATTATGACGGAGAAAAGAAGCGTAGAAGCAGGTATTTCACCGATGGCTGCATTTTTATTAAGCTCCGCCATGCGTGTGGGTCCCGGAAACATCATCGGTGTAACGGGAGCGATTGCAGTTGGAGGCCCGGGAGCACTGTTTTGGATGTGGGTATCCGCCTTTTTCGGAATGGCGGTTGCTTACATGGAAGGGGTTTTGGCACAGATTTTTAAAGTGAAAAAGGAAGATGAGTTTGTAGGCGGCCTTCCTTTCTATGGCAGGAAACTTCTTGGAAATAAGGTGTGGATTGGCGTATTTTTGTCACTGCTTTATATTTTATATGCACTTTGTTGTTTACCGGCACAGGGATTTAATGTAGTATCTTCCGTAGGCCGGATGGCGGAAATTATAACAGGTTCTTCCATTGCAGCAGATTCTGTTTTTTATTACATAATAGGGGCATTGATTGTGGTATCAACGGCAATTATTACATTCGGCGGAATTAAAAAGGTTTCCAAATGGACCGATAAAATGGTACCGGTGATGGCTGTGATTTATATTGTAACGGTGTTAGTATTGATTTTATTGAATATTAAGACAATTCCTTATTTCTTTGGGGCAGTATTTGGCGGAGCATTTAAACCGGAGGCTATTTTTGGCGGTCTTTTCGGAACAGTGCTTGCACAGGGCGTAAAAAGAGGTCTGATGTCCAATGAAGCCGGACAGGGTACCATTACCATGTCCGCAGCGGCAGCAGATGCAAAGCATCCCTGTGAGCAGGGCATTCTGTCATCTATCGGTGTCTTTTTGGATACCATGATTATTTGTACACTTTCCGGATTTGTAGTGGTGATGGCGCATTGCTGGGACGGTCCGAATGCGCAGGCCTTTGCGGAGATGGACAAATTGCCGAAGTTTACGGAATCCGTTGCAACATTAACACCGGGAACCGCAGCCAATGCAGTGATTAGCTTTTTAATTACATTTTGTTTTTGTCTGTTTGCCTATACCTGCCTTTTGGGAATGATCAGTTTTTCGGAAATAGCAGCAAACCGCATCCGCAAGGACAAAGCGTTTATAGGCGGCGTGAGAATTGTTGCGCTTTTTGTTGCGGCGTTCGGCATATTATGTAATATTGCCGGATTGGAACTTGGTAATTTATGGGCATTTTCGGATTTGGGAAATATTCTGATTGTATTTTTCAACGTGCCGATTGTATATGTAGGTGCGAACTATGTTTTCCGGGCTACGAAGCATTTTAAAAAGAATGACGGAACCAAGTTTACTTCTGCGGTAATTGGCAGAGATGATTGCCGGTATTGGGATGACAAGGCAAGCGATAAAAGTTAAAATAGCATGTGTGAAGCATATGTTTGTAGAGTAAAGGAAGAGAAGTATGAAAAGAGCAGCACTCATCAATGATTTGTCCGGTTTTGGCAAATGTTCCTTAACTGCAGCAATTCCGGTTATTTCGGTTATGGGAATTCAGGCATGTCCGTTACCAACGGCTGTCTTAACTGCGCAGACAGGGTTTGAAAGTTATTATTGTGATGATTTTACGGATAGAATGGATATCTTTACGGAAGAATGGAAAAAGATGAAGGTGTCCTTTGACGGAATTTATTCCGGATTTCTGGCGAATGCAGGGCAGATAGAAAAAGTGCTTCATTTTTTGGAAGTATTTCAGGGTGAAGATACTTTGTTTTTGGCAGACCCGGTGCTTGGCGACCACGGAGAGACCTATGGTGTTTTTTCTAAGGAGCTCCTTATGGGGATGAAAAAGCTTACCTTGCAGGCAACGGTCATAACACCCAATTTGACGGAGCTTTGCTTGTTGGCAGACGAAAATTATGAAGCATTAACCGCCTGCAGACAGGAGAGTGATTATTTGGATAAAATCCGCGTAATCTGCGATAAGCTGCTTCGAAAAGCCCAAACGAAGCAGACCATTATCGTAACCGGCATTATTCAGGAAAAAGAAGACGGAAGTTACGTGGGAAATATGGCGGTTTCAAATCAGGATAGTTTTTATGTGGAAACGCCCTATACCGGTAAAGGTTTTTCGGGAACGGGAGATTTGTTTGCTTCTGTGATTTGCGGGTCACTTCTTAAGGGATTATCGGTCAGGGAAGCAGTACAAAAGGCAACCTTCTTTTTGCAGGAAGCAATAGAAGATGCTTCAAAAGAAAACATGCCAAGTGTACACGGAGTACATTTTGAAAAATATTTGTCACGTTTGTTATAGGAGGGAATCAATATGAAAACAAAGAATTTGACAATGGCCGGTATTATGGCTGCACTGACGACGCTGATGACAGCCTATATTTGTCATATACCGATTGGAGTAAACGGCGGTTACATACATTTTGGCGATTCGTTGATTTATCTGGCGGCAGTACTGTTGCCGACGCCCTATGCTTTAGGGGCGGCAGCAATTGGCGGAGGCCTGGCGGATTTGCTGACGGCACCTATGTGGACCCCGGCTACGGTGATTATTAAAATGCTGCTGGTGCTTCCGTTTACCAACAAGTCTTCAAAGATTATCACATCACGGAATCTGGTAGCAACGGTAATTGCTTATTTGATTTCGGGAATCGGTTATTTTTTGGCCGAATATCTGTTATTCGGAACCTGGGCGGTCTTTTTCGTAAGTATGGGCCAGACCCTGATACAGTCTTTAGGCAGCGCTGTCGTATTTATTGCCGTGAGTATTGCCCTGGATAAAGCACAGGTGAAAACAAGATTTTTTCATTAAAATACATTTATTTCAGAGAGGAATTGAGTTATGGCTGATATCTTATATACATACAAAAATCAGGTATATGCAAATATTACGAATCGTTGCGACTGCAGTTGTACTTTTTGTATCCGTTCTCACGGAGACGGTGTGGGAGAAGCGGAAAATCTTTGGTTTCAGAAAGAACCTACTCTGCAGGAAATCAAAGAAGCGATGGATGCTTTTGATTTTACCGGATATGAGGAATTGGTATATTGCGGTTACGGAGAGCCTACCTGTGCTCTTGAGAATTTACTTGCCAGCGCAACATACATCAAAGAAAAACATCCGATTAAGATTCGTTTAAACACCAACGGTCTGGCGAATTTGTATCATAAACGTAATATTATTCCCGAGCTTGCCAAGGTTGTAGACAGTGTTTCCATTAGTCTGAATGCGCCTACGGCCGAGAAATATCAGGAAGTAACCAGACCGCAGTTTGCGAATGCATTTCCGGAGATGCTTTCCTTTGCGAAGCTTGCGAAGGAGGCATTTGGACATACGCAGTTATCCATCGTGGATGTGCTTCCCAAAGAAGAAATAGAGGCATGCCAAAAACTGGCGGATGAGCTTGGCATTTATTTAAGAATCCGGAAGTATTCTTAGAGAGGTATTTATGAAAACGAAAAAAGAAAGCGGTTATTGTACTTTGCTGACAGAAGCGGCGGAGAAGAATGCGCATTTGAATCATTGGGACATGTATCCCAGACCTCTGTTACAAAGAGAAAGTTACTTTAGCCTAAACGGAACTTGGTTATTAAACGGCCGGGAAATCAGAGTACCCTTTGTACCCCAGTCGGTACTTGCGGAGTATCCCTGTGAAACCGGCAGTTTTTTACTATATGAAAAAGAGTTTTCTTTGCCGGAGAATTTTACGGGAGAAAGGATACTTTTGCATTTGGGGGCGGTTGATACCGTTGCGGAGGTTTGGGTAAATGAATGCTGTGCAGGAACGCATGAGGGCGGCTATACAGCCTTTACCTTTGATATTACGGAGTATGTTAAGCGTAAGGAAAATAACCGGTTGACCGTAAAGGTGACGGATACCTTATCCCATGATTACCCTTACGGGAAGCAGCGGGAAAAAAGAGGCGGTATGTGGTATACGCCCATCAGCGGCATCTGGCAGAGCGTCTGGCTGGAAGGTGTACCGGAGAATTATGTGGATAACTTCACAGTGATTCCGGACCTTTCGGGGATAACTGTCCGGGTACAAATGAGCGAAAAGCAGGTACCGGAATTACGGGCAGAGATATGTTTGCATCATGGAGAGCGGCTGAAGCGGGTGATTCCGGCAGAGGGCGGATATATTGATTTGAAAGAACATATCTGCGCAGACGGCAGCAGGTATGAGCCGAAGCTTTGGAGCCCTGAGGAGCCCTACCTTTATCGGATGAAGTTATTTGCCGGAGAGGATGAGGCAGAAACCTATTTTGCCCTGCGGACAATTACCATCGAAAACATCGACGGCATCAACCGTGTCTGCTTAAACGGTAAATCCATATTTTTACATGGACTGTTGGACCAAGGGTATTTCAGTGACGGAATTTATCTTCCTGCTGAGCCGGAGGAATATGAGAGAGATATCCTGCGGATGAAGGAGCTTGGTTATAATCTGCTGAGAAAGCATATCAAAGTGGAGCCGGAAGCCTTTTATTATTTTTGTGATAAGCATGGTATGCTGGTAATGCAGGATATGGTTAATAACGGAGACTATTCCTTTTTGCGGGATACGGCGCTGCCTACCATCGGTTTTCAGAAGAAAAAGGATACCCGTACGGGACTTTTGCGAAAAGCTGCAGAAAAAAGAAACCGGAGAAAACAGATTTTCAAAGAGCAGACCCGGCAAACCATAGAGCAGCTGAAAAATCATCCCTGTATCGTGGCCTATACGATATTTAACGAGGGTTGGGGACAGTTTGACAGCGATGAAATGTATGATTTCGTGAAGGCGCTGGATGATACCCGCTTAATTGACACCACCTCCGGCTGGTTTCATCAAAAGAAGAGTGATTTTGACAGTCCCCATATTTATTTCAGGACCGTTGATTTGAAGGTGAAGGAGCGGCCGCTTTTGTTATCGGAGTGTGGCGGATATACCAGAGTCATAAAGGGACACCTTTTTAACGAAGGAAAAACCTACGGCTACGGAGGCGCCGAAACAGAAGAGGCACTTACCGATATGATTGTAAGTATGTATGAAAAAATGGTTCTCCCCGGAATACCCAAGGGCGTCTGCGGTTGCGTCTATACCCAGCTGAGCGATGTGGAGGATGAAGTGAACGGCCTTTATACTTATGACAGAAAAGTATGTAAGGTAGACAAAGAAAAAATGTTGCATCTTGCAAAAGTGCTGAAAATAGTGGAAAATAAGTAGTGAATGAATTACGGTACGAATTGGAGGATTACAAATGAAACCGAATTTTAAAGCGTTACTCCCTATCGGAGTATTTCTGGTTCTGTATTTGGGACTGGGTATTTTATTTGAATATGTATTAAAGATTCCCATGGGATTTTATAACATTCCCATCGTGGTAATTTTCCTGGTGGCTCTTCTGGTAGCTTGCATCCAGAATCCCAAGCTGAATTTTGATCAGAAACTTTCTGTGATGGCCAGAGGCGTAGGCGATAAGAATATCATTACCATGGTGCTGATTTTCATGGTAGCGGGTATTTTCGTCGGTGTAGTTGGCAGAAGCAGTGCAGAAAGTGTGGCATATTTCCTGCTTTCCTTTATCCCTGCGAGATTTGCCGTATTGGTACTTTTCGTAGTAAGTGCCTTTGTATCTCTTGCAATGGGAACTTCCGTGGGAACCATTACACTGATTTCCCCGATTGCCATTGCGGTAGCGGGCAGTTCAGGCTTTGGCGTACCTTTCTGTCTCGGTGCGGTAGTAGGCGGCTCTATGTTTGGAGATAATTTATCCTTTATTTCCGATACCACCATTGCAGCTTGTAACGGACAGGGTTGTGATATGAAGGATAAGTTTAAAGAAAACTTTGGTATTGCACTTCCGGCAGCAATTGTAACCGCGATTATTATTGTCATCAAGTCCTTAGGCTCTGATGTAGGCGAAGCAGTGATTCAGGATTATAACCTGGTGCAGATTATTCCTTATATCCTGGTACTGGTAGGCGGTATCATCGGTATTAACGTTTTCGTAGTACTGATTATCGGTATCGTATGCGGTTCCGTTATTATGCTGGCAACCGGAGCAACCGCAGCAACTGATTTACTTTCCGGTATGGGAAGCGGCGTTTCCGGTATGTTTGAAACCGCCATGGTAGCAATTTTGGTTTCCGCAATTTGTGCATTAATTGAAGAATACGGCGGATTTGCAGCGTTGCTTGATTTAATCAAAAAGATTTTCAAAGGCCAGAAAGGCGGCAAGCTGGGTATGGGTCTTTTGGTAGGTGTAATGGATATTGCTACGGCAAATAATACGGTAGCGATTGTTATGGCCAACCCCATTGCGAAGGAAATGTCCGATAATTACGGTATTTCTCCCAGAAAAGCAGCATCCATCTTAGATACCTTTTCCTGTATTTTCCAGGGAATTATCCCTTACGGTGCGCAGATGCTGGTAGCACTTTCCGTAGCGTCAGAGCTTGGCAGTGCAGTTTCTGCATTCCAGATTATTCCGAATTTATTCTATCCTTATATGTTACTGCTTAGTTCACTTGTTTTTGTTTTCTTAATTCCCGAAAAGAAAAAAAGCAGCGAAAATTAAGAAGAAATTAAGGAAATGAACACAGCTTATCAATAAAAATATTTTAGAATGTCAATACTATATCACCATAGGAAGAAGAGGAGAGTTTATTATGAAAAAGAAAATGATGGTATTATTGATGGCAATGACCTTAGTGCTTGCAGTAACAGGCTGTGGCAAAAAGGCTGAACAAAACGCAGAAAATTCAGGCGTGGCAGGCGGAGAAGCAGCCGTGACTGTAGAAGTAGCTGACAGTGCAGATGTTCTTAACAAGGTATGGGATACCTTTGGGGAGGACCAGAAATTTGCAGCAATGGGTGGTGATTTTACCAATCCCGTAGACGGAAAAGCAGGTCTGTTTAATATGGCGGACACAGAAAGCCTTACCTATATGCTTTATATTCCTGCTGACAACGTGGCAATGGTAGACGAAGCAGCGTCCCTGCTTCATATGATGAATGCCAATACCTTTACCGGAGCAGCATTCCATTTAACCGATGCTGCGAACGCACAGGCACTTACCGATGCATTAAAGAGCAATATTTTAAGTACCCAGTGGATGTGCGGTTTCCCGGACAAGCTGCTGATTGCAACCGTAAACGGTGAATATGTGGTATCTGCATTCGGTAACGCAGAAATCATGGATAACTTCAAAGCGAAGCTTACAGAAGTTTACGGCGAAGCTGCAGTTATCGTTGTAGATGAAAATATCGCATAAGTAACTTAAGAAGAGGTAGAAATATGTTATTTTCGAGTATTCCGTTTTTATATTATTTTCTGCCCGTTGTATTGATTTTATATTTTATTGCCCCGAAGGGATTGAAAAATGCGGTTCTTTTACTTGCAAGTCTTTTCTTTTATGCCTGGGGCGAACCTAAATATGTACTGCTCATGATAGCCTCAATCATTATCGGATACCTATCCGGCCTCTTGATTGAGGCTTTTCGCGAACAAAGGATTTCCAAAATAATCCTGGGCATATCGGTAGGGATCAATCTGGGGTTTTTGGCATATTTCAAGTATGCGGACTTTTTTATTGAAAATTTTAATACCGTAACGGGACTTTCCGTTCCGTTTCTTAAGATTGCCCTGCCGATTGGTATCAGCTTTTATACCTTCCAGATTTTAAGTTACAGTGTGGATGTGTACCGCGGGGATGTACCGGCGCAGAAAAATCCGGTAAGTCTGGCAGCCTATGTTGCCATGTTCCCTCAGCTGATTGCAGGTCCCATTGTGCGGTATGCGAATATTGCGGAGGAATTAAAAGAGCGGACCCATAGCTTTGAGAACTTTGCCCTTGGTATCAGACGTTTCATTTTTGGTCTTGCGAAAAAGATTCTGATTGCCAATACCTTAGGGGAGCTTTGTGATATTTTTAAAGCTTCCGAAGAAAAGTCGGTGTTGTTTTTCTGGTTTTACGGGATCGCTTTTGCCCTTCATATTTATTTTGATTTTTCCGGTTACAGTGACATGGCAATCGGCCTCGGAAGAGTATTCGGTTTTCATTTTGCGGAGAACTTTGATTACCCCTATATTTCAAAAAGTGTGACTGAGTTCTGGAGACGCTGGCATATGTCCCTTGGCTCCTGGTTCCGGGATTATCTGTATATTCCCCTGGGCGGAAACAGAGTACCCAAGGCGCGTTGGTTTTTCAATATTTTCGTGGTTTGGTTCAGCACCGGTTTCTGGCACGGGGCTTCCTGGAACTTTATCGTTTGGGGACTTTATTTTGCGGTTCTTCTGGTGTTTGAAAAGATGTACCTTCTGAAAAAGCTGGAGAACAGCAGGGTCCTTTCCAGAGTTTATGTGCTGTTTACCGTGTTAATCAGCTTCGTGATATTTAATGCGGCGGATATGAAGGAAGCATTTACCTATATCGGCGGCATGTTCGGTATTGGCGGAGTGCCCTTTATGACAAAAGAGTTTGTGTATTATCTGCGAAGCTATGGCGTGGTGCTGCTTTTGGCTATTGTGGGAGCCACACCCCTTGTAAAACAAACAGTTCTTAAAATAAGTAACAGAAATACAAACAGCCAAAAGGCAGTAAATATAGCCGAGCCGGTTCTTTTGGTGCTGCTTATGCTTGTGATGACGGCTTATCTGGTGGATGGCTCGTTCAATCCGTTTTTGTATTTCAGATTCTAGTGTGAAAGGTCCGGTAGGAATTTTTTATGACCACGAAAACGAAAAATAAAGTAGTGACAATTTGCATAGCGGTTCTTTTGGCAGGGATATTCCTTTGGTGTCTGTGTCGGCCGGCCGATGCTTTTTCTGATAGTGAGAGGCGTGCCCTGGCGCAGTTTCCGGAGCTTTCCGCTGAAACGGTTTTGTCCGGGAAATTTATGACGGAATTTGAGAGCTATACGCTGGACCAGTTTCCTTTGCGCGATAAACTCCGTACCTTAAAGGCCGTTTGTGCCTTTTACCTTTTCGGACAAAAGGATAATCACGATATTTATCTGGCGCAGGGGTATGCAAGCAAGCTGGAGTATCCCATGAAGGAAGAGGCCATGGAGCGGGCGGCGGGACGTTTTGCCTATGTGTATGATAAATATTTGAAAGAAAATGATGCCAAGGTGTATTTCAGTATTATCCCCGATAAGAATTATTTCCTGGCGGAAGCAAACGGCTATCCGGCATTGTCTTATGAGACTTTTTTTGAAGAAATGAAGAAAGATATGTCCTTTGCGGAATATATTGATATAACGGGCCTTCTTACGCTTAAGGATTTTTACCGGACGGATACCCATTGGAAGCAGGAAAACCTGATTCCCGTAGCCGGGGCTCTGGGAGAAGCAATGGGAACACCGCTTTCAGGGGAGTACCGGGTAGAGACGCTGGATTATCCTTTTTACGGCGTGTATTACGGACAGTCGGCGCTTCCGCTTGCGGCAGAAGAAATCAAGTACCTGACAAGCAAAGCGTTAGAGAACTGCAAGGTATTTGATTTCCAGAATAACAAAGAAACCACGGTATATGACATGGAAAAGGCTTACGGCAAAGACCCCTATGAGATGTTTTTGTCAGGCTCCCTGTCTCTGATGACGGTAGAAAATCCGAATGCAACTACGGAAAAAGAACTGATTTTGTTCCGGGATTCCTTCGGCAGCAGCATTGCGCCCTTATTTGCAGAGGGATATCGTAAAATAACGCTGGTAGACATCCGTTACATCCACCCTGATTTGCTGGGAAGATATATTGAATTCGGCGGTCAGGACGTATTGTTTTTGTACAGTACCCTTGTGTTAAACAATGGAGAAACGATGAAGTAACTGACCGGACCGGGAAGATAATCCGTGACAAAGTGATTTTTTAGGCGTATGATAATCTGGTGTGTAAAAAGAATTGTCAGAATGACAGTAAGGAGATGACAGAAGGTGTCGAAGTTATTCATAAAAGATTGGATATTTTATAAACTGGTAGCAAGTATTGCCATACCCATAGCCCTGCAGGGCCTGATTACCACAGGTGTCAATATGATGGATACCATCATGATCGGAAAGGTAGGGGAAACCCAGCTTTCGGCGGTATCTTTGGCGAACTCCTTTATCAGTATTTTTCATATCTTTTGTATGGGAATCGGAATGGGGGCATCGGTACTGGTAGCCCGCTACTATGGAATGAAGGACAATGATTCCCTGAAAAAAACCGTGACTATTATGCTTAGGCTTTGTCTGGCCATGTCCACACTGTTTTGCGTGGCGACGATTTTTTTGCCAAGACAGATTATGATGATATATACCACGGAAGAAAACATTATTGCAAACGGTGCAATTTATTTGGAATATTCCGTGATTACGTATTTCCTTTTGGGATTATCCCTGACCTGTACCATTGTACTTAGAAACGTGGGACAGGTAAAGATTCCTCTTTATACATCAATAGCGGCATTCTTCATTAATGTGGGTGCCAATTACATATTCATCTTCGGTAAATGCGGCGCCCCCAGAATGGAAGTTGCGGGTGCGGCGGTAGGAACGCTGGTTGCCAGAATTTTCGAGTTCTCCGTGATTTGCGGCTATCTTTTATTTAAGGATAAGGAAATCAGCTACCGCATCAAGGATTTGTTTGCGCCGGTGGGCAAGCTGTGGAAGGAATATATCCGTATCAGTATTCCGGTACTGATTAGTGACGGTATCCTGGCACTGGGAAACAATTCCGTGGCCATGGTAATCGGAAGACTGGGCGAAAACTTTGTGGCGGCAAACGCGGTTACGACGGTAACCCAGCAGCTCAGCTCCGTAATGATTCAGGGCTTTTCCCAGGCGGGAGCCATTGTTACCGGCTACACCTTGGGTGAAGGAGACCGGGAAAAAGCACACCGTCAGGGCTATGCCTTCCTGGGCATCGGTATTTTGTTTGGTCTGATTGCGGCGGGTATTATTATGCTGATTAGCGGACCTATGATAAGCGCTTATAATTTATCTCCCCAGACACAGGAAATTGCGTGGCAGCTGATGGTTTCCATCAGTATTATCGTGGTATTCCAGGCGACCAACAGTATTATGACCAAGGGCGTTTTACGAGGCGGCGGCGATACCAAAATCCTGATGGCCGCAGACAATATCTTCTTGTGGGTGGCATCCTTGCCTCTTGGTATTTTGGCAGGTCTGGTGCTTCATTTACCTGCGTTTTGGATTTATTTCTTCTTAAAGATTGATCAGGTATTAAAGGCCATCTGGTGTGTCATCCGTCTTCGAAGCGGTAAATGGATTAAAAAGATTAAATCCGGTGCGGAAATGGCATAGAAGAGTATTATTTGGGAATAGTGTATCATAAAAGGATATCAAAAAGTCCGGTGACAGAACCGGGCAGAATGGGCAAGGAGAGCTTCGGATGCGTAAAATTGTAGAAAGTGCCATCGAATTAATCGGAAATACACCGCTGTTAAAAGCAGACCGTTTTGCAGGGAAAGCAGGTGTAAATCAAGCAACCATATTGACGAAACTGGAGTATTTAAACCCTACCGGGTCCGTGAAAGACCGGGCAGCCTTTGCTATGATTGCGGATGCGGAGGAAAAAGGAATTTTAAAGCCGGGCGCAACCATCATTGAGCCTACCAGCGGAAATACCGGTATCGGTATCGCAGCGGTAGCAACAGCGAAAGGCTATCGCGCCATTTTGACACTTCCCGATACCATGAGTGAGGAACGCAGAACCCTGCTTCGCGCTTATGGCGCAGAGCTTGTGCTTACGGAAGGTGCGAAGGGTATGTCCGGCGCCATTGCAAAGGCAGAAGCGCTGAAGGAAGAAATTCCCGGAGCGGTTATTCTGGGTCAGTTTGAAAACCCCGCCAATCCGGAGATTCACAGGCAAACCACCGGTCCCGAAATCTGGGAACAGACAGACGGAGCAGTTGATATTTTTGTAGCGGGAGCAGGCACCGGCGGTACAATTACCGGTATCGGAGCCTATTTAAAAGAGAAAAATCCAAATATCAAAATCGTGGCGGTAGAGCCGGCAGGAAGTCCCTTTTTATCACAGGGGAAAGCAGGAGCCCACAAAATTCAGGGAATCGGAGCCGGTTTCAAGCCTGTTATTTTGGATATGGATGTGATAGATGAAGTGATGCCGATTGCGGATGAAGATGCCCTTACCTTCGGAAGACTTTTTGCCAAAACCGAAGGAATTTTGGTGGGCATTTCATCGGGAGCAGCTTTGAAGGCGGCGGAAATCCTTGCAAACAGAGAAGAAAATGCAGGAAAGACCATCGTTGTATTATTGCCTGATTCCGGTGACCGATATTTATCAACGGAATTATTTCAAGAATAAAAGTCCCGTGAGAGTATGGAATCTCCTCGCGGGATTCTTTTTTCCTTCAAGGGAAATACTTAAAGTGTTGACAAAACAAACTTGTTGCGCTATAGTGTTCCTAAACAGAACTACTTTTGGAAAGGAAGAGTGATTATGAGTATACGTGTAGGAATTTTAGGATACGGAAATCTTGGCAGAGGTGTGGAATGTGCCGTGAAACAAAATGAGGACATGGAGTTAAAGGCAGTCTTTACCAGACGTGCACCGGAAAGTGTGAAAATCCTCACCGAATCCGCCAAAGTATATTCTATTGATGATATTTTAACCATGAAGGACGAAATTGATGTGCTGGTAATCTGTGGAGGCAGTGCAACCGATTTGCCCGTCCAGACACCCGAATATGTGAAATATTTTAACGTAATTGACAGCTTTGATACCCATGCAAGAATCCCTGAGCATTTTGCAAATGTAGATGCAAATGCACAGCAGTCCGGCAAAGTCGGCATTATCTCCGTAGGCTGGGACCCCGGTATGTTCTCTTTAAACAGGGTTTACGGAAATGCAATTCTTCCCATGGGATGCGATTATACCTTCTGGGGTAAGGGCGTAAGCCAGGGACACTCCGATGCCATCCGCCGTATTGAAGGCGTGGCTGACGCAAAGCAGTACACCATTCCCGTACCGGAAGCACTGGCGCAGGTGAGAGCAGGAGAGACACCGGAGCTTACCACCCGTCAGAAACATACCAGAGAGTGCTTCGTAGTGGCGAAGGAAGGTGCAGACCTTGCCCGGATCGAAAAAGAAATCAAAGAAATGCCCAATTATTTTGCGGATTATGATACTACCGTAAACTTTATTTCCCAGGAAGAATTAGTGAAGAACCACAGCGGAATTCCCCACGGCGGTTTTGTCATCCGCAGCGGCAAAACAGGCTGGAACAATGAAAATACACACATTGTGGAATACAGCCTGAAGTTAGATTCCAATCCGGAATTCACCGCCAGCGTACTTGTTGCTTATGCCAGAGCGGCATACCGCATGAACAAAGAAGGTATGAAGGGTTGCAAAACCGTATTTGATGTGGCACCTGCTTATCTTTGTGCCCAGAGCGGAGAGTATTTAAGAGCTCACTTATTATAGAATTTGTTACGGACATGATACCCCAATCGATATCATGTCCGTGTTTTGTTGTGGGAAAGGTCTTTTTATGTTACAATGAATTGTTACGGTAGTATTCAATTAGCGGGATGCATAGAATGAGTAAAGATTTAATCGGACAATTAACTGAATATACGGCCGGTGATGCTTACCCCTTTCATATGCCCGGGCACAAAAGAAGTCCGGAAAGCGGCCCTTTGCGCGCTTTATATGAAGTGGATATTACGGAAATCGACGGCTTTGACAACCTGCATCAGCCGGAGGAGATTTTGCTGGAAGCACAAAAGAGGGCAGCAAGTCTTTATGGTTCTGAAGAAACCTACTTTTTGATAAACGGAAGTACTTGTGGTATTTTAAGTGCCGTATCCGCGGTTGCACATCGCGGAAAAATCTTAATTATGGCGCGGAATTGTCACAAGGCAGCATATCATGCGGCATTTATCAATCATTTGGATGTGGAATATATTTATCCTAAATTGACAGACCGTGGTCTGGCAGGAGGAATCAGCGCCCGGGAAGTGGAGGAGCAGCTCCTTGAAATTGCGGGTAGGAAACAGATTTCGCC
>JAFZDQ010000044.1 GCA_017561085.1 Lachnospiraceae bacterium
ATTGAAGCACTTCCTTACATACAGCAGTTTAACCGTAAAATTATCGTTGTGAAATACGGCGGCAGTGTCATGAGCAACGAAGAACTGCAGAAAAACGTAATTAAGGACGTTACTCTTCTTAAGCTGGTTGGCTTTAAGCCTATTATCGTGCATGGCGGCGGTAAGGAAATCAGCCGCTGGGTCGGGAAGGTAGGCAAAGAAGCACAGTTTATCAACGGACTTCGTGTCACCGATGAAGAAACCATGGAAATTGCAGAAATGGTTTTAAACAAAGTAAATAAGAGTCTTGTAACCATGGTGGAAGAACTTGGCGTGAAAGCTGTCGGTATCAGCGGCAAAGACGGCAAACTTCTGAATGTTGAGAAGAAATATTCAAACGGCCAGGATATCGGTTTTGTAGGCGACGTAAAGACGGTAAATGCCAAGATTCTTTATGATCTTTTGGAAAATGATTATTTACCCATCGTTGCACCCATCGGTCTTGATAATGAATGCCAGACCTACAATATCAATGCGGATGATGCAGCTTGTGCCATTGCCAAGGCAGTAGGCGCTGACAAGTTGGTATTCCTGACAGATATCGAAGGTCTTTATAAGGATATTAATGACAAGTCATCCTTTATTTCCAGAATTACAGCATCCGAAGCAGATGCCCTGATTGAAGAAGGATTTATCGGCGGTGGTATGCTTCCGAAGTTAAATAACTGTACTTCCGCAATTAAAAACGGTGTAAACAGAGTACATATCTTAGACGGAAGAATTCCTCATTGCCTGCTCCTTGAAATCTTCACCAATGAAGGTGTGGGAACAGCAATTATTTCCGATGAAGATAAGCATGCTATGGGCGAGTGACAAGAAAGAAGGCAATCAAAATGGATATGATGAAGCAGTACATTGAAGAGGCAGAGGCAGCCCTTTTACATACCTATAACCGTTATCAGGTTGTGCTTGATAAAGGAGACGGTGTCTATTTATACGACATTAACGGCAAGAAATATTTGGACTTTTGTGCGGGAATAGCGGTATTTGCACTTGGTTATAATAACCGGAAGTACAATGATGCCCTGAAAGCACAGATTGATAAATTAATCCATACGTCCAATTATTATTACAATGTTCCGGCCATCGAAGCTGCCAAGAAAATGAAGAAGGTATCCGGTATGGATAGAATCTTCTTTACCAACAGCGGTGCGGAAGCGGTAGAAGGCGCCATCAAAGCAGCAAGAAAATATGCTTATCTGAAGGATGGACAAACCGACCATGAAATCATTGCCATGGAGCATTCCTTCCACGGCAGAACCATGGGTGCACTTTCCGTAACAGGAAATCCCAAGTACAGGGAAGCATTCCAGCCCATGATCGGTAATATCCGTTTTGCAAAGATGAATGATTTTGAAAGTGTACTTGCCAATGTAACTGACAAAACCTGCGCAATTCTGTTTGAAACCGTGCAGGGAGAGGGCGGTATTTATCCTGCGACGGAAGAATTCATGAAGCATGTAAAAGCCCTTTGTGAAGAAAAAGATATTCTCCTTATTTTGGATGAAATCCAGTGTGGTATGGGCCGTACCGGTACCATGTACGCTTGGCAGAAATACGGCATTAAGCCGGATATCATGACGACAGCAAAAGCCCTTGGCTGCGGTGTGCCGGTGGGTGCATTTATGATGACGGAGAAGGTGGGACAGAACTCCTTAGCAAGCGGGGACCATGGTACCACTTACGGCGGAAATCCCCTTGCTGCAGCAGCAATTGATGTGGTACTTGATATTTTCGAGGAAGATAAGGTTCTTGAAAATGTAAAGGAAGTAGCACCTTATCTGGAAGAAAAACTGGATGAACTGGTGGCAGAATATGACTGTATTGAAACCAGAAGAGGCGCAGGCCTGATGCAGGGACTGGTATTTAGTAAGCCGGTAGGTGAGATTATTGCAAAAGCCCTGGAAAACGGTCTGATTCTGATTAATGCAGGAACAGATATTATCCGTTTTGTGCCGCCCCTTGTGATTTCCAAAGAAAATGTAGATGAAATGATTTCCATCTTAAAGGAGTGTTTACAGTAATGAGTCTGAAAAAACGACTGAGTGCAATTACGGTTCTCGTGCTTTTGCTGGGAATTGTATTTGCGATAGCCATATCAGGCAAAGAATTACAGAATCAAAATAATCAAAATGGTGAAGCGCCGCTTGTGGTAAACGGAAAGGAAACGCTGTACATCTGGTACACCGATGATGCACTGACTCCTTATATCAGCGGTGCAGCTGTAACCTATAGTGAAAATCATGATGTGAGAATCGTTCCGGTTTTGGAATCAGGATTGGAATACTTAGAAAACATCAACAAAATGTCGGTGGAAATCAATTCCCCGGATTTGTATGTAGTAAGTCATGACTCTTTGGAAAAGGCGTATCTGGCAGGGCTTGCAGCACCTGTAAATCCGGGCGAAGGAACCGATATGGAGACGCTTTATATGGGAACCGGTTTGCAGGCTGTTTCCTATAAGGACAAATTAATCGGGTATCCTTTTTACTTTGAAACCAGCTGTCTGCTTTATAACAAAACCTATCTGGAAGATATGGCGAAGAAAAGGATAGAAGCAGAGGAAGATGTGGCCCAGGCACTTGCAGCAGAAGAAGCACTGGAAGAAAACGGACCGGAAGGCCAAGCTGCGCAAGAAGCGGATACTGCAGGAAACGGTACAGAGGAGACAGCCTCTGAAAGTGGCGGCGGACAAGATGAGGGAATGCCTGATTTACCGGTAGATAACGGGGCCGCGGAAGCAGAAGAAGAACTTACCGAAGCGCAAAAGTTAGCAATAGAAACCAGAATGAAGCAGATGTTGCCTGCTACCATTGAAAATATTAAGACTCTGGCAGATGAATATGACGCGCCTGAGCAGGTAGAGTCCATTTTCCGCTGGGATGTAACCGATATTTTTTATAATTATTTCTTCGTGGGAGATACCATTAATATGGGCGGTGAAGCCGGCTGGGATGTAGAGCAGATTGACATTTACAATGAAGATGCAATTGCCAGCTTAAGAGCCTATGAGGAGCTGCATCAGTTCTTTTCCATTGATACCAGCGAAATTGATTATGACAAAGTACTGGAAGAATTCATGACCGGAAAAATTATTTTTACGGTGGTAACCACAGATGCGGTTGCTAAGCTGGAAGCAGCTAAAGAGGACGGAAGCTTTGTCTATGATTACGGTGTGTTGCAAACACCCCATATAAACGATGAAATTAAGTCAAGATCCTTATCCGTGACAGGCTGTGTAGCCGTTAACGGTTATGGACAGAATCAGGAAATTGCAAATGATTTTGCAAGATTTTTGACATCCGAATACAATGATATTTTATACGACAGAACAGGAAAAGTATCTGCCGCCAAGGGAGTGGATTACGGCAGTGAAGCTTTATCCGTATTTGCCGGGGAATATGAAAATTCCATATCCATGCCCAAGATGATAGAAACCAGTAATTTCTGGGTGCAGCTTGAAGTTGCATTTTCACAGATTTGGGATGGCGCGGATGCCAATAAGAAATTAAAAGAGTTATCTGAGCAGATTATGCAGCAGATTACCGGTCGGGAATTTACGGAAGAGTATATCCGTGAAGTACAAAAGAAAGAAGAACCGGAAGAAGAAAACTAGGAATAAAAGACCAATCATGCGGGTAAATTATCATTAAGATAGGAGGTACGCTATGATTGGTTTTTTTATTGCTCTTTTATCAGGGGCTCTTATGAGTATTCAGGGCGTGTTTAATACGCAGGTTACCAAGGCATCGGGGATTTGGGCGGCCAGTGCGTTTGTACAGCTTTCCGCATTTGCAGTGTGCATAATAGCATGGTTTATTAGTGAAAGAAGCCCCCTTCTTTCCGTGTTCCGTGTGGAGCCGAAATATATGCTTCTTGGAGGTGCGTTCGGTGCTTTTATTACGTATACCGTAATCAAAAGTATGGAAATGTTAGGGCCGGCAAAAGCGGTTATGATTATTGTGATTTCCCAGTTGATTGTAGCGTATTTACTGGAAGTGACCGGACTGTTCGGCGTGGAAAAACAACCCTTAAGCGGACGGAAAATTTTGGGTATGGCAGTAGCAGTTGCCGGCATAATTATTTTTAAATGGAAATAGTGAAATGTCCTTGATAAACCCTTCAAATTGTCATACAATAAAAACAGTCGTTGTATGGGGCTTTCTGCGTGCAGGCAGAAAGGAGCGACGATGAATCGTACGAAATTCTTATATAAAGTATTAGTGGGTATACCGGCAGTCCTTGTCTGTATATTTTTTG
This sequence comes from Lachnospiraceae bacterium, assembly GCA_017561085.1. GTDB lineage: Bacteria > Bacillota > Clostridia > Lachnospirales > Lachnospiraceae > Suilimivivens. Next base: position 4,300 of record JAFZDQ010000044.1, read on the forward strand.
GCTGTCAAAAGAAGGACGGCCTTGTGCAGGTTCCGCTTTTGACGCAAGAATCCTCCATGGATGGACAGTTGCTTTTGCAGCAGCAGTCTCCGATGGAGCAGTTAAAAGAGATGGAAGCACAGGAGCCGGGAGAGGCAGATGCAGACTTGACAGAGCAGGGAGCAGCAGATGAAGACGTGGCAGAATTGGGAGCAGCAGGCGGGTTTACGGAGCCTGCGCCTACGGAAGCTTCGCTTCAGGTACTGACGGAGGAACCGGAAAATATCCCTGAGCCTTTGCTGGTACATATTTGCGGTGCTGTAGTAAATCCGGGCGTTTATGAACTAAAGGACGGGGACCGGCTTTGCCATGCAGTGGAGATGGCCGGCGGTTTTTTGGAAGAGGCAGACAGCCAGTATTTAAATCAGGCGCAGAAACTGACAGATGGTATGCAAATTACCATACCTACGGTGGCGCAGGCTGGCAAAGCACGGCAGGAACATGCAGGTGCGGAGCAGTTTATCAGACAGGCGAGAGATATGTCAGACGGCGGTGCGGCTTCAAAAGCAGTAACGGACGGCAGCGTGGCCACGGCAGCGGGGCAGGATGGCGGACTGATTAATTTAAATACGGCTACGGAGGAGGCACTTTGTTCTTTGCCGGGAATCGGGAAGGAGCGGGCTCAAAGCATTATTGCTTATAGGAATCAAAACGGAGGCTATAAGCAGATTGAGGAGATTATGAATGTCACGGGCATCAAAGAAGGAATGTTTGTGAAATTAAAGGATAAGATAACGGTAGGCTGACGGCCGGTTGACATCATTAGAAGGAAGCAGAAAGGCATGCCGGGACTACGGAATGTGAGGAAAAATGGGAAAGCGTGTATTAGTCGTTGATGACGAAAAATTAATTGTAAAAGGAATCCGTTTCAGTTTGGAACAGGATGGGATGGAAGTAGATTGTGCTTATGACGGAGAAGAAGCACTTCAAAAAATAAAAGAAAATGAATACGATATCATTCTGCTGGATGTAATGCTGCCGAAATTAACCGGTTTTGAAGTGTGTCAGCAGGCGAGAGAGTTCTCCGCGGTTCCGATTGTCATGTTGACGGCCAAAGGGGACGATATGGACAAAATCCTGGGCTTAGAGTATGGTGCAGACGATTACATTACGAAGCCTTTTAATATTCTTGAGGTAAAGGCCCGTATCAAGGCAATTATGCGCCGTACCGCACCCAAGAAAAAAGAAAAAACCAAAACCATCGAAAGCGGCGATATGCGTCTGGATTGTGAAGGAAGAAGAGTTTACATTAAAGACCGTGAAATTAATTTAACTGCCAAGGAATTTGAATTGTTGGAATTGTTGATTTTAAATCCCAATAAGGTTTACAGCAGGGAAACTTTGTTAAAAACGGTATGGGGCGCAGATTATCCCGGGGATGTAAGAACCGTGGATGTCCACATCAGAAGACTCCGTGAAAAGATTGAAGAAAAGCCCAGTGAGCCGAAGTATGTACATACCAAGTGGGGCGTAGGCTATTATTTTGCATAGGAGCTGTTATGGCTGATAAATTGAAAAATTTCATGAAAAATATAAGAATATGGCGGAGCTTAAAGGTCCGCCTTTTTATCATTATCTTTTTGGTGGGTATCATCCCGGTGTTTATCATCCGTGCGGGAATTTTGGATAATTACGAGAACCGTGCGGTGGATGTCAGACGTTCCGATGTCCAGAAACAGCTAAAGATTATTGCAAATCATCTGATAACCTATAATTATTTGCAGGATACCTCATCTGCTGTGATTAACGCGGAATTAGAACAGCTCTCCAACCTGTATAACGGCCGTGTGCTGATTGTAAACGGGAACCTGAAGGTGATGAAGGATACTTACGGTATCATTGAAGGGAAAACGATTATTTCCGAGGAAGTAATCAAGTGTTTTAAGGGAAGCCCCATTGCCAACTATGACAAAACCAACGGCTTTATTGAGATTACCACGCCCATTATTGAAACGGTTTCCAGCCAGATGGCCACGGAAACCATGCCGGAAGGAACAGAACTTATCAGAGGAGTTATGTTAACCAGTGTGTCGACGGATGTTATTACCGCCACCATGGATATTTTGAGCAGAAAAGCCCTGATTATGGAAATTATCATGTTTGCCGTGATATTTATTCTGTCTATGGGATTGGCTAATTTTTTGATTGCGCCTTTTGATAAAGTATCCAAAGCCATCAGTGAAGTAAAAGAAGGACACACGGATGAAGCAATTTCTGTTTCTGACTATATTGAAACGGAAAATATCGTAGATGCGTTTAACAGTTTGCTTAAGAGAATGAGAGTTTTGGACAATTCCAGGCAGGAGTTTGTGGCAAATGTCTCCCATGAATTAAAGACGCCCATTACTTCCGTTAAAGTGCTTGCGGATTCCCTGATTGCCCAAAAGGATGTACCGGTAGAATTGTATCAGGAATTTATGGTGGATATTGCCCAGGAAATTGAAAGGGAGGATAAGATTATCAATGACCTCCTTGCACTTGTGAAGATGGACAAGGCGGCCACCAGCCTGAATATTACGGCAGTGGACATGAATCAGCTGGCGGAGATTATTTTAAAAAGACTGCGTCCCATTGCCCGTAAAAGTAATGTTGAGCTTTTACTTGTCAGTACCAGGGAAATTGTAGCGGAAGTAGATGAAGTGAAGATGTCCCTGATTTTGAGTAACTTAATTGAAAATGCCATTAAGTATAATACCGAGCAGGGCAAGGTGACCGTTACCTTAGATGCAGACCATCAATACTTTACCATCGAAGTTGCCGATACGGGAATCGGTATTCCGGAGGATTCTCTTGCACGTATTTATGAGAGATTTTATCGTGTGGATAAGTCCCACTCCAGGGAAATCGGCGGAACCGGCTTGGGCCTTGCCATTACCAAAAACGCGGTACAGCTTCATAAGGGTACCATTAAGGTAGAAAGTACCGTGGGAGAAGGAACCACATTCCTCGTGAAATTCCCGCTGACCTATATTGCGTCTTAAAAATTACAGTGAAAACTGTTTGCCGGACAAAGGAGTTTGCCGTATGAAATTATATAAAGGCCTATTATGTTCCCTCTTTTTGTTTTTGCTACTGGGGCTTACCGCCTGTGGGAAGGACAAGGAAGAAGCAGGAACAACGACTTATCAGATTTATTATGTAAACAAAGACAAAACAGCTGTTACGTCTTATGAATATAAAACCGCTACGGAGTCTAACGAAGAGGTACTGATTGAGCTGCTTGCAGAGCTTGCAAAGGTACCTGCCAAGTTTGAGTTTTATCCGCCGCTTGCAGGAGAGTTTAGGTTGAATTCCAGTCAGATGTCAGAGGGCCGTTTGTGGCTGGACTTTGATGAAGCATATAAAAACCAGGAAGTGCTGGGAGAAATTCTCACAAGGGCCGCTATTGTCAGGACTTTGTCCCAGATAGAGAGTGTGAATCATATTTCCTTTACCGTAATGGGAGAGCCCCTTACGGATGCCTCCGGTGCTGTTGTGGGCATGATGCGGGGGGATAGTTTCATTGATAATGCAGGAAAAGAAATCAGTACCTATGAAAAAGTGAAGCTGAAGCTTTATTTTGCCAATGAAGAAGGCACGGGACTGACTTCCATCAACAGAAATGTAGTCTATAACAGTAACTTTTCCGTAGAAAGACAGGTGGTGGAAGAAATCATTGCAGGACCTAAGGTAGATGATATCGGGGTGAGTAATGTGCATCCGGTTATGAACGGAAATACCAAGGTAATCAGTGTAAACATCCGTGACGGAATATGTTATGTAAACTTGAATGAGGTTTTCTTAAACCAGTCCTATCAGGTGATGCCGGAGGTGACGATTTATGCCATCACCAATTCCCTGGTAGAGCTTGGAAACGTAAATAAAGTACAGATTCTGGTAAATGGTGAGACTAATATTAATTATCAGGAGAGCATCAGCTTGTCCACCACATTTGAAAGGAATCTGGATTTAATCAATTACAGTGAATTTTATTAATACAGAAAATCTGTTGATACAGTAAATATTTAATACAGAAAATTAGTTACTACGATATATGAATCAGGAAAGGAGCATGCATGAAGCGACGCCCATTAGCGTGCGGCTGCCTGCTGATTCTTGTGTTTTTGTACCTGGGTACGCTATTTGGAGACCGGGCTTATCCCGACTACGGTTTGTGGGAAGGAAAGCCCGTTACCATAACGGGCATTGTCCGGCAAAAGGAGCAGTACGAGAGGGACGGAAGGGCGCAGACAGCCATTTATGTGGAGTATGATACTGCCGTTTATGGGGAGTATGGAACTGCCGCTTATGGAGAGCATGGCATTGCCGCTTATGGAGCGCATGGCATTGCCGCTTATGGAGCGTATGGCATTGCCGTTTCGTCGGAAGATTCTTTGCTGTTAGCGGAGCAGAATCTTCCTGAAAACATGGGAAAGCAGACAGTTTTGTGTTATTTGGAAGCGGGCGAGAGTGTACCGGAAATCGGTAGTGCCGTCAAGGCAAAGGGCTATCTGAAAACATTTCAAAAAGCCACCAATCCGGGGCAGTTCGATGCCGCATCTTATTATCAAATCTTAAAAATTTCTTTTCAGTTAAATCAAACCAAAATCCAACTAAAATCAACCAATTACAATCGGATAAGGGAGTTTCTTTTTGTTCTGCAAAATAAGTGTGCAGGATTTTTTGATGCTGCTCTTTTACCCCAAGATGCTTCTGTGATGAAGACGATGCTTTTGGGACAAAAGAGGGGCGCCGATGCAGAAATAAAGGAACTGTATCAGCAAAACGGAATCGCTCATATACTGGCTATTTCGGGGTTGCACATTTCGTTATTGGGCATGGGACTTTACAAGCTGTTAAAGCGCCTTGGAGTAGCACCTGCGGCAGGAACGGTAGCTGCGCTATGGGTGATGTTTTTGTATGTTTGTATGACCGGATTCTCTGTTTCGGCGTTGCGGGCCCTTGTTATGTTCGGACTTCATATGATGGCGGAATTTTTTAAACGGACATATGATTTGTTGACAGCGGCCTGCGTTGCGGCAGTGGGAATTGTATTAAGCCAGCCGTTATATCTGCAGCATAGTGGCTTTTTATTTTCTTTTGGGTGTATTTTTGCACTTGCCCTGGTAGTTCCCGCCATGACAAGTGCCACAAAGAATCAAAAAACAGGAGAATACAGGGAACGGCAACCGGAGGGAATCAAGCTTAAAGTTCTCTCGGGACTTTCACTTACGTTATCCTGTTTACCATTGCAACTTTGTTTTTTTTATCAGCTGCCGCTTTACAGTACTTTTTTGAATCTGCTGATAATACCGCTTATGGGCCTGCTTTTGCCCGGGGGAATCGTGATTCTTTTGCAGGGATTGATAAAGGAAGTGCTAATGGAAGGTCGCTTATTTTCTCTGTGGACCTTCATTGGCGGTGCTGTAGCGCTGGCAGAAAAGGCAACCGGAGCCATGGTGACGGGAATTCTGGCTGTGTATGAATCGTTGTGCCGGTTGTTTTCATGGCTTCCCGGACATTTGCTGACAATCGGAAGACCGCCCTGGTGGAAGGTGGTTGTGTATTTGCTTCTGCTTGTTGCGGTGGTAGTTTTCAGGGAGCATCTTTCTTTAAAGAAAAAGTGGGGAATCCTGCTGTCGGGCGTTTTACTTTTATGTGTTCACGGAAAAGGTCCGGCAGAGGTTACTTTTTTGGACGTGGGACAGGGAGATTGCATTCATATTCATTCGGAAAACGGATTTGATTATTTGGTGGATGGTGGAAGTCTTAGCGTATCCGGGGTGGGAGAATACCGTATTTTACCCTATTTGAAGTATAAGGGGATCCGGGAGCTGGAGGCGGTTTTTATTACGCATCCGGACAGCGACCATTGTAATGGGCTCCTTTCTTTGTTGGAAGAATGTGATGCCGGCAATTTACAGATAAACACGATTTATCTGGCTTCTGTGTTTGAAGAGGATACTGTAAAGCAGGATAGCTTGTTTGCTGAAATTGTGAATAGGGCTTTATCACTGGATATGAAGATAGGTTATTTGGCAGCAGGAGATGTTTTGCAGGATGGCGGAATGACTTTGCTTTGCCTGCATCCGGATAAGGATTTTGCGGCGTCCGGTGAGAATGAAAAATCCATGGTGCTTTTATTGGAGAGTGGAGAATTCCGCGTGCTGCTGACCGGGGATGTGGAAGGTGAAGGAGAACGGAGATTGGTTGCCTATTTGAAAGAAGCAGACGGGCGGATGCATTTGCACCCGTCGGCGGAAACACAAGTTGCAGATGCGCCTCATACGCCGGGAGTGCCGCAAGCGTCGGAAGTGCCGCATACGCCGGGAGTGCCGCATACGCCGGGAGTGCCGCATACACCGGGAGTATCACAAACGTCGGAAGTGTCGCATACGCCCATGACATTATTGAAAGTATCCCACCATGGGTCCGGAAATGCAACCGGAGAAGAGTTGCTTGAGCTGATAACACCCCGTTATGCAGTGATTTCCTGTGGAAAGAACAACCCCTACGGACACCCGCATAGGGAAACACTTTCGCGGCTTTCAGAAGCGGGATGTGAGGTGTTTTCAACGGCTGAATGCGGCGCCGTTAAAGTAGAAATGACTTCGGGGGAAAGGATATCGGTTTCTTATTGGGGAAATAGTCGAATTTCAGACTGATAATAAAATAGTTTTTGTTTGGTCGGGAACTAACGGTATTTATAGCAGACTAAGTAGTGGGAAATAGAATGTAAGTCGGATAAGGTGAGAAACAAACTCCGACCTATGAACACAAATTTATGTTAGAGTCGGGCAATATAGTAAAAGAGTTCCCGACTGGAAATATGCGAAGGAGATTTGGTCGGGAAAAGGAGAGTATTTGTCCCGACCAAAATAAAAATGATAAAAATGAGTCGGAACAAATATCAAAGAAAGAACAGGAGAGGATGAGGTGAATGTTTAGAATAGAACATGAGTTGAGAAAAGAATTGAATATACTCTACAAAATAGAGAAGGAAGTGAAAGAGAGCTTAAAAAAAGCACCAAAAGGAAATTTGCGAATTTCAAATAGTCATGCAAAACCTGAATACTATTATAAGCAAGAGGGCGTACGTAAAGGAAATGGGAAATACATTAAGAAAAAGGATTTTGAGCAGGCTATAGCTATTGCACAAAGAGATTATGATAGGCAATTGATGGGAAGTATAGAAAGACGTATTTCTTTAATCGAAGATTTTTTGGGGAGATATGCTTGTATGAAGCCGGAAAATGTTTATGATAGGTTGAATCCGTATCGGAGGGAGTTGGTATCACCGATTATTTTATCCGATGAAGATTATGTTAATCAATGGTTGGCAGTGAAGTATCAAGGGAAAGATTTTGATGAGGAACTGGGCAGTATTATAACAGAAAAAGGAGAACGTGTACGATCAAAGTCAGAGAAGATTATTGCAGACAAGCTCTATGCAATGGGAATTCCCTATCGCTATGAATATCCAATCACGTTATCTAACGGCATTCGGGTATACCCTGATTTTACAATATTAATAATGCCGGAGCGAAAGGAAGTATATTTGGAGCATTTTGGACTATTGGATGAAGATAAATATTTAGAATCAACTATGCGTAAGTTGAATTTGTATGGTGAAAACGGAATATTTCTTGGAGAAAATTTGTTAATTACTTGTGAAACCGGTCGGAATCCATTAAATACAAAAATGTTGGATGGAATGTTACGGGCCATATGTATGTTGTGATCTTTTGATGTAAAAGGGGAGGACTTCATAACATAAAAGGGGCGGTTTGTAATATTCTAATGACTTTGGAAGAAATTCGGTTTTTATTGAAGAAGTTGAAGAAAAGACAACATAACCGATTGATGTGAAATTATTTTGGGTTGGTCGGGGCATAAAGACGATTTTATCCGATTAGAATTTATAAAGTATTAATGCAGTCGGGAAAGTGAAATTAGGAAATCCGTCTAAGGGACAGAAAGTAGCACGTAAGTCGGATACAGTGAGAAATAAATACAGACGGAATTGCATAAATTTGTGGTTTGGTCGGAAAGTGAGAGAGCACACTACCCGACTGGAAATATGCGAAGGAGATTAGGTCGGGAAAAGGCGTATATTAGTTCCGACCAAAATGATAAAAACAAAGATGAGTCGGAGGGCATATAAAAAAGAACAGGAAACTTGAAGATTTTTCAGTCCGGCATTTGTACAGATTTCTACAGACATTTTTCTTTGAAAATATTTAATTATTATCCCCGCTGTGGTAAAATAATTGTGGTAACCCGAAGGAAAGGAAGAACGTATGCAGCGGTTAAATGAAGACATCAAAACAGGAAAATTGCAAGGAATTTATCTGCTTTGCGGTGAGGAAGCCTATCTGCGCAGGCAGTACAGAGACCGGTTGAAAAATGCAATTGTGGGCGATGACACCATGAATTATCACTATTATGAGGGGAAGAATATCTCCGTTGGTGAAGTTATAGACCAGGCTGAAACGTTGCCTTTTTTTGCGGAGCGAAGGCTGATTGTAATGGAAAATACCCAGCTTTTTAAATCCGGTGGGGAGCAGCTTGCGGACTATCTGGAGGAGCGTGCCGAAAGTACGTATTTTGTGTTTGTGGAGCCGGAAATTGATAAAAGAAGCAAGTTGTATAAAACAGTGAAAGCCGGGGGCTGTATCGTGGAATTTACGACCCAGGATGAAGCAACCCTGACCAGGTGGATTCTGGGTATGATGAAGAAGGAAGGCAAGAATATTTCCCAGAACAATTTGCGCTATCTGCTGGAAAAGACCGGTACGGACATGGAGAATATCCGGAAGGAAACAGAGAAACTGTTCTGTTATGTGCTGGAAAAGGACGTTATTGAACGGGAAGATATTGATGAAATCTGTACCAAGCAGATTAGCGGACATATTTTTGATATGATTGGTGCCATTGCGGATAAACAGCAGGAGAAGGCGCTGGCGCTTTATTATGATTTGCTTGCATTAAAGGAGCCGCCCATGCGGATTTTGTTTTTGATTGCCAAGCATTTTAACCAGCTTTTGCAGGTGAAGGATTTGCATAAAAAAGGTTTTGCCGACAGGGCAGTTGCTGAGAGAGTGGGGATACCACCTTTTGCCATCAAAAAGTATGTGGTTCAGGCGGGACGATTTTCGCCGGAGGAACTGCGAAGTGCCGTGGAGGCCTGTGTACAAGCCGAAGAAGACATTAAAACCGGCAGGATGAACGATACGTTAAGCGTAGAGTTGTTAATTGTGGGTTACAGCAGATAAAGGTGATAAAACCACGGATATCGGCGGGCAGATAGGGTGCATTCGTCCGGTGGGTGTGACTGATAGACAGACAGGGTAGCGTGATTTATGGAAAAGAGCAGACTTACAACTTTATGTTATATAGAAAAAGACGACAAGTATCTGATGCTTCACAGAATTTCCAAGAAAAATGATATTAACAAGGATAAATGGATTGGAATCGGCGGACACTTTGAAGAGGGCGAAAGCCCGGAGGACTGTCTTTTGCGTGAGGTGAAGGAGGAAACGGGACTTACCCTTACGTCCTATCGGTTCCGCGGAATTGTAACTTTTATTTGCGGGGATTATCCTACGGAGTATATGTGCCTTTACACGGCAGACGGATTTGAAGGGCAGTTAAAAGAATGTGATGAAGGAAAGCTGGAATGGGTGCCCAAGGCAGATTTGAACAATCTGGAACTTTGGAAGGGTGACCTTATTTTCTTTGAACTTTTAGATAAAGGGGAACCGTTCTTTTCCCTGAAACTGTGCTATCATGCTGACGGGACGTTGTATGAAGCGGTGCTAAACGGCAGGAAAATGTCCGGCGTTTCAGATAGGGAATAAGATAGTTTAAATGTAGTATAGAGAATAAGTGTGGTGTAGATATGAAACACGAAAAATATAATGTAACCGGCATGACCTGTTCGGCTTGTTCTTCTCACGTAGAAAAGACGGTCAGTAAATTGCAGGGAGTGAATACGGTGAGCGTGAACCTGCTGACAAACAGTATGCAGGTTTCTTATGAAGAAGAACGTTGTAATACGGAAATGATTATTGCGGCAGTAAAAAAGGCCGGCTACGGCGCTTCCTTAAAGGTGCAGGATAATCAGGAAAAGCGGCAGGAAATTTATTCGAAAAAGCAAGATGCATCCCAGGCAGGAGCGTCGAAGACAGGAGCGTCGTTGGCAGGAGCATCACAAACAAGAGCATCCCTGGCAGGAGCGTCGCTGACGGATCCATCCCGGGCCGGTGCATCCCGGATAGAGGAACGTGAAAGCGGAGAACTTGCCCGTCTTGTGTGGTCGGCGGTTTTCATGGTTTTATTGATGCTTCTGACCATGCATCATATGTTTTTAGGTTGGTTGCATATTCCGGTTCCGGAATTGCTTATAAAGGTATTTCATGGCAATGAGAATGCGCTGACTTTTTCCTTTACCCAGTTTTTACTGACATTGCCGATTATTTATCTGAACCGGAAATATTATCAGGTGGGATTTCAAAGATTGTTCCGTTTAAGCCCCAATATGGACAGCCTGATTGCAATCGGTTCCGGCGCTGCGCTTCTTTATGGTTGTTTTGCAATTTATCGGATAGGATATGGTCTGGGGCATGGCGATGCAGAATTAGTCAAAGCATATGCTTCGCAGCTTTATTTTGAATCTGCGGGAATGATTTTGACATTGGTTACCGTGGGGAAATATTTAGAAAAACGCTCCAAGAAAAAAACAGGACAGGCCATTGAAAAATTAATGGATTTATCCCCGGAGACGGCAATTTTATTAAAAGATGGGGAAGAAATTGAAATTCCCACTATGCAACTTAAGAAGGATGATGTTTTTGTGGTGAAGCCGGGAAGCATGATTCCTGTAGACGCTGTGGTTTTGGAAGGAGCTTCCGGTGTAGATGAGTCAGCCATTACCGGCGAAAGTATTCCGGTAGAAAAGCAGCCGGGGGATCGGGTAATTTCCGCGACCATGAATAAAGCCGGCAGATTAATTTGCAGGGCTGAAAAGGTAGGAGAGGATACCACACTGGCAAATATTATCCGTCTGGTGGAAGAAGCTTCTGCTTCGAAAGCACCTATTGCAAAGATGGCAGATAAGATAGCAGGGATATTTGTTCCTACGGTTCTTTTGATAGCGTTAGTAACTTTTGTGGCGCATGTGACACTGGGAGGGGATTTGGAAATTGCCATGCAGTGTGCAATTTCCGTTTTGGTTATTTCCTGCCCTTGTGCTTTGGGACTTGCAACACCTGTTGCAATTATGGTTGGAACCGGAGCCGGAGCCAAGCAGGGTATTTTGATTAAGTCCGGTGAGGCACTTCAAAAAGCAGGGGAAATTGATACCGTGGTTTTGGATAAAACCGGAACCATTACAGAGGGAAAACCGGTACTTACCGATATTTTCGGTTATATGAAGACGGAAGAGATTTTACAGATTGCGGCTGCAATTGAAAAGCCCAGCGAACATCCTTTGGCGGAAGCCGTGATTAAGGCAGCCGGGGATGCGGGACTTGAAATTCCTGATGTGACCGGATTTCGGGCAGTATTCGGAAAAGGCGTGGAATGCGTTTATGAGAAGGCAGAATACTTTAGCGGCAACGTGAAATTCTTAGAGGAAAAAGGTGTGGTTCTGACGAAAGAACAGAATGCGCTTCTGGTGGAATTGTCTGAAGAAGGAAAGACACCTCTTTTGTTTGGCGTCAAAGAGACAGGGAAAAGAAGTGAGCTATTTGCAGTCCTTGCAGTTGCCGATAAAATAAAGAATTCTTCCGTAAAAGCAATTAAGAAGCTTAAGGACATGAAGATAGATGTGGTGATGCTGACCGGTGACAATCAAAGAACCGCCGGTGCCGTACAGAAGAAGCTTGCCATTGACCGGGTGATAGCAGAGGTTCTTCCGGATGATAAGGAAAAAGAAATCAGACGTTTGCAGGCAGAGGGCAGAAAGGTTGCTATGGTCGGAGATGGGATTAACGATGCGCCGGCTCTTATGGCAGCTGATGTGGGAATTGCTATTTCGGCAGGCACGGACATTGCCATTGACAGTGCGGATATCGTCCTGATGAAAAACAAGCTGACGGATGTGATTGATGCGATTTTACTCAGCAAGGCAGTAATTAAGAATATCAGACAAAATCTGTTCTGGGCATTCTTTTATAACAGTATCTGTATTCCCCTTGCCGCCGGTGTGTTTTACCCGGTATTCGGACTGAAACTAAATCCCATGATTGGTGCGACGGCCATGAGCTTTTCCAGTTTGTTTGTGGTTGGAAATGCGCTTCGGCTCAGGAAGTTTAAGTCCCACGCAGGAAACGGTACGGCAGAAACGGTAGAATGCACAGAAGATAAAATGGAAACAGTTGTGTTCACAGAACAAAATAAGCAGACAGACGAAAAGAGGACAAGTATGAAAAAGACAATGATTATTGAAGGAATGATGTGTAATCACTGTACAGGCAGAGTGCAGAAGGTATTAGAAGCAGTGGAAGGTGTGGAAAGCGTTTTGATGAGTTTAGAAGAAAAAAGCGCAGAAGTAATCTGCGCTGATACCGTAACCGACGAAGCACTTACCGCGGTTGTGACTGACGCCGGTTACGAAGTGATTGAAGTAAAATAATACTATAAAGCTTTTTTAACAGAAATTGCTTTCATGGGGCACATTTCCTGGCAACAAAAACAGGAAATGCAGCCCCTTTTTTTGAAGATGGCTTTCCGGTTTTTGATTTGAATAATATGGGCGGGACAGCTTTCGGCGCATTTGCCGCAGCCCACACATAAGCTTTTGTTTAACTGGGGATAGGACTTTAATACTTTGGCAGCGACCTTTGCAAACCATTTGCCCAAGGGACCCGGCAGAACAAAGGAAAAGTCCAGCTTTTTCGTATCGGGAACCTGGAACGGGGTGAGATTTTCGGGAATCGGATCGCCCTTTAATTCAATTTCGTCCGGTTTAATAAGCCCGGCATCTACCGCCTGGGAAATCATTTCGATTTCCATGGGATTAAGCCCCATAAGTCCGGCTGCGAAATAGTCCTGGGTATAAAAATCCCTGGCCGCCAGTAACAAATGAAGGGGATGGCTGGTTCCGCCGGTAGGTCCGTTTCCTTCCATGGCGTCGATGGCGTCAATTACCGTAAGCTGGGGATTTACGGTTCTTGCCAGTTCTAAGAGCATCCGGGAAAAATCTTTGATATCCGGCCATAAATAATGCATTTGCGGCTTTTCAAGGCCGGGAATGGTACCGAACAGGTTCTTGATACCGCCGGAGTAGCCGGTCATGGCATGGGTTTTTAACTTACAAATATTGATGATATAATCTGCTTCTATAATGGGTGTGATGATGTGGAAGGAATGATTGGTGAATCCTTCCTGACAATGAACCGTCCCCGCAGAAAAATCGTCGTTTAATTTCAATTCTTTTTCTAACTGCTTCATGCCGCAGACACGGTAGACATTGTTCATATATTCCGCATTGTAAAGTCCGCCTGAGCTTTCTGCCAGGGTAATGTCAGTGATATCGTGCTCCTTTAACCAGCGGACAACCGCTTTAATGACGGTCGGATGTGTGGTTACGGGAAAATCGGGACTTTTGGCCATGACAAGGTTTGGTTTAATCACAACCTTAAGACCGGGGCGCATGTCCTTGGCAATGTCAAGGTCTGCAAAGGATGCACAAATTGCCTTATAAATCAGTTCTTCATCATAGGTATTTACCTGATGTAATGTTTGTATCATAAAAGTAACTCCTTTTTATTTCTGCAACTCATTGTAGCATGAAGATATCGTTTTTGAAAGATGGAAATAAAAAGCCGGACGAAAAAAGAAAGAAGATAAAATACCAAAAACCTTCTTGACAAAAGGAAAAGCGCCTACTATTATGAATATAAAATATCACATAATAACGTGTTAAAAAGGCGTTGAAGAAGAGGAGTACATATCCCCTGCCTTACAGAGAAAGAATCCTGCGGGAAACTGCAGTGCTGTGAGATTCTAAGGATAGGAATATGGAAGGTAGCTTCGGAGCCGGAATGACGAACGAAAGGCACAAATGCTTTCTGCGTAGTTTTTCCCGAGTTGTCCCCGTTAACGGACAGGATTTTCGGTAGGAATCCTACCCGAAATCGCTGAGAGATAAATGAAGGTGGTACCGCGTATATTACGCCCTTCACAGACGAAATGTCTGTGAAGGGCATTTCTTTTATGCACACCTCGCGGCAAGGTAATTAGTTTATTCATATGCCTTTTTAGGCTGGTCTTAGAACAAAAGAAATATGTGAAAAGCCTTTTGCACCATGGAGCTGAGACTTTTTGAAAGCTCAGCGGAATGTTTGGTGCATAGGATTTGAACAATTTCTTTGTTCTAAAATAATCAAAAAGGAGAACCGACATGAGCAAAGAACTCGCTAAAACCTACGACCCCAAGGGTCTCGAAGACAGACTTTATGAAAAATGGCTTGAGAAGAAATACTTCCACGCAGAAGTAGACCATTCCAAGACACCCTTTACCATCGTGATTCCCCCTCCGAACATCACAGGACAGCTCCACATGGGACATGCTCTTGACAATACCATGCAGGATATCTTAATCCGTTATAAGAGAATGCAGGGATACAATGCCCTTTGGCAGCCCGGTACAGACCACGCAAGTATCGCAACCGAGGTTAAGATTATCGAAAAGATGAAGGAAGAAGGCGTTACCAAAGAAGATTTGGGACGTGAAGGCTTCCTGGAAAGAGCATGGGACTGGAAGAGAGAATACGGCGGACGTATCATCAGCCAGTTAAAGAAACTGGGCTCTTCCTGTGACTGGGACAGAGAACGTTTCACCATGGACGAAGGCTGTAATAAGGCCGTAACCGAAGTGTTCTGTAAGATGCATGAAAAAGGATGGATTTACAAAGGCAGCCGTATCATCAACTGGTGTCCTGTTTGTAATACCTCCATTTCCGATGCGGAAGTAGAATATCAGGAACAGGCAGGTCATTTCTGGCATATTAAATATCCTTTGATTGAAGATGACGGCACCATCAGCAC
>JAFZDQ010000045.1 GCA_017561085.1 Lachnospiraceae bacterium
TTATCATGGATCATCCGATCGAGATCTCGCCGCTGACCAAGAAGAAACCGGACGATCCGTCCAAGGTGGAGCGCTTCGAACTCTTCATCAATACCTGGGAAATGTGCAACGCTTATTCCGAACTGAATGATCCCATCGATCAGCGGGAGCGCTTCGCGGCACAAGATGCCAACGCGACAGCAGGTGATGAGGAAGCAGAGCACACGGATGAAGATTTCCTGAATGCGTTGGAGATCGGCATGCCTCCCACGGGCGGCATCGGTTACGGCATCGACCGTCTTGTGATGTTGCTCACCGACAGCCCCGCGATCAGGGATGTACTGCTGTTCCCGACCTTGAAGTCAACAGGCAAGTAAACCCCGGTAAAATCAAGGGTTTCAAGTGGTAAAAGGAACTTAGGTACCACAAAAGTGCCACAATAGTTCCAATTGTAGATGCAGAACAGTACATGATAATGCATTTACTCCTTGGGTAGTCAATCAAATATTTTGCAAAATTAAGGACACTTTCTAAAAGAGAAATCTTTTGAGAGTGTCCTTTTTGTTATGGTCAAAAATACATTTACAAGGAGGAGATGCCATGAAAACAAGTACAGCGATAGGTGCAGGCAGAGCGATTATGAGAATAACCGTTCCCGAACTTAGACAGAGATTATACCCAATCAGAGGAGGAATGAACGAGTATGTTAAGAGTAAGAGTTTCGGGACCGACCTACGAGCTGAAAGATTATTTGGAACACATGGAAAAAGACAAGGTGTACCAGGTCACAAGCCAATCCAAGCCCTTAAAGAATAAGGGAACCAACAAGATCTTCCGAGTATTCTCGGATGTGGACAAGAGAACAAGAATAGAAGCCCGCAAGAGACAGGGCAACAGATAAAAAACGATAACAGGAGGAACGGTTATGGCTAAAGTAATCGCAGTAGCTAATCAAAAAGGGGGAGTCGGGAAGACAGCTTTGGCAAGCAATCTCGGTGTAGGACTTGCCATGAACGATCAAAAGGTTTTGGTAATAGATGCCGATCCCCAGGGTAATCTGACATCCAGTCTCGGCATAGATAATGCAGATGAACTGGAGAACACGCTCGCTTCATTCATAGAGCGCGAGATCAATGAGGATCCGATAGATCCGGCGGAGTATATTCTCCATAACGATGAAGGCGTGGATCTCATGCCGTGCAATATAAAGCTTGCCGGTATGGACTACATGATAATGAATGCTCTCAGCAGAGAACATTTACTCGATGCTTTCGTGTCAAGTGTAAGGGATGAATACGATTATATTCTAATCGACTGTTCACCCAGCCTCAATTTGGTAACGATCAATGTTCTGACAGCGGCGGATTCCGTAATTATTCCGGTGGAGGCATCGTATCTTTCGATGGCAGGTCTTCAACAGTTACTTGCGTCAATAGGTTCTACCAAGAGAAAGCTCAATCGTAAGCTGGAGGTTGAGGGCATCGTTATCAATAAGGTAAATACCCGTACCAACCATGAGAAAGATATCATAGAAAAGCTCCGTGAAGCCTATGGCAGTCAGATAAAGGTATTTGATGTGATGATACCGGAGTCTGTAAGGGCAAAGGAATGTACTGCATACGGACACAGCATATATAAGCATGATCCTAAGTGCAAGGTCGCAAGGGCGTTTGAAGAACTGACAAAGGAGGTGCTGGCGTATGGCTGCTAAGAAACCACTTCCGGACAGGGTACAGCTTAAAGGACTGGATTCTCTTTTTGGTATTGATCAGGAGCAGACCGGACAGGTGCTTGATGTTCCGATCAGAGAGCTTTTCCCATTTCAGAATCATCCGTTTAAGGTCTTGGATGATGAAAAGATGGCTCAGACAGTTGAAAGCGTCCGTGAGAACGGTATCCTCGTACCGATCATGGTTCGTAACAGACCTGAAGGCGGCTATGAAGTGATATCAGGTCACAGGCGTAAACATGCGGCTGAGATAGTCGGACTGGAGACGGTTCCTGTTATCATAAGGGACCTGACAGATGATGAAGCCGTGATCGCAATGGTGGACGCTAACCTCCAGAGGGAAGAGATTCTGCCGAGTGAGAAGGCGTTTGCTTACAAGATGAAGCTTGATGCAATCAAAAGACAGAATAAAGCGGGAAGACCTGAATCAAATAATTCTCGCCAAGTTGGCGAGAATTTATGGAGCGTGAATCAACTCAGCGAGGGTAACAGTGATAGTGCAAGAACTATTCAGCGGTATATCCGTCTCACAGAGCTTCTGCCGCAGCTGTTGGAAATGGTTGATAACAAGAAGATAAAGTTCAACCCGGCAGTTGAGTTATCATATATCACTCCGAGTGAGCAGTTTCTTCTTATGGAAGTCATGGAAGAGGATAATGTTGTTCCGTCTCTTTCGCAGGCACAGCAGATAAAGAAGCTCTCACAGGAAAAACGCTGCACAAAGGAAGCACTCCACGCTCTGCTGGCAGTAGCCAGTATTAAGGAAAGAAATGTGGTCATCAAACATGAGATCATCATGCAATACTTTCCTGCGGAAGCAAGTGATGCAGAGATTGAAAGTCTTATCGTAAGACTTCTGGATGATTATCGTAAGAAGCACGGAGGTGTGTAAAATGCCAAAGTATGATTACGAGTATTACTCAGGTGCTGAGAGTGATCAGTTTCGATTTCTGCGGATCCCGAAGGTCTTTTTTGAGGATTCTGACTACGAGGATTTAGGGCTGGCAGAATATGTCTTGTATGGGTTTCTACATGAGTTGGTGGACTACTCACATAAGAAAGGCTGGGTAGATAAAGACGGGCGGACGTATGTGATCTGGACGGTGGCATCTATGCAGAAGGTACTCAGATGCAGTGAAGATAAGGCAAGATCAACGCTTAAGAACCTTGTTGATTTTGGGCTTGTAGAAAGGAAACGCCGTGGACAAGGAAAATCAGACATACTATATGTCAAGAATTTCATCACCAAGAAAGCGGAAATATCCGGTTCTCAAAATAATGATGGTTGTGGAAAACTTTTTTCTGAAGCCGAAAATAGCGGAGTCTTGTCTGCGGAAATTACGGAATCCGGAGAAGGCAAATTCCCTATTCTTGAGTCTGCTGATTCCGTGCCAAAAGATAATAATAATTATTTAAAAAATATTATAGAGCCTAATCATAATCTTATCCAGGTTACTGGTAATACTACAGGGGTAGCATCGCCTGTGGATAACACGGGATGGGATGATGATGTGATATGTGAAGATATTGCACAGATCAAGGAGAATATCTATTATGACGAAATGTCTGCAAGGTACAGAGCAGAATATAACAGTCGATTTGACGAACTGTTTGAAGTTATGGTTGATCTTGTAGCCGGGAAAAGAGACTCTCTGAATATCGGAGGAACAGAGTATCCCCAATGGCTTGTTCGTAAAAGAATCTTATCACTGACAGCGAGCCATGTTGAGTATGTTATGGGGATGATAGCTGAGAATCTCGGTAAGATACACAATATGCGGAAGTATATGATCGCATCACTCTTTAATGCGCCGACAACGATGGATAATTACTTCACACAGCTTGTCCATCACGATATGCACACAGAGGAATGGTACGAGATGTCTCAGAAGATGGCACATAAAAGGGAGGCTGAGAGAACCGCACAGATTCAGGAGCTTGAAGAAAGGCAAATCGGTCAATCATCAAGTGCCGAAGAAAACATGAGGAGGGCAGCCAATGAGTGAGAGATTATCAGCGATGATATTTAAAGTTATATTGCCGGTGCTGGCAATCAGCTTTATGGTGCTGTTCTGCTATCCGGTCTGCAATAAACCTGAAGGATTTGATTTCTTTTTGTTCTGGATCCTCGTAGGATTTCCATTCGGCATCAGACGGATGTGGTTGTGGCTGATACCGAGGAATTACGGCATTGCAGGATCTCTTGGTGTGATAGCCCTGGATTGTATCGTTGGAGGAATCATAGGCGGTTTTATGGCTATTGTGGCTGTGATAAAAGCGGTAGCAACGACCGTACAGGTCATAACGGGGAGGTTATGATGCATGAAGGAAACGGTGTCTGAGAAATGCCCAGAGCTTGCCGCACAATGGAGTAACAGAAATCTTCCGCTCATGCCATCTGATGTTACGATTGGATCACATAAGCGGGTGTGGTGGAGAGGCTCCTGCGGACATGAATGGCAGGCAATAGTGAAGAACAGAGTAAATGGTTCAGATTGTCCGTATTGCAGCGGAAATCAGCTTCTCAGAGGATTCAACGACCTTGCTACGATGAAGCCGGAGCTTGTATCCGAGTGGTCGGAAAAGAATTATCCGCTTATGCCGGATATGGTTTTATCCTGCACAAACAAGTCCGTATGGTGGAGATGTATCCATGGTCATGAATGGATCGCAAAGATAGCCGACAGATATTACGGGAGTCAGTGCCCATATTGCGAAGGACATTTGATATATAAGGGCTTTAATGACCTTGCAAGCAATTATCCTGATCTTGCTGATGAGTGGTCGGAGAAAAATGCTCCAAAGAGGGCTGATGAAGTATTCCCAAAGTCCAGGGAAAATGTCTGGTGGAAGTGCCGTGTATGCGGTTATGAATGGCGGGCAGTCATAGACAGCAGGGTAAAGGGTTCATCTTGTCCGGTATGCTCTGACAGAGTTGTTGTAGCCGGTGTGAATGACCTTGCTACCACGGATCCCGAACTGATATCTGAATGGGATTATGATCGTAATACAATGATTTCTCCAGAACAGGTGCATCGTAATTCTCTTAGGATAGTATGGTGGACTTGCGGTCGTGGTCATAGATGGCGGGCTAAAATAGCTAACAGAGCCATTGATAAGGAGCCTTGCCATATATGCAGAAAGGAATTTGATAAGGAGTTCCCCGATATCCTTTTGATGCATTACTTAAAGCAGGCAGGATATGAGGTTATCATAGATGAAGAGGAGCTGATTGGCATTCCTCTTGCAAATTACATAAAAGAAAAGAATGCGGTTATTGAATTCTCAAAACCGTTTTATAATACAAAAGACGGATACAGATGGGAGTTTGCGAAGACGCAGCTGTGCAAAAATGCAAGGATAAAGCTGATCCGTATTCTAAGGCAAAGAGATAGGGAGTTTGAGGACTGTGTATGCATCACAAGGCTCAATGACTCAGATGAAGCCCTTGCGGATGCCATAGAGCTGGCGCTTCAAATATTGAGGATAGAAATAAGCATTGATGTAAAAGCAGACCGACCACATCTATTTGAAAAATATACAGCGATAGGGCAGTTATGAGAAGAATCTTGTAGCTGCCTTTTTTATTTGCAAAAAAGGAGGATGGCATGGCAAAAAATATAGAATCGCTTGTGGAGAAAGAAATTCAGAAGGGATCGACGCCGTTAAAGCTCGACAGTGTTATGGTTCCGGCAGAGGGCTTCAGGGATATAGATAGCAGAGAGCGTCTCATCAATATCCTTCAGTATCTTCTCCGGGTGAGAGAGCATAAAAAGCTCATCTGGAACGATACCCTGTCTGCCAACAATGTCTATATGGATGTATTCCTTGGTAAGACAGATTTTCATAGAGCTGCGCTCATTACCGGACGGGAGGAAATATATCAGCATATCAACTGGTATGGCGGAAAGCTTAAGCCGGATTATAACGGCAAAACCGTGATAGAGACTGATGTATGCGCATTTTCCATAGCAGAGGATGAACTGGAGAAATGTAAGAAAACCTATGATGGGAAAGAAGCTTATTCTTTCTATTTTGGAAAATATCAGATTCGTTCTCTCTATGCGGATTGCCTTGATTACAGAAAGAATATGGCACGGGATGAAGTTGCACCACATGCCACCGATGCAGGTACACAACAGGCGGCACATGATAGTAAATCATCAGAGGCGGCTTATGGAAAATACAGTGAACTTTTCAGTCTGAATGATGATATAATCCGGGCGGTGCTGTTCCAGTGCCTTTTACTGGATGACCTAAAAGTTGAAAACGGCATGGTATTTGCAAATCTTTATACGATTTATCTCTTGCGATAGGAAGGTGTGGTCGATAATATAATAGACAAGTACAGGAGTGATGAAGATAATGGCGAGAAATCATGATAACCTGGTGGGTGAAGTTGGTAATTCCATGTACCATCAGGTCAACAATACAGGATATGCGACAGCGGTGCAGACGCTGATGGATATGCAGATACTTTCTAAGGAAGACTATGAAAGATGGCGTAATGGGCAGGTTCCGTATCTTGAAAAGGTATGTAAGATCAATCTGAAGAAATTGGCGGCGATTCTTAATGAAATGAAGCGTTATGCTGCAAAGAATAATCTGAAGCCCAGCTTCACTTTTTATAAGCAGTGGGGACGAAAGAATAAGTCAACCATAAAGTTGAGATTCTGTAAGACTGGGAATGAATATATGGAAAATCTGTATGCGACGCATTATGTGAAAAGCGTATCGGAGGAATGACTAACAAGTATGCCGGAGGTGATAAGTGATATGGCCAATCAATATAAAATTATAGATGAATTCAAATGGGAACGTGCCATGCACTGCATGGTATTTCGAAACAGTGTTGAACCGGCGTTTTGTGTAACATTTGAAGTTGATGTTACAGGTTTTAAGAATATGGTCAAGGAAAAAGGACTATCCTTTACATTGGCATTTGTTCACGCTGTCTGTAAGTGTGCGAATGAGGTAGAAGCATTAAGATATAGGTTCCTGGACGATAAAATTGTCCTTTATGACAGGATTGATACGGCATTTACCTATCTTAATAAGGACACTGGATTATTTAAGGTTGTCAATGTGCCATTTGTGGAGGATCTTGAAGAATATGTCAGGATAGCAAGCAAGACGGCTAAAGAACAGAAGGAATACTTTACAGGACCATTAGGGAATGATGTTTTTCAATGTTCACCTATGCCATGGGTGACATATACTCATATTTCACATACAAACTCCGGGAAAAAGGATAATGCTACACCTTTGTTTGACTGGGGAAAATACTATGAAAAAGATGGAAAGGTTTTGATGCCTGTTTCAATACAAGCGCATCATTCATTTGTGGATGGATTGCATATAGGGCAGTTTGCAGATGCTTTGCAAAACTATCTGAATAGCTTTTAAGATACAGAGACCAACTATGTAAATAACTGATGAACTAAATACAGCGATAGGAGCAGCTATTATTTCTCTTTTGAGAGATATGGCTGCTCCTTTTTTGCGTTATGGAGATTATTATCCGGCAGGAGACCGGAGGAAAGGAACAACATGAGAAAAATATATTTGCGGAGGCTGCTGGTGCCTCCCTGGCTGTGAACATTACCAGAGGATAAACGAAAGACAGGAGGATGATGATGCAGGAAGAAGTAACACAGAAATCTATTGCCCTTGTGATCAGAACCTCCAAACTGACCGCCGATGTGCTGAAGAAAGCTATGATTGCCTACTTAAATCATCTTAAGAATAAGCAGGCTAACTGGCATGGGAAGATTTCCGTAAAGAAGCTCATGGGCAAGGATCAGGGTGCGAATACCATGGAAATAACGGAAAACAACATCAAATCCTTTGAGCGTGTTGCGAAGAAGTACAATGTTGATTTTGCCGTGAAAAAAGACAAGACCGTGGATCCGCCAAAGTATGTTGTTTTCTTCAAGGGCAGGGATGCCGATGTGATTGCGATGGCATTCAAAGAATTTGTGCATGGAAACGAAAAGAGGCAGAACCGTGAATCCGTAAGGGATAGGCTGAACCGTTATAAGGAACTCTGGACTCAAACAATGAACAGGGAACGCGCCAGAGAAAAAACCAAGGATCGGGGACAGAGCCTATGAGTAAGGTAGTAGACGGAATCATAAAAGATTTAAAGAACATACCCGAATCCTTGCGGAAAAAGATGAGAGGCACGGATAGAAATAAGCTAATCCGGATGAGCATTCCGTATGTTATCGTAGGATATTTCTGTGATAAGTCAGCGTGGATGTTCAGACAGGTCGAGGGAGATTTCTTCCCAAGGCTTATGGATACAGCTTCAAGGCTAGGAGAGGCTTTTGCCAACCCTTTGCCGAGTTTCAATCCAATGGATCTGCTTTTTGGAGTAGCGTGTGGAGTTGGCTTCCGCCTGATCGTGTATTTCAAGGCGAAGAATGCCAAAAAGTTCAGACACGGAGTGGAGTATGGCAGCGCAAGATGGGGAAATGCAAAGGATATCGAGCCTTATATGGATCCGGTATTCGAGAACAATATCATCTTAACAGCATCGGAGAGGCTCATGATGTCGGGAAGACCCAGTTCACCCAAGTATGCCAGGAATAAAAATATCCTGGTCATAGGAGGAAGTGGCAGCGGCAAGACCCGCTTTTTCGTGAAGCCAAACCTGATGCAAATGCATAGTTCATATGTAGTTACTGACCCGAAAGGCACGGTTTTGGTTGAGTGTGGGAGGATGCTTAAAAAGGGCATTCCGCTCTTAGATGATAACGGTGCCGTGGTGAAGGATGACAAGGGAAAGACCGTCTATCAGCCATACAAAATTAAGGTCCTGAACACAATAAACTTTGCACGCTCCATGCACTATAACCCCTTCGCCTACATCCGTAGTGAGAAGGATATTTTAAAGCTGGTAAATACGATCATAGTAAATACGAAGGGAGAGGGCCAGCAGTCCGGGGAGGATTTTTGGGTCAAAGCCGAGAAACTGTTATACACGGCATACATCGGCTTTATCTGGTATGAGGCTCCGGAAAGTGAGCAGAATTTCTCGATGCTCATAGACATGATCGATGCCAGTGAGGCAAGAGAGGACGATGAAAGCTTCAAAAATCCTGTGGATCTGCTCTTTGATGAGCTTGAAGCAGAGAAGCCGAATCACTTTGCGGTGCGCCAATATAAAAAGTACAAATTGGCCGCCGGCAAGACAGCGAAAAGTATTTTAATTTCATGCGGTGCAAGGCTTGCTCCGTTTGATATTGCAGAGCTTCGGGAGCTTACCAGTTATGATGAACTGGAGCTTGATAAGCTGGGAACCGAGAGGACGGCATTGTTTGTAATTATCTCCGACACAGATGATACTTTCAACTTTATCGTCAGTATCATGTACACACAGCTGTTTAACCTGCTCTGCGAGATTGCTGACAATGTTTATAACGGGAGACTGCCGATCCATGTGCGATGTCTTTTGGACGAGTTCGCAAATATCGGCCAGATCCCAAAGTTCGAGAAGCTGATAGCGACCATCAGATCGCGTGAAATATCGGCTTCTATTATTTTACAGTCAAAGTCCCAGCTCAAGGCTATTTATAAGGACAATGCGGACACCATCGAAGGCAACTGCGACACAACCCTGTTTTTGGGCGGCAAGGAAAAAACGACCTTGAAAGAAATGGCAGAGATCCTCGGTAAAGAGACCATTGATCTTTATAATACCTCGGACACAAGAGGTACGAGCCAGTCCTATGGTCTGAATTATCAGAAGACCGGAAAAGAACTCATGAGCCAGGATGAGATAGCAGTCATGGACGGTGGGAAATGTATCATGCAGCTGAGAGGCGTGAGACCTTTTTTCTCAGACAAATACGATATAACGCAGCACAAGCAATACAAGAAGCTGTCCGATTATGACAAGAAAAATGAATTTGACATTAAAAAATATGTCAAGAACCTCTGTCATGCGGTGGTTAAATCGGATGACAAGATGGATGCGGCATTTGAATATGATGCCGAAACAGGAAAAATTGAACAGGTACAAGGCGAGAAGGAGGAGAAATCCCAAACCTGAGCCGGAGCCGCACTTACAACTTCATAGGATGAAGCTAAACGGATCCTTGCGGATAAACCTGATGCGGATTCCACCCATAAAGGAAGCAGACGATGAGCGCCTGCCAAGCAAACATCATCGTCTGCCTCAAGCGGGAATGGCATAACCAAACCCTGCGTTCATTTTATCAGATATGTGCGATATCGCATATAAAAAGGATAGATGAAGCAGGGTATTTTTATGCCTTCCAAAAGTAACTATCAAAAATCAATTAACAAATTTGGAAGGAGGAAAAACTGGCTTAAAAAGTCAGTTTTAAACAA
>JAFZDQ010000046.1 GCA_017561085.1 Lachnospiraceae bacterium
ATTCCCTATGTGCCGTAAGGGTGCCGGCCCTGAGCTAACTGTAGAGGTAACGCATAGCAGTTTCTCCGGGCATAAAGGCTACGGCTTTTTATATGATATCCTCCTTCAAACTTCCGTTTAAAGGAGGATATTTTTATTCGGTAGCATTTTCTTCCGCTATTTTCTGTTGTTTCTTTAAATTCTTAACCCGATACATTTCCCGATCGGCCGATTCGATTAATTCTTCCAAATCAAAGCTTTTTTCACGGGGATTCATGATGGTATAACCCATGCTGGCATCTAATTTGTAGACTTTATTTTCCACTTCGTTATAGGTGTCGATGTGTTCTTTAATCTTTTCTATATAAGCAAGTGCATCTTCATCCGAAAAATTAATCGTCATTACAACGAATTCATCGCCGCCGTAACGCATCAAAAGCTGCCCGTGCTTATGTACCTGCTGCATGATTTTACCCATCGCCCTGATGAATTCATCACCCACATCATGTCCAAACTTATCATTAATTGCTTTAAGTCCGTCCAAATCCAGGAACAAAACAAACAAATTCTGTCTCTTTTCCTTTGCCTCGGTCACCATATCATAGGCAAAACGGAAAAAGCCGGCTCTGTTAAACACCCCTGTCAGACTGTCATAAATCCACATTTTATTCAGTTTCTGTACCATGGCATTTAACATATTCTGCTTCCGGACATTTTCAAGCGCATTATTAATATTCATGACAAACAAGTGGAACAAATCACTATCCATAAGCAGTCTGCTGTTGGCAAGGACACAATATCCAAAACTACGCTCCTGATAATGAAGCGGTACTATGGTATAAAACTGTCCCTTCTTCCCTTCCGTCACCTGCTCCGGCAAAATCTGTCTGATATCATAGTTTTCATATTCTTTGAAGGTTCCGTTTTGCACTGCAATCGGAACATATACTTCAGGCTTATAACCCACAGCACCCTCTTCGTCAATCCGCTTCTTGCCAATAGCCAGATTTTCAATGTCCGCCTGCTCCATTTCGCACAGACACATATAAAACTCTTTCACATCTATCAAAAGAAGATATCTGCGAATCTGCTCCATTAATTCTTCCATGGTTGCCACACCGGTGAAATCAGCAGAAGAAGAACGTACAATCTCAGAATAATTGGTTACATGAAGTTTGTCCTTTACGACATTTCTCCTGAAATTAATTTCCTGCTCAGGCTCACTGCTTTCACAACCACAGCTTTCCGCAAATACCACAGTACTCTCCAAAAGCTTCTTTTCTTCGATGTTTTCACCTCTGACAACTGCCTTTAACCGGTTATAAGCTTCCCGGCCCAGTTCCACCTCAGGACGCTTCACACTGGTAATTCTGGGAGAATGGTTTCTGGCTACGTATGCATTGTCATATCCGGAAAGCGGTACCTGTCCGGGCACTTCATATCCCAGATCCTGCAGTGCATAAAATGCACCCAATGCCATTTCATCATTCGCCGCAACAATTGCATCCGGGAATCTTCCGGGCATATCATAAAAATACTCAATCGCTTCTTTACCGCTATCGGGATGATAGTCTCCGTAAAAAACATAACTCTCGTCATATCTGATATGGTTATCCAAAAGAGCCTTTCTGAAGCCGTTTAATCTGCCTGTCGCATCCTTATTACTTTCCGGACCGGAAATAAAGCCCAGTCGCTTAGCGGCATGCACCTTAATAAAGTGGTCCGTAATTTCATAAACCCCTTTTTCATTCTCCATTTTCAGGCAATGAATACCGGGATACTCTATATTCAGGCTGACGCAGGGTACGCCCGCCTCTTTAATCCTACCAACAACCTCATCCATGACATCACTGTCATAAATTGTATCTCCATGCAGAATTACGCCGTCATATTCTGAAAAATCCGGCAATTTAAAGATGGAATGCTCCCCTTCATTATAATCTGCGCTGGAATAGGTCCAAACATCACAGGTAAAAATATACACATTCGAATCATCTTCCACTGCATTTTCCAATATACCGTTTATAATCCTACGCTGACTGTCAAATCGAAGTCCGCCAAGTAATACAGCTATCTTCATGGATGTGTCAATCCTTCCCCAATATATCATTAGTATATACCATTTTCATTATACATTTCTTTTTTTCCATTGTCACTCTAAAATTTCTATTTGACGCAAATAATAGCCATATTTTCCTATGGTTACGGGACCGTTACACTCAAATGCTTCAAAGCCGAACATAACCGCTGCCATCTTCTCTTTTTCATAAAATACCCCGGGCACACCAAGATAGTGACACAGCTGGCTTTGATTCCCTGCTTTCCTGTCCTTTCCCACGATTAAATGTCTGTAATTATAATAGCCGTGCAACAAAAAACTATTGTGGGACAGCTTCGACTCCCCTTCCTTAAACAAATGCAGATCTTTTAAGCCCACTGTCACATATGCCCGTTCATCGCCAAAGGGATACACGATTTCAAAACGCTTTTTCAGCTCTTCCCACGCAAATTCCTCCGTCCTTTTGGGTACCGGTTTCCGCTCGCAACACTTCACGTCTGGTACAATCCCGGTTCCTATCATGTACTTAGAATTAATCCGCATAGAGATTACAAACGTATCCCCCGGCGGCGAAGTACTTATCTTTTCCACCGCCTGCGAAGTACTGACCTTCTCCTCCGTCAGCAAATCACTTAACTTCCCCTCCGTCAGCAGCTTGAACTGTCCCCGACCTTTTTGCAGACGTACCTTTCCTGCTTCTTCTTGGTATCCCTCTATCGTGATGGTTACCGAAAAAACACCGTCAAAGGGTTTGTCACATCTGATTTGCCCTTCCAGACAAAGTCTCTTTCCCATCTGCGAAAGACGCAGAAAACCTGCTCCGGCAATCCGGTTTCCATCCTCAAACAAGGATAAATAGTAAACTTTATTATAATCTAAAAACAACCCTCATCCTCCCTTTCCTGTCCGTTATTAACGGTACATTCTATGAAGGAATCAGGTTGTTCATTCTTTCAAATCAATTAATAGGTGATGGAATCCAAGTATTTCATGTAATTCGCTACCATCATGGCGATTTTAAAGGTCAGTGCATCATCAAAGGTTCTTACATCAAGACCTGTGCTTTTTTCCAGTTTTTCCAGACGATAAACCAGCGTATTTCTGTGGACAAACAACTGGCGTGACGTCTCCGACACATTCAGATTGTTTTCAAAAAACTTATTTACCGTAGTCAATGTTTCTTCATCAAAGTCAGCAGGACCATCCTGTCCGAAAACCTCTTCCATGAACATTCTGCAAAGGTTTACGGGAAGCTGGTAAATCAGTCTGCCGATGCCAAGACTTCCGTAGGCAATTACCTTCTTCTCCATATAGAAAATCCGTCCCACATCCAATGCCATATTGGCTTCCTTGTAGGATTTGGAAACATCCTTAAGTTCCTGCACGATGGTTCCGTAGGACACACGCACGTTCATCATGGCTTCCGTATTCATCATATCCACAATGGTATGGGCTGTCTGCTCAATTTCCGCATACCCTTCCCCGGGCTCTAAGGACTTGACCAAAATCACATTGCTCTCATCCACCGCCGTAATATAATCACCGGATTGGGGTGAAAACATACCTGCCAGCAATTCGCTTGCCGTATGGTCCTTTTCCTTTTTGGTTTCTACTATCATAACTACTCTGGGAGCAGCTACCTCTATATGAAGCTTCTTGGCTTTGTTGTACACATCCACCAAAAGCATATTATCCAATATCAGATTCTGGAAAAAATTATTTCTGTCAAACCGCTCTTTATAAGCCGTAATCAGCTGACTGATCTGACTGACTGCTATTTTCCCGATTACATAAGTATCTTCACTGTTTCCGCGGGCTACCAATATATAAACGATTTCTCCCTCATCCCAAATCTTCAAAAGATGATGTGCCCCAATGACCTGGCTGTCTGCAGGGGATTCCACAAAATCTTTAATCAGGGATGCTTTAATATCCTGATTGTCAAAGGTGGATACTACCACACCACCATCCGGATTCAGTACACACAAATCAACTCTCGTTATTGCCCGGAGTTCTTCTATACATGTTGTAATTACCTGTGTTGATACCATACAAAATTCGTCCTTTCAGAAATCCTATCATCCAAAAGAATCCTGCCCGTAGGATTCTTGAGTGCGCCGGGACGGGATTGCGTAAGCAATCATCTCTCTCCGCAAGCTGCGTATCTTATTTATTATATCATGGTTTTCCATAATATAAAATAAGAGGGATGCAAAAAGCATCCCTCCGTTTTGTTTTTACTAGTTTGTGATAACCTGTTCTGTTTCTTTGTCGAATACGTGAATCTTTTCAACGTCGAATGCGAATTTAACTCTATCGCCAGGTCTTGCTGTTGTTCTGGAATCAACTCTAGCAGTGATAGGGAACTCAGCCAAATCAAAGTATAAGTAAACTTCTGCACCAAGTAATTCGTAAACCTTGATTTCGGATTCGAATACACACTTAGCTGTTTCGATGAACATTTCAGAATCATATACATCTTCAGGACGGATACCGAAGGTAACTTCTTTTCCGTCATAACCGCCTTCGATAAGCTTTTTGGACTTAGCGGGAGGAAGAGGAATGCTCTTACCAGCGATATTTAAGTTAGCTACGTCGCCCTTAACTTCAACAGTTGCTGTTAAGAAGTTCATCTGAGGTGATCCCATGAAACCAGCTACGAATAAGTTAGCGGGTTTTTCATATAAGTTCTGAGGAGTATCTACCTGCTGGATAACACCGTCTTTCATAACTACGATTCTGTCACCGAGAGTCATAGCTTCTGTCTGGTCATGTGTTACGTAGATGATGGTAGTACCTAATCTCTGATGTAACTTAGCGATTTCGATACGCATCTGTACACGGAGCTTAGCATCAAGGTTGGAAAGAGGTTCGTCCATAAGGAATACCTTAGGATTACGAACGATAGCACGTCCCATAGCAACACGCTGTCTCTGACCACCGGATAAAGCCTTAGGCTTACGATCAAGAAGGGGAGTTAAGTCAAGGATCTTAGCTGCTTCTTTAACCATTCTATCGATTTCATCTTTCGGAACTTTTCTTAATTTAAGACCGAAAGCCATGTTGTCATATACTGACATATGAGGATACAGAGCGTAGTTCTGGAATACCATCGCGATATCTCTGTCCTTAGGTTCTACGTCGTTAACTACTCTGTCACCAATCTTTAATTCACCTGAAGAAATATCTTCAAGACCAGCGATCATACGAAGAGTTGTAGATTTACCACAACCTGAAGGTCCTACGAAGATGATGAATTCTTTGTCAGCGATTTCAAGATTGAAATTCTTTACTGCTTCAAATCCGTTAGGATATACTTTGCAGATATTGTTTAAAGATAAACTTGCCATTTTGAATATGCCTCCTTAAAAATTTGATTCTAAACCAAGTCTGAAATCAGTATACCGAACTTTCCCTTTCTTTGCTATGCCACAATTCCACAAAGATTTTCATTTTCATTGTAAATATTGCTTAGTTTCCTGGGAAAATCCGCATCTCCTTAGCAACTTGCCTAACGTTTTTGCAATTTGCTATACATTTTGTACAAAACAGGCTTTTATGCCTCTTCTTCCTCTACCGGTTCGATAAACCAGTCGTCTGCATCCTTTTCCTCTTTCTTGGGCTCAAAACGTTTAAAGGTGGCGTTGTAAAAAAGTGCACTTAAGTAAGCCGGACCTGATATACCAAAAAAGAGTACAACCGGTGCAAGCTGCGGCAACTTCCACAAAATAAATCCCGGCACCAGCCAGCAAACCAGCATCGCTATGGAGCGGGGGAATGCTAAAAAGCCCATGAAGAAGGAATTCTTGTAAGCACCCTTTACCGTGCTCTCGAATCTGGCCAAAATAGGAAATACATGCACTACCGCTATGGAAAGCAGGATGAGCACGATAGCCACACCGATAACCAGCCAGCCCGGAAATGCAAGTCCGGAGAAGAACATCACCAGAATATCCGCTGCGATAACAACGATTACAAATAACATAATCAACCAGATAATGGTTGCCTGCTTAAAGTTTTCTTTAAAGGACTTGAAAAATGCTTTTGCAATATAACACTCTTCATCCCTGACAATCTTTAATACCACGTAATAAAGCGCTGTCAATGATGCACCTGCGGTAACAATCGGAATGCAACAGATAAATGCCAAAATATTCAAAATAATCAAATCAGCCACTTTTGTCAAAAACATCATCAGCGGACTGTCGTAACTAAAAATACTACCCATTTCTTTTCTCCTTATCTTCTGCTTCTCACCGGATGAACTTAATCATCGGGGTATAAATAATACCGTCCTGCTCTTTCCGGGGTCCCAAATCCGAAAAGCCCAGGCGATGATAGAACTCTACCGCATACGGCGAAGCATTCACCGTAAGTTTCTCCTGCCCCATTTCTTCAATCGCATAGGAAGTAAGCGCATCTATAAGCGCCCGTCCTACTCCCTTGTAATGATATTGACCGTCTACGAAAAGAAGGGAAATATGACATTGATTCCGCAAACTGATCATTCCTATCATACGTGGCCCGTCATAAGCTGCGAGCACCTGATAAACGCCCTGGTCAAACATTCTCTTTAAGGTAGAGCTGGTGATAAAATCTTCAAAGCTCCTGATTCCTTCGGCGGAATATACATCCCCTTCAAAAGCCAGAAAAACCTTCCACGCAAGACCCATGGCTGTTTCCCACTCGTCCCTGTTCAAAAAACGTATTTCTATCGGTATCTTAGCCTGCATTTTACTACTTCCCAAAAACATTCTTAAAAAAGCTCTTCGTGTCTGCCCACATATTTTTGAAAAATCCGCCCACTGCTTCCGTAGCCGCTTCTTTTACCGCTTCGGATACGGCTTCATTGGCATGGTCTGCAAAATCAGCGCCGTATTTTCCGTACAAATCTTTTGCTTTTTGTACCAAATCCTCTCCGGAAAATCCGAGTTTTTCCAATTTTTCCATGACCTCTACCACATTTTCGGCAGTGGCCTTATCTACGGTCATACCAAACTTTTCTTCTCCTTCACGGATGGCATTTTCAAGACCCTTATCGGTCTTTAAACTGCCGTCTGCAAACTTTTCTTTCACGAAATCAAAAATCTCTTCGGCTTTTTGTGTATCAATTTCCTCAAGAGATTCTGCAAGCTGTTCCTTAACACCCTTTAACATCTCTTCCAGGTCTACTTCCGATTTTCCGGAAGCCTGCACCGTCTGTACCGGAAGCAGCATACCCACTAACAGAAAAACGCCTAATATTGCTAACCATTTTTTCATTTATCTCTGATACTCCTTTACTCTCTCCAAAACAAAAGAAACAATGTCTTCATATACCTGCTCCCTGTCGGGCTCATTGAGTATTTCATGCCTGTCATTTTCATAAAACCGGGAAGAAACCTTCTGCATACCTGCTGTAAGGAATGCCCGATAAACGGTTTCCACACCTTTTAAATAATTGCCTACAGGATCTTCCTTTCCGGCCAAAAACAAAACCGGAAGTTCCTTGGGCATTTTCAGCAGGTTAGCGGCTTTGTTCTGACGGATAATCAGCTCAAACATCGTCCTAAACCCATTGACAGTAAAGCCAAACCCACACAAGGGGTCTTCCAGATAAGCATCTACTACCGCATCATCCGTTGCCAGCCAGTCATATTTCGACCTTGGTGAAGGAATTCTTTTCAGATAAGTTCCGAAAGCCAGACTGTCCAAAAAGCCGGAAATATGCTTATCTCCACGGAAAAACCGCTGGATTTGTGCCGCCAGCATTCCAAAATGTACCAGTGGCTGGGGCGTATGTCCCGTTCCGCAAAGAATGGCCCCCTGAATGCCCGTTCCGTAACGGAAAAGGTAATTCCTAAGCATAAAGGTTCCCAGGCTGTGTCCCAAAATCACATAAGGAATGCCGGGGTAAGCCTCCTGTGTTATTTTCTCTAATCTGTGAACATCACGGACCGCTACCGTAGCAGGGTCACGCTCACAAAAGTATCCGAAGGGCACCTCCTCTGACACACTTTTTCCGTGTCCCAAATG
>JAFZDQ010000047.1 GCA_017561085.1 Lachnospiraceae bacterium
AACCTTACTATGACAGGTTTATGACAAGTCTGTCAGATATTAAAGAACTGGCGGAGGCGGAGGAAGAGAAACTGCTAAAACTGTGGGAAGGACTCGGCTATTACAACAGAGTCAGGAATCTGAATAAAGCAGCCCGTATTATCATGGAGGAGCATGGCGGTAAGATGCCTTCTACTTATGAGGAACTGCTGAAGTTACCCGGAATCGGCAGCTACACGGCCGGTGCCATTGCGTCCATCGCCTATGGACGGAAGGTGCCTGCGGTAGACGGAAATGTACTGCGCGTACTTGCAAGACTTCGTATGGATGAGCGGGATATTATGCAGCAGTCTGTCAAAAAGCAGGTAGAAGAAGAACTATTTCTTTCCATGCCATCAGACAGACCGGGCGATTTTAACCAGGCACTTATGGAACTTGGAGCTACGGTTTGTTTGCCAAACGGCGCACCCAAATGTGATGTTTGTCCATGGAAGGAACTTTGCCTGGCCCATGCAGAGGGCAGGGAGCAGGAGTTCCCGGTTAAATCGGCCAAGAAAGCCCGTACCATAGAAAAGAAAACCATTTTGCTTTTGCGGGATGAAAATAAAGCGGCATTAAAGAAGCGGCCCGAAAAAGGACTGCTTGCCGGTATGTACGAGTTTCCCTGGGTAGAAGGGCATCTGACTGATGATGAGGTGCTTTCCTACCTGCAAAAAATCGGTTTATCCGCCATTCATATTAAGCCCCTTGCCGACAGCAAGCATATCTTTACCCACAAGGAGTGGCACATGAAAGGCTACGCGGTGCGGGTGGATGAGCTGTCAGATCAAAAGGGAGAAAGCGACTTTATTTACGTGGATGCAAAGGAGGCGGTAGAGACCTATCCCATTCCTTCCGCATTTGCGGCTTACCTGAAAAACTTCATAAATTTTTAAGTTTTCCTTAATGGGAAAACTTTTTTTTATGTGTTATACTAGCGGTGTTTTGAAAAATGTGAGAGTTTTTGATAGCGGAACTTTCAGCGATTAAGAGGAGATAAAAGGATGAAATTATTATCATTTGCAGTCCCTTGCTACAACTCGGCTGCATATATGGAAAATTGTGTCAGGTCCCTGCTTCCCGGCGGAGAAGACGTGGAAATTTTGATTATTAATGACGGTTCTACGGATGAAACGGCAGCAATAGCAGACAGATTGGCTGCAGAGTATCCGACCATCGTAAGAGCCATACATAAACAAAACGGCGGACACGGTTCTGCGGTAAATGCAGGCATTGCACACGCCACAGGTTACTATTTTAAAGTGGTGGACAGTGATGACTGGGTGAAAGAGGAGGCCTATCTGGAGGTGCTGAAAACCTTGAAGGAATTAACCGGCGGAGAGCAGGTGCTGGATATGCTGATTAGTAACTTTGTTTATGAAAAGGAAGGGGTATCCCGTAAGAAGGTAATGAAGTATAAGCATATTTTGCCGGTAGGGGAACTTTTTACATGGAAGGATATCCATCATTTTTATAAGGGACATTATATGCTGATGCATTCGGTAATTTTTAGAACGAAACTTCTTAGGGAATGCGGACTGCAATTACCGGAGCATACTTTTTATGTGGATAACCTTTATGTATACGAACCCCTGATGTATGTAAAGAATATGTATTACCTGGACGTGAATTTTTACAGATATTATATCGGAAGGGAAGACCAGTCCGTAAATGAAACGGTAATGATTGGCAGAATTGACCAGCAACTTAAGGTCAATAAATTGATGATTGATTTTATGGTAGAGCATAAAAAGGAAATCTTATCTGACCGAAAACTGTCTCAATATATGCTCAGTTATCTGGATATTATTACGACGGTTTCTTCTATTTTGCTGATTAAATCGGGAACAGAAGAAAATCTGAAAAAGAAAAAGGAACTTTGGAGCTATATTAAAAAGAAAGACTGGGTTTTATATAAGAAGTTGCGATACGGTCTGCTGGGACAGTGTATGAATCTGCCGGGGAAGGGCGGACGGAAAATTTCCGTGGAAGGATATAAAATCTGTAGACACTTCTTCCAGTTTAATTAATTTAAAATGCAACGAAAATTAAATGGGGTTAATTAAAAGTTAATTTTCAGTTAATTTTATATTCCAATTTTCAGATAAACAAGTTATAATGAAAAGAACAACGACAGAGTAAAGAGGTTGACGGAAATGAAGGATTATCTGAAAATTGCGAGATTAGATCATTGGATTAAAAATATTTTTATATTTCCGGGAGTTGCAATAGCCGTTCTTCTGATAGAAGGAGGGCTTTCCGGTATCAGCTTGTGGAAGATTTGCGTGGGATTTTTGGCAACCTGCCTGATTGCTTCAGCAAACTATGTGATTAATGAATGGTTGGACGCGGAGTTTGACAGATTCCATCCTACGAAGAAGAACAGGCCGGTAGTAGGCGGCAATGTGAAATTTAAATATGTAATGGTAGAATATTTCCTATTTGCCGTTGCCGGAATCGGTCTTTCTTTCCTGATAAATGTCTTCTTTGTATGGACGGAAGTCTGGCTTTTGGTGATGGGAATTTTATATAATGTAAAACCCATCCGTACGAAGGATATTATTTATCTGGATGTGGTCAGCGAGTCGGTCAATAATATGATCCGCTTGTTGCTGGGATGGTTTATGGTTACAGACACCCATTTTCCGCCGGTGAGTATATTGTTGGGCTATTGGATGGCCGGAGCATTTCTCATGGGTACGAAACGTCTGGCCGAATACCGGATGATTGGAGACGGAAGCGTGGCCGGTTCTTATCGGAAATCCTTCCAATTTTATACCGAAAAATCGCTTTTGGGTTCTTCCTTCTTTTATGCCCTTTGTGCGACCTTTTTCATGGGCGTATTTTTGGTAAAGTACAGAATTGAGTACCTGCTTGTAATGCCGGTTTTGTTTGCCATGTTTACCTATTATCTGATGATGGCCTACAAGGAAGATTCGGCAGCCCAGAAACCGGAGAAGTTATATAAAGAAAAGAAGCTGCTGGCGCTTGTTGCGTTGCTCATTGTAGTGCTTGCAATACTGACGGTTGTGGATATTGATATACTGCATTCTTTTATGGCGCCGCATTTGCTTAATTTAATCTAAGGAATTTATCATGAAAAAAAGTAATGTTTTTGCAATCGCTGCCTGTTTTGTCAGTGCATTTGTTTTGTTGATGATTTGTTCACGATCCTCATTTTTGTACCCGTGTAATGATTGGAATGACGCAAACAGTTATTTCACCATGGGGAAGGGCATGATGAACGGTCAGGTGATTTATAGGGACCTTTATGATCAAAAGGGTCCTTATTTATATTTTCTGTATGGGGTGGCGTACCTGTTTTCCCACGATACGTTTGCGGGCGTATTTATACTGGAATTAACGGCTGTAGGGTTGTTTTTGTATTGGGCATACAGGATACTTTGCCTATATCTGAAAGAACAGACGGCTCTTTTATGGATTCCGGCGGTGGCAGCAGTGATGCTTGCGTCTAAAAGCTTTTACTGGGGCGGAGCGGCAGAAGAGTTTATGTTACCCTTATTTGGCTATAGCCTTTATGTAAGCCTTAAATATTTTAAAGAAGATTTTGCAGAAAAGCCAACTGTGCGGATGCTTTTTATGAATGGAGCTTTGGCCGGTGTTATAATGCTGGTTAAGTATACCATGCTGGGATTTTATTTTGCATGGATGGCGATGATGGCACTTGCTTTTTTATTAAAAAAGGATTTGAAGGGGTGTCTGAAAGGATGTCTTTGGTTTTTGTCCGGAATGGGACTTGCCGCGCTGCCGTGGCTTATATATTTAGGGATAAACGGAGCTCTTGCAGCCTTTTATGAGTGCTATATTTACAATAATATTTTCTTATACAGCAATTTGACTGATTCGGACAATGGAGTTTTTCAGAGAATATATGATTTAGTGAAGCTTTTGTACTGGCTGATTCTGGATAATTCATGGTATTTTGCGCTGATTATTTTGGGTGTGGGATATCTTCTTTTTGACCGCAGAAGTAAGTGGGTTTCCAAATTAAATATCCTGATGCTGTTTGGCTTTTTGTTTTTAGGGATTTTTGTGGGAGGCTCCGTACTTCCGTATTATTCCATTCCGCTGATGACATTTACGGTACTTGGGATGATTCCCATAGGCTTGGCGGTTCAAAAAGCGTCAGCAGTCATTTTCAAAAAGAAGGTTCTTACAGATACGAAGAAAGACCTGCTTGTTACGGTCGGTCTGGTGATTATGCTTGCTGCAGGTAGCCTTTTTGCGTATCAGACTTCCATGAATGTATATTTTATGGAGCAGGAGCAGAAGACGTATTTCCTGTTCCGGTTTAAAGAAATCATGAATGAGGAAGAAAATCCGACTTTATTGAATGTAGGTTGTCTGGATGCAGGGCTTTATACCGTGGCGGATGTGATGCCTGTGTGCAGATTTTTCCAGACAAACGGAATCGGATTTGAAACGATGTTTACAGAGCAGGAACGCTATATCAGGGAAGGACTGACGGATTTTGTGCTGGTCAGAAATGACTGGATACCGGAAAAGATAGAAACATATTATGAAAGGGTGGCAGAGGAACCTTATGCGTGGGATGGAAAAGAATTCGTGTACATCCTGTACCGGCGAAAGGAGAACTAAAAGCATAGCAGAATATGACCTGGTATTGGTTGATATGGACGGGACCTTGTATTATCAGCGTCCGCTGCAGCTTACAATGGGTGTCCGGATGCTGTTGAATGCCGTATCCGCAAAAGAAGGTGTTTCGGAACTTTTAACAGTACTCCGCTTCCGTAAAATGCGTGAAAAGGTTATGGGGCAGCAGGATGTAGACGGAACATTATACCAAGGACTGGCTTTGCGGCAAAAGATGTCCGAAGAACAGGTGGAACAAATCATTCAAAAATGGATTTACAGGCTTCCGCTTGACCATATCCCGCGGTTTCGGGATGAAATCTTATTTCGGCTTGTGGGGGAATTGGAAGCATCCAAAACACCGGTTGTAATCTGGTCTGATTACCCTACGGAAGAGAAACAAAAGGTGCTGGGACTTGCAGGAATTCCCGGTTGTTACAACGGCGGGGATGAGATCGCAGCCCTAAAGCCTTCTCCGGCAGGTATTTTTTATCTGATGGAAAAGTACGGAGTAGAAGATGCAAAGCAGGTGCTGGTAATCGGAGACCGGCTCAGTAAGGACGGAAAGGCGGCCAAGACAGCGGAGACTGATTTCATTATTTTGAAAAAACATCCGTGGCAGAGAAAAAGGCAATATAAAAAACTCCTGTAGGCATTTTTAATAAGAATGCCTACAGGAGTTTTTGTATGTAACACGTGCATTACGCAAAATTTGTACGATATCAAAGATATAAATCGGCAGATATAAAATGGCGGCCATCAGAAAAGCGGTAATTACATCAAATACCGAATGCTGTTTCAAAAATACGGTAGAAAGAACGATGGATGTACAAAGGAAAAATGAGCCCCAAATCAGTAGTTTATGCTTGTGCAGAGCGACATTTTTCGAAATGGCAATATGTGCACCCAGAGAATTAAATACATGGATACTGGGCCAGAGGTTGGTTGGAGTATCCGTCTGATAGAGTCTTTGGGTCAATGAGGTAAACACATTATCGCGGGGCATGATGCCGGGACGCAGATGATGACCGTTTGGAAAAAGGGTAGAAATCAGTAAAAATACGGTCATTCCGGTGAACAGAAAAATGCATAGCCTGATATAGCCTTCTTTATCACGGAAAATAAAATAGATAAAGGTAAGTCCGATGTAAAAGAACCAAAGCAGGTACGGAACAATAAAGTACTCGCAAAAAGGAATTTGATCGTCAATCTTCATATGAATCAGATTGGCGGGGTGCGTCACTTTTTTCTCTAAGATGGAAAACCATGTGGTGTAAACGATAAAATAAAAAAGTGCAGGCAGGACATGTTTATATTGTCCCATAAGCTTTAGAATATTCATTTTTTTCATAATCTCCTCAATCATTCTGTCTGACAGTTGATGTAAATGCTGCCTTGCATCACCAAAGCAGTTGCAATTTGTCTTTTTCGCAGGTTAAGGTAACGCGGTCTGCTTTCACGGCAACTTCTCCGTCCGTATGAACATAGAGCGGAGCGGAAGACTGTACAACCAGCTTCCGGGCGGAATACTTCTCAATGCCATTAAACATATAGTGCTTTCCGAAAAAGGCAGTAGGAAGGGCACAAAGGATTAAGGGCTTGGATACGTTTCCGATGGTACAGATATCCAAAAGTCCGTCATGGGCATCTGCGCCGGGACAAAACATAAAGCCGCCGCCTTCATATTGGTGAACCATGGATGCTACCAGCAAAAAGCGGGGAAGGGTGATGGTTTCACCATTATCCAGGGTAATTTCACAGGAAATTCTTTTGGCCGCAATCAGCTGCTTTAAGGCAATTCCCATATAAGTAAGCTTGCCCAGTCCGATTTTGTTCAGTGTATTCTTAATCTTTGAGCATAATGCCTCTACGCAGACTGCTGCATCAAAGCCGATACCGCAGCTGACCGCAAAGTAACGCTTGCACCAGTCGGGATGTGATGCTAAATCCGTATTGCCGGCATCCGTATTTTCAAGAAGAGCCACACCGATATCGGTGGGGGTGGGTTCCTTACAGGCCAAAATCCGGTTTAAGGCATCCAGAGAATCTTTGGGGAATCTTAAATCACGGGCCATATCATTACTGGAACCGGTAGGAATATAACCCAGCCAAACTCTGGAAAAGTCGGTAATTCCCTGCAGGGTTTCATTTACGGTACCGTCGCCGCCAAGAACAATCAGCTTAAGGATATCGCTTTCTTCTTTCAGATTGTTTTCACAAAGCGCTCGGACCATGGTAATTACATCACCGGCCTTTTGGGAAAGACACTCGGTATAAGGGATTTGTTTCTCGTCCAGCACCGGTTTGAGGCGGGACCAGATTTGTGCACCGCGTCCGGACTTGGACGCAGGATTGATAATCATATAGTACATAAAAGAGCCCTCTCATCTTTTGAAATCTGCTTCTATTCTAGCAATATTTTCAGAGAGAGTAAAGGTGTTTGAAAAGTATTTTGAAAATCTTAATATTTGTATGTTTATAAGGTTGACGTTATCTGAAAGGGTGTGCTATAATGCAGTGAAGTGCTATTTTAAAGTGCTAAAGTAAAAGAGTTTAAGCAGGAGGAAGAATCATGTATTCACTTGACGAAGTAAAGAACGTGGATCCTGAAGTCGCACAGGCGATTGTTGAGGAGCAGGAAAGACAGAACAGTCACATTGAATTGATTGCATCAGAAAACTGGGTTAGCAAAGCTGTTATGGCAGCAATGGGAAGCCCTCTTACCAATAAATATGCCGAAGGTTATCCGGCAAAGCGTTACTATGGCGGGTGCCAGTGTGTAGACGTAGTTGAAAATCTTGCCATCGAAAGAGCGAAAGAACTGTTTGGTTGTGATTATGCAAACGTTCAGCCCCATTCCGGTGCACAGGCAAACCTTGCAGTGCAGTTTGCAATCTGTAATCCCGGCGATACCATTATGGGTATGAACTTAGATCACGGCGGACATTTAACACACGGAAGCCCGGTAAATATTTCCGGTAAATATTTCAACATCGTTCCTTACGGTGTAAATGATGAAGGTTTCATTGATTACGATGAACTTATGAGAATTGCAGTAGAATGCAAGCCCAAAATGATTATTGCAGGTGCATCCGCATATGCAAGAACCATTGATTTTAAGAAATTCCGTGAAGTAGCTGACGAAGTAGGCGCAGTACTTATGGTAGATATGGCGCATATCGCAGGTCTCGTGGCAGCAGGCCTTCATCCCAATCCGATGGAATATGCTGATGTTGTTACTACCACTACCCATAAGACCTTAAGAGGACCCAGAGGCGGTCTGATTCTTGCAAATCAGGAAGCAGCAGATAAGTACAACTTTAATAAAGCGGTATTCCCCGGTATCCAGGGTGGTCCTTTGATGCATGTAATTGCAGCAAAGGCAGTTTGTTTCAAGGAAGCATTATCCGATGAATTCAAAACATACCAGAAGGGTATCGTAGATAACGCACAGGCACTTTGCAAGGGCTTACAGGCAAGAGGCATCAAGATTGTTTCTGACGGTACAGACAATCATTTAATGCTGATGGATTTAACTCCTTTTGATTTAACAGGTAAGGCTGTAGAAAAGATGCTGGATGAAGCGCATATCACAGCAAACAAGAATACCATCCCCAACGATCCCAAGTCTCCTTTCGTAACCAGCGGTATCCGTCTCGGTACACCTGCAGTTACCTCCAGAGGTATGAATACAGAGGATATGGATAAGATTGCGGAAGCAATTGCCATGATTGTAAAGGGCGGCGAAGAGAAGATTGCAGAAGCGAGAGCAATCGTACAGGAACTGACAGACAAGTATCCTTTAAACTA
Source organism: Lachnospiraceae bacterium (assembly GCA_017561085.1). Classification (GTDB taxonomy): domain Bacteria; phylum Bacillota; class Clostridia; order Lachnospirales; family Lachnospiraceae; genus Suilimivivens. The sequence continues at coordinate 8,443 of JAFZDQ010000047.1, forward strand.
AGGCCGAAATACAAACGTAACGAAATACAAAAGAGTGGACGTGATGTCCACTCTTTTTTGTTTTACAGAGTATTACCTTATTGCCTGCGAGTGCAGGAGTTACATGATAATTTAATATCCCAGTTCTTCCGCTACAAAGAAAACTTTGATTCTGCCGGGATGTCCGCTTCTTCTGGTAACAACCACCTGATTACAGATACAATCGGGAGATAAGCAATCGCCGCATCTTCCGATATGGGCACAAGGGGTATTTTTGTTCAGACGTACGGTGTTAGCGGGAGTAGCGATGTCGCGGACTCTGTCATAGCCTTCCTGTACGGTAGAAACCAGTTTGTTCATACCCACAACCATAATAATGTGCTTCGGTCCGTGAATCAGGCAGGCAAGGCGGTTTCCGTTTCCGTCGATGTTAATCAGTTCGCCGTCCATGGTAATGGCATTGGTACTCATCAGATAGTAGTCAGCCATAACTGTTTTTGCGAAAATTTCTCTTGCTTCTTCGGGAGATTTGGCAGTCATTCTGTCGATTAAGGTATATTTGTCCCCCTGAATGGCATCCATTAATCCGCATTCCTTTACGGACTCACTTCCGCCCCAGCTGACAACACTGCCTTCCTCCATCATATTTAAGATGGCTTCTACACAGGACGCGCTGTCGTCAAAATAGTAGCCTTCCATGTTTCTCTTCTCGAGATTTTTGATAATGCCTTCAGCTGCATTTCTGAACGCTTTCACTTTTGGTGTCATACTTATAACCCTCCTACATTGGTAAAACCTTTGCTTCTGAAACTATTATAATCGATATTGGATGATTGGAAAATAATTTTAATACTGTAAATTGTTGGAAAATACAAGAAAAAGCAAACAATTAAACTGTTTATATGACATATAAAAATAAAATAATTAAAAAATAATCATATTTTATCGAAAAATGTATTGACAAATTATAATTGATTAGATATACTTAACTTACAAACAAACAAGGAATTCACATAAATCTAAAATCTGATGAAAGGAAGGTACGGTCCAACAAAAACTTAACTTAAACTCCAATTCAGCTTTAAAAGTACGAAAGAATGAAGTACCAAAGAAGCGAACCTCAGTCGTATAACCACAGAAGAAAAAGTAGCGAAGAACGAAAGAATTTCAAACCGTTACAGTACAGCAGGTACGAAAGAAGAAAGGGAAAAGTACGAAAGAGAAAACTGAATACAGAAAAGGAAAAGAGAGGTAAAGCCATTGGATAGTATAGTTTAGAGGCGGGTATGAATCAGAACGATTGATACCCGCTTCCTCGTTGTGTGAAAGTTTTTGATGAGTAAGCGGTTTTGCCGGTGCGGAGTTTTGGGTGGAATTGTACAGACCGTCTGCTTTGGACCATAAGAGAAAATTAAGAAAAAAGATGAGGTTTACTGTGGAAATTATACGTTAAATAAGGTATTATGTAAGAAGAAAGTACTAATTACGGATGAAATGTGAAATCACGGAGGATATGTTTGCATGGCAAATTCAGATAGAGAAGAATATACGGAAGAGATGCAGCGTCGGGAGTACCGTCGCAAAAGAAGAGTAAGAAATCAGATAATCGCATATATTACCGCAGCGGTTTTATTGGCGGCGCTGGTATTTGGTGCAGGAATCGGTGTTCATGAAGCGGCTAAGATTTTAAATGATAAGCAGCACGCCCAGGAACTGCAGAACCAGTTAGAGGAGCTTGAGAAGGAAGAACCGGTAGTGGTTGAGGCGCCGGAAGAGACGACGGAACCTGAAACGGAAGAAGAGGAAGAAGTGATTGATCCCCTGGGAGAAATCGTGGAAGGCTGTATTGCGGAAATGCCCATCGCAGATAAGGTGGCAGGACTTTTTATGATTACACCGGAAGCACTTACCGGTACTGACGTGGCGGTGAAGGCGGGGAATACCACCAAGGAAAAAATCAGCCAGTATGCAGTAGGCGGTCTGGTTTATTTTGAACAGAATATGAAGTCGGAAGAGCAGTTTAAAGAGATGCTTTCTACCACAAAGAGCTATAGTAAATATGCGTTGTTCATGGGTGTAGATGAGGAAGGCGGCAGTGTCAGCCGTCTTGCCAAGAAGGGGCTTGCGGATAATGTGGGTTCCATGGCGGATATCGGCGCAGGCGGTGATGCCGCTAAGGCAAAGGAAGCCGGCGCAAGTGTAGCGGCTTATTTGTCCGAATACGGATTTAATGTAAATTTTGCCCCGGTGGCGGATGTGGTACTGGAAGGAAATACCGTACTTGGTGACAGGGCTTTCGGCAGCAATGCAAGTGAAGTTGCTACCATGGTTTCTGCCAATGTGCAGGGACTTAATGAAGGCGGCGTAAGTGCATGCCTGAAGCATTTCCCCGGAATCGGAAGTACCTTAGAGGATACCCATGACGGCATGGCGGTTTCCGAGAAAACACTGGATGACTTCGGAACCACTGACTTTCTGACCTTTCAGGCGGGCATTGATGCGGGTGCGGAGTTTGTGATGGTGAGTCATTTGTCTGTACCTAATATTACAGGGGACAATACCCCCAGTTCTCTTTCTGCGAAGATGGTGACAGAGGTGCTCCGTGGCCAGCTTGGCTTTGAGGGCATTGTTATCACGGATGCCATGAACATGTCGGCAATTACCGAATATTATACCTCTGATGAAGCAGCAGTCCGTGCGATTTTGGCCGGAGCAGATATGATTTTGATGCCGGAAGATTTTGAAGCAGCTTACAACGGCGTGCTGGAAGCAGTCAGCAACGGAACCATTACCGAAGAGAGAATCAATGAATCTCTTCGCAGGATTTACCGCGTAAAGTGTAAGGACAGAGTGGCAGAATAAGCGGTTCTTTACAGGAACCGCCGCGGGTTCGAGTCCCGTCTCGCGCTCTGATGAAAAGTGTGGAAACGTTGAAAGAACAACGTTTCCACTTTTTTTGTGTGTCTGAAAAGTTGTAGACAGTTGTAGACAACTTTTTATAATGCATTGGTTATAAGGTCGTAAGTTTCTTTTTCTGTTAATGGATTATAAATGTATTCAAGTGTTGTAGATAGATTACTGTGTCCTAACATTTCCCGAATACAATCTAAGGGTACTCCATTTGCATTAAGATTACTTGCATACGTTTTTCTCATTTTGTGAGTACTTTTGGTGGCGATACCTTGACGTTCTGCATATTTCTCCAAAACATATGCTATTTGCCTTGACGTAATTCGTTTGCCGTCTCTTACAAAGAGATATTCGTCTTGTTTGGGGATTTTCTGTAAAAGCGAAATTGCTTTTGGAACAAGAACAACGAAGCGGTCACGATTTGTTTTGGTATGCTCAACAACCTCATATTGATTTGTTTCTTGATTTTTTACTTCTTCACGTACTATATGAAGATGCGAGAGGTCTTGCCAATCATCCCACTTAAGGGCAACCAGTTCTCCAACACGTAAACCTAATAGAAAATTTAGTTTAACTGCCAGAAATACGGTATCGCCACTTTCGCTATACATATTATCAAGATACTTATTCAGAGCGCATAACTCTTCTGTATTATAGGTTTCTGTTTTTCCCGTCTTTTTTACTATTTGACGGTATCGAACCATTATTTGTACTTTGCTCATAGGATTATTAGTTAAATATCCTTTTCGCAAGGCATAGACATACATGCCGTTTAGAATTGTTTTAATATTGCACCATTCTTTTCTGGATAAGTTGAAATCTCGTACAATACGATTACATTCTTTTTCGAGAACTAATTCGTTGATAGCATTGAGTCTCATGTTGTGAAGAATAGATGGCTCAAAGTACTTTGCATAATGTTGCTTGTGGCGTTTTATGGTGTTGGGGCTGTTCGTAACAGTGGTTTTATAGACAAGCCATTCTTCATATAATTCGTAAAATATTAATTTGTCACGGTGCGCTTGGGAAAAATAAATGGGTATTAGTTTCTCCAATAATTCTTCCTCTGTTTGTGCCTTGATATTTTTTCGTTCCCCGTTTTCATTTTTATATGAAGTCTGCCATCTGCCCTTAGTTGTTTTTGGGGGTGTGATAGCATAGGGGTGCATCTTTTTGACTTGTTCTCTCTTTGTTGACATTATTATATCATGCACACTGTCTATATCCACTATATCTAAATTCAAGGCATCTTGCAATAATGACAAATTGCTAATGCTAGAAAATTGTTTGTTTCTCATCATACCAGAATGCTTGGAATACCTCGCCAGAGTGCGTTGTGAATAGACCTTGCGATTCCTTTGGGATTTTTGTTGATGCGGAAGTATTATCCAATATTATTTGCGAAAGGACGTTGTCAGCTTTTCCACATATGCGGTAATCCATGTTATTCTTTATTTGCCCGGACAAGATATCTGCAGAGGGTCGTTGCGTGGATAACATTAGATGCAAACCAAACGCCCTGCCTTGGCGCGCTAAAGTAGAAAGAGCGCTTTCTATAGCAGAAATCATTTCCTTTCTTTCTTTACTGGCGGCGGTTCGATCAAAGAGTTCGGCAAATTCATCAAAGACTAAAATATTTCGTTTGATTTTTACTTCTGTTTGAGCATTGTAGGTATCAATGTCTGAAAAACCAGTATTATGAAATAATTCTCTTCTCTTGTTTAACTCGTTTATTAAGTAATCGGTGAGAGCTAGAACTTCATTTTCGTAATAAACTAGTGTGCAACTTTGACGAAATTCTCCGAAATCTACGCCTTTCAAATCGACTATATAGACTTGGGCATGTTTCATGATACACTGTTTTATCATGAGTCGCAGGAGGGCAGATTTGCCTGAACCTGTTGAACCACCTATAAGAACGTGATGTGTCTTAGAAAGTTGAAGGGTTTGTAATTCGCCAGCAAGGTTTTTTCCTAGTACAAGTGTTGAGGGGGCTTGGCTTAAGAAACTATCTTTCCAAAGTAACTTATGGGGAGTAGATGTTTGATATGGGACAGTGTATAAGATAGTTTCACGCATTGTCTTTCCGTTGGTTATCTTGGCTATTTGGCATCCTAAAGCGGTTTCTAAAGCCTCCTGTGATTTTTCCCATTTAGAGAGAGGAATGCCACGGTTACCAAATGTCAATATTGAAAGTTCTCGATTGGCATTATCCTTGTGTATTGTTAACAAAATAGGAACTTCGTCTATGGAGTTTGTAAAACCTATTTGTAATAATCTATCATGGTATGATTTTATGTGGCGAGGTGTACCAATGAAAGACATCATAAACAGGAAGATTATAATTGTTAATAGAATGAAGGAAATATCCATTGCATAGTAGTAAACTTTTGTAAAGGGTGGTTTCTCCGTAAGGGGGATAATGTATATTTTGCTATACCATAAAATGGCAGTGATAGTAAAATAGCATAATGGGAAAATACATTTCCATTTGTTAATAAGTAACTCTTTAAAACCATTTCGGATTTGAGTCAAAAATATGTTTCTTTCTTTCATAATTTTATCTCCTTAAATATATTTTTGAATAGTTATTCGCTTCTTGAAGTTCTCCATGTTCTACTTTTTAAATAGTTTGTAAGCATAATTGATGAGGAACCTTCTGCAAGTACATGAAACCAACTTTCATTATTATCGAGAGCAAATTCTATAATGTCAGCTAAGCAATCAATATGTTCCGATTGACAAAATCTAATGATTTCTGAAATGACATCATATTTATTGATTGAAGAAATTGTTATTTTGCTAAGATAATCAGCACCGCCAGATAAGGAAATTATTTCATTTGGGTCGTATTGAAATTTTTGGGGTGCATTCTTGTGTGTAAGATATAATCCATAAGACTTGGGACAATGAATTATTTCACATCCTACTGAACCGATTTGCTCAACTATCTCAGAAAATTGTTGCCTTGATTTAAGCGTTTCAAACAAAAATAAAATATGCCAGTGCGGTTTTAGGATATTGCCATGTTCGTCTATGTCAGAATTATGAAGCGGACTGATAAGACAAGGTATATGGAGATTTTCAAGAATGCCAACCCAGTTATCTTTTGCACTCTCTTCATAAACTAGCGAGGCATAATATAGAGAACGTCTATTCATAGAAATCCTTTCTTGAACATTGATTAGTGATATAATGTGCGGTGTCGTAGTGACCGCACATTGTTTTGTGTTCATGTGCTATTTTGTTAGTAATATTCAAGATATAAACTTGATTAAGTGGTAGTAATACCCTGCAGAGAAATTCTTGAGGAATTTCTCTAATGCAGCGTATTACTACCAATAACATTATTTGGTATTTACTAATGAAATACCCGTAGCACGTGCACCTACGTGAGTACGCCCTTGCATGGTATACAAAAAAAGTTCTAAGCCATCAAATATGACCTCGCAAAAACTGTTCTGAGGTGCATCCATTAATTTTTTGCCATTTATTTTAATCCAGACTTTGTCCAGATTATGCTCTGGAAGAGCAACTTCATATTTGTAGCCAAGAAGAGTATCTGTGCGCACATTGTTTTTGTATTCAAACACGGGAGATACATCCGTAAGAAGTGTTCTGCCTAAGCTGGCATGAGCATCAATAACTAAGTCAGTAGGGTTCATTTTGTTTCCTCCATTTCGTAATGAGTGTTTTGTTCGGCGCCTAAGAATAGAATATTATTAAAGTGGTAGAAAGTCATGAGCATAGATTAATAACTTATTAAACAAATATGTTATTGTAATATGATGATATATTTGCTACAATGTTCAGTTATATAATTGACTTGTAAGGAGGTGAAACTAATGACAAAGAAAGAAATTCAAAAACCAAGTTTTATAGAAAAGATGGACAAAAAGGTAGAACTAATACTAAGAAAGAAGTATCCCAATAATCTTAGAGAATTGCGTGAGAAAAACGGATTGTCGCAAGAAGTGTTTGCACAATTAGCAGAGGTTTCTACAATGACAATTTCTCGCGCTGAAAATGCAGAGACAGTTTTGAAACTAGAAGGGCTGGTTAGGGTTGCTTTGGCATCTGGTGAATCAATAGATGAGTTACTGGGAATAAGAACTGAACATGAGGATTTGGAGGGGTATTTGAAAATATATTCGCGTAACATTGCGGATATAAAGAGTTATGGTAATTTACGAATAAAAAACGGAAAAGCCGAATGGAGAAAGAAAAAGGTTATTACATATTATGAAACTGCGTAATATAGCAAAAGGGATATTCTGTGGAATATCCCTTGAGTTGTTTTATAGTAGTCTAAGTTTTGTCCTTTAGGTTGTTGTATTGCTCTAACTCGGCAATTAGTCGCAACATTAATTGAGCCTGTTCATCCGTTAATGCAGACATTTTAAATTGCATATCATCTGATAGCCCGAGCAGATAGTCGGCAGAGACTTGAAAGAATGTACATAGTTTTATGAGAACATCCAAAGACGGGTATTTAGTATTCTGTTCATATGCAGAAATAGACCCTTTTACGAGTTCCATTTTCTCTGCAAGTTGCTGTTGTGTTAGTCCTTTTTGTTTTCGTAATGCTTTTAGCTTGTCTCCAAAATATTCCATACCCATTTTTTTTACCATTCCTTTACCAAATACTATCAAAACAAAGACTTCTTATAATTGTACACATAATACCCGAAGTTGACTTCTGGGGCGTGATATGATAAATTTGAATAGAAAAAATATATTATGAGTTTGGAGGAATGTATTTATGAAAAAAAGTTTGGTAATGGGCTTATTGATGAGCATGATATTGAGTATGTCTGGTTGTGCTAATAAGGCAGATACAGAAGTTGTGAATGTAACAGATACAGTTACAGAAGAAACAATTATCGAAGTTTCAACACCAGAGCCGACTGAAGAGCCTACTCCAGAACCAACAGAGGAACCAACACCAGAGCCGACTGAAGAGCCTGTAGAGGCTTTTACAGTAGAAGAAGGAATGAATAAGGTAGCACAACTTATTAATGCGCGTAATGAATTGATTCTCAATGGTGATTATCATGTAGAGCATCATTTCTTATATGCTGCTGAAACTCTTAGTGGTGGATTTATGCAGGCAGAAAATAATTTAGTAACATCTGATGGTATTTCTATCCAGGAAGATACACCAGAGAATACTTTCATTAGAATTGCTACAACTGCTAATTATTTTTATAATTATGCCAATAATAATACAGGTTATTATAATTTTTCTGATTATGTAACATCTCATACAGTTGATGAAATTCTTTCTATTTGGGGCGGTCCTATTACAGGAGAATGGTCTACAAATAATTTTATTATGTTCGAAGCACCTGGTGTTCTTGAATATCTTTTGATTAACATTGAAACATTAGACCATGCAGAAATGCTTATTGGAGAAAATTGTACAGCAGAACCTGTTAGTGGTATAGAAGTATATTATCAGATTCCATTGACTATCAATGGAGAAACTTTTGGGGTTTGTGCAGTGTTTGATAAAGAAGGCAATATATTAAATATTGTTACTGAAGAAGATGCGGGATGGTCTGCCGATAATTATGGTGATTGCTTAGATGAAATTGGTTTGAAGCGAAATGATTAATAATTTGGGGTGGAAAAGAAATGATAGCATTTTTTATATTTGTAATGTTGTAGACACACGGTAGACAGTGTGCTTTCCTCCTTGATTTTATGCGGTTTTCAAGACTCTAAAAAAGTTCGAGTCCCGTCCCGTAAGTGTGCACAGGATGTTGGTGTAAACGATAAAACACACTATAAAAAACGCCAAAACAAAAGTGTAAAAATTTTTAAAAAAATTTAAATTTTTTGTTGACAAAGTGAAATATATAAGGTATAGTATTACTTGTCCGTGAGGTACGGATGAGCGATATGCGCGAGTGGCTCAGTTGGTGGAGCACGACCTTGCCAAGGTCGGGGCCGCGGGTTCGAGTCCCGTCTCGCGCTCTATATTCAAACAAAAAGGATATCCAAAAGGATGTCCTTTTTTGTTTGAAACGAGCCCCGCCGGGGCTCGAAGGTTCGAGGTCTACGTTCCACTCCGGTCGGCGCAAAACTGACGTCCCCCGGACGTCATGCGCCGTCTCGCGCTCTATAAACAAAAATGTTGACTCTGTACTTCTGTAGAAGTATACTTTTATCAAGGATAACTCTAAAGAAGTATAGAGGTGGCTGGAATGGGTAAACTGACATTATATCACGGTTCTCCGGAAATTATTCAAATGCCTGTGTTTGGAAAAGGTAAAGCATATAACGATTATGGAAGAGGCTTCTATTGCACGGAGCACTTGAAACTTGCAAGGGAATGGGCTTGCGTTGAAAACACAGACGGTTATGCAAACAAATATGAAATTGATATTACGGACCTTTCGATACTCAATCTTTCTTCCGGTGAATACACGATTTTGCATTGGCTGGCTTTGTTGATGCAGTATCGCAAATTCCGTGTATCTACACCGGTGATGAAGCGTGGTGCGGATTGGCTTAGAGAACATTTTTTGCTTGATTTGACGGCGTATGATGCAATTGTCGGCTACCGTGCGGACGATTCCTACTTTTCTTTTGCAAGAGCCTTTGTTAACAATGAAATTTCACTTGAACAGCTTTCTTATGCAATGCGTCTGGGGAAACTTGGTGAACAGTTTGTTTTAAAAAGTCGTGCAGCCTTTGAAAAAATAAATTTTGTTTCGTATGAGGTTGTTGACAATACCCAATATTATGCAAAGAGAAAAGCCCGCGACGATGAAGCGAGAACTGCATTCCGAGCAGAACTTGAACGGGATGTTTTGGGAGGTTTGTATATGAGAGACATGATTCGCGAGGGGGTGGAAGCAGATGATCCGCGCTTACGATAGGGAGTATCTTGATGATGCCATGAAGTGTCTGGGCGAAGCGATAGACTATGCTGCCAACTCTTGTCGGATGAATATGGATGATTTCCTTGAATTGTTCATTGGAACGGGCTATGCTGAGCAGTTTGCAGCAGGAGTTCCCAAATATGTATCCGGTGTATCCGGAACAGAACTTGTGATGGATGTACTGACAAAGGCGGGGACAGATATGGATTTTCCTGAGGCCAGGATTGAATATGATTATTCTCCGCAGTATTGGTGCGGGTGGATACTTGCTTATTATCAATGGTACACGGGACGAAGCTTTAAGGACATTCAAAAGCATATCACGATGCAGGAAGTAGAGAGGATTTATCCTACGCTGCATGAGGCGTCTGAGAATAAATTTGTAGATATCGTTAATCGAATGATACGTAAAAAGAACCAAACTACCCGCCTCCAGACACAAAGGAAAATCAGCGGTTATTCGCAAAGAGAACTGGCCGAAAAGGTCGGCGTCAATCTGCGTACGCTGCAGCAGTATGAGATTCGTGCCAAGGACATTAACAAAGCGGCAGGTGTTACACTCCTTGCATTGGCCAAAACCCTCGGTTGCCGAGTGGAAGATTTGTTGGAGTATGATGTTGGCGAGACCAAAGGGACGTTTGATACTTAACAGTTTAAGAAAAAATTTATATTTCTTTAATATCGATTTATACTTTTTTAATTGACGCAGAGGACTATAATTCATATAATAAATATATCAATAAACAGCAGAGTTGCTGTTAGGGCTGGTCGTAAGACCCTGGTCCATCTACCGGCAGGGAAGTTCCCTGCCACTTTTTTTGGAGATATTACATATGAAGGAATTAAGTGTTTTTGTTGATGAAAGCGGAGATTTTGGTGAGTATAGTTACCATTCTCCATATTATATTATTACGATGGTTTTCCATGAACAAAGTAATGACATCACACAAGCAATACAAAAGTTTAATCATGAACTGGAATTGTTAGGACTTGAAAATGAACATTGTGTTCATAATGGGCCGATTATACGTAGGGAGCCACCTTATGAGTATATGGATATAAGGCAACGTCGTAAGATATTTAATAAAATGGTCGCATTTACCAAACAATTGGACATCTCTTTCAAATGTTTTTACATTGAAAAAAAGCATATCAAAGATTCTACTGAAATTTCTCAAAAATTATCAAAGCAAATTTCAACATTTTTTCAAGAAAATTATAATGACTTTTTTATTTATGATAAAATTAAGATATATTATGATAATGGTCAAATAGAACTTACCGGAATTCTTTCAGTTGTATTGAAAGAATTTCTTCCGCAGGCGGAGTTTAGAAAAGTGTTTCCTTCGGATTATCGTTTGTTTCAGGTGGCAGATTTGATATGTACCATGGAACTGATGCGGTTAAAGTTGGAAAGTAAAGCGGTCTCAAAAAGTGAAATGTTCTTTTGGGGAAAAGAAAGTGATTTTAGAAAGAACTATCTCAAACGAGTCTATCAGAAAGAATATGTGAATCAGAATTTTCAATATTAAAAAAATATGATAAAATATATTCAGAAAGATGTAGATGGGTAAGGAGGGATTACCGTGTCCAGAATTGATTTAGGAGCCAAACCGTTTTTGTTACCCATGCCGGTTTTGATTATCGGAACCTATGATGAAAACGGAGTACCCAATGCCATGAACGCAGCCTGGGGCGCAGTTACCGATTTTCAGGAGATTACCATCAGTTTATCCGAGCACAAAACCACGGACAACCTGGCAGTTACCGGTGCTTTTACGGTAAGCATGGGAACGGAGGCTACCGTAATTGCCTGCGATTATGTGGGCGTAGAGTCAGCAAACCATGTACCGGATAAGTTTGCCAAAGCAGGCTTTCATGCAACTAAGAGCCAAAAGGTGAACGCACCGCTGATTGATGAATTGCCCTTGGCGCTTGAGTGCCGTATGAAGAGCTACGAGGACGATATCCTGATTGGGGAAATTGTCAACGTGACGGTGGACGAGTCTGTCCTTACGGATGGCAAGGTGGACTTAAAGAAGTTAAAGCCCATTGCTTACGACCCGTTAAACGGTTCTTATGTAGCACTGGGAGATACAGTCGGCAAAGCATTTTTTGATGGTATGCAGCTGAAAGAAAAAAATATTTAGTGGAAAATAAAGGAATAGTAAGAAATATAGGAAAAGGGACGCCGCAGGGCGCCCCCTTTTTTCTATTGTCATATACTTCAAAATTTTTTAGCAATACTTCAATATTTGGTAGCATATTTTGGTAGCATATCTTGTTATTTTATAAATACTTCAAAATCTCTTCCCTTACACTGTCCAGGCGGGCATCGGAAATGCCGAAATCCATTTCCTTGTAGCTCCAAACGGCTCTGGCGATTTTGTACTTGTCAAAAACGGTATAAATGGTTTTAAACCATTCCAAAGCATCTTCCGGAGAAACTACATCAATCACACCGTATTCGCCGCAGTAAAGGGAAGTATTGTTTTCGGCGGCTTTTTGGATGGCACCGGAGAACAGGTCTTCAAAAAGGGCGGGCGCGATGCCGCTTTCGGAAAAAGGAATTCGCTCTTCGGGCTTGATGGCATCTGTCCAGGTTGCGCCCTGATGGGTGAATTTCAGGGGATCATAGCAATGGAAGTTGTAAATTACTTTGTCATCGTAGGGAGCGGCCAAATCTTTCACGGAAGAAGCGCTGTTGTTCCAGTAGCTGCCCACTAAAATCAGGGTGTCCGGTGCAAAAGCACGGATTCGGGCAATACATTTGTGGGAAAGCGCATTCCAGCTGTCAATATAGCTTTGGTCTGTTACTTCGTTTAAGAGCTCAAAAGCCACCTGGTCGGGATAAGAACCAAAATGGCGCGCCAATTCTTCCCAAAGTTTCATAAAACGTTCCTGAAGGGCAGGGCTTTCAAAAAAACCATTTTCTTCTACTAAAGCATCAAAGGAAAAACCGGCAGTTTTATGCAAATCCAGAACTACCTTCAGATTATATTGAAAAGCAAGTAAGAGGGCGTTTTTTACGCGGTTAAAGCCCTCCTCTTTGTAGGTGCCGTCTTCATTTTCGAGCACATTGTAATCGATGGGGATACGTACGTGGTCCATGCCCCAGGATGCAATTTTGGCAAAGTCCGGTTCGGTGATGAAATTGTCCAGACGATCCTTGCTGTAGTCACACTGGGAAAGCCAGCCGCCTAAATTGATACCTTTATAAAAGCCTTTACTTTTTAGCATAGTGATACCTCCTTTTTCTTTATGAAATTACCTTACCATGAAGTGCGGGGCGAAAATAATAAAAAAATGTCATTAATATCAAAAATATGCTACAACAGACAAAAATATGATATAATAAGACAAAAATATTGATAAAATTGAAGATAGTGCAGTAGGCGCGCAGAGAAAGAAAGCGCCCATAGAAGGTGGGCGGCCGGTGAGAGAGAAGGATTTTGAAAGTGCGGAGGTTTGGGATGAAAAAGAAGATGAGTTGGCTTTGTATATTTATGGTGATGACAGTGATGCTGACGGGCTGTGTGGCCGTTAAAGTGACGCAGGAAGAAATGAAAACAGAGGGCACGGAAGCGGCACCCGCTCAGGGACTTACCCAGACACCCGATTCGGAAGAGGCACCCACTCCGAAACCGACGCCTACTCCGGAGCCTGAAATGACACTTGGGGAAACCACGATGATTGATTTGTCAAAAGGGCAGCCGGAGAATTTTGAGAAAGCAAACGGCTGGTGCAACGGGGACCCTTTTAACGTTACCTGGAGAGGGGACAATGTAACCTTTGAAGAGAGCAGGATGCAACTGATTATTGATGCGGACGAAACGCCTTCAAACGGCGTTCCTTACAGCGGAGGCGAATTCAGAAGCAAAGAGTTTTACGGATACGGCCGCTATGAGGTTAGTATGAAAGCCATTAAAAATGATGGTGTGGTCTCTTCCTTTTTTACTTACACCGGACCATCAGATAACAATCCCTGGGATGAAATCGATATTGAAATTTTAGGGAAAAATACGGAGAAGGTACAGTTTAATTACTACACCAACGGACGCGGAAATCATGAATACATGTATGAGCTTGGCTTCGACGCGGCAGAAGATTTCCATACCTACGCGTTCGAGTGGTATCAGAACAAAATCCTGTGGTATGTGGACGGGGAACATGTCCATACGGCCATTGTAAATATCCCGGTTACGGAAGGGAAGATTATGATGAACGCCTGGTGCGGTAAGGGCGTAGATAGCTGGCTGAAGGCCTTTGATGATACGAAGATGCCTCTTGCGGCAGAATATCAGTGGTTTTCTTATACACCCTTTATTTACGGAGAAGAATAGATGGAAGAGCGAAAGGAAGCGGAACTTCATATAGAAAAATATCTGTCCCAAGTGGAGGCTGTCCATCGGGAGAACAGCATTTCCCATTTGGCTTACGAGCGGGAAATGGCTTTTTTTCAGAGTATCAAGGAAGGGAATATTGAAGAAACAAGGAGATTGTTTAAACCCCTGGAAGATGAAAAGATGGGAGTGCTCAGCAACGACAATCTGCGGAATCTGAAGTACCATCTGATCATTACAGTAGCCCTTTTGACCCGTTATTGTATTGAAGGCGGGATGGAAATGGAAATTGCCTATAATCTAAGTGACATTTTCATCCGAAATATAGATATATGCAAAAATCCGGAAGAAGTAAAAAGTCTTCATCTGAAAATCGTGGAAGACTATGCGGAGCGGATGCATACTATTTGTACGGCGAATGTTTATCCCAAGTCAATAATGGTTTGTATTGATTATATTTATAATCATTTACATGACAAAATCAACTTGGAGGATTTGGCGGCGGAAGTTTCTTTAAGTCCCTCCTATTTGTCCAGGTTATTCCACAGGGAAGTGGGAATGACCGTGAAGGATTACCTGCTGGGAAAGCGGATTGAGGCGGCACGGAATATGCTGCAGTACTCCGACCTTAGTTGTATGGAGATTGCCATATATTTGTGCTTTAGCTCCGAAAGTCATTTTATCCGGGTGTTCAGGGAACGTACCGGATATACGCCGAAGAAATACAGACAAAAGTATTTCAGAAGCCATTGGGGGCGGGAGATTTAAGGATGAACCGGGGCGTTTAAACAAGCGCCGTGAAAATCCATGCAACAATCAGTACAAAACAGCCTGTAAAAAGGGCTGTTTTTTTCTTGTCTTTCCATTCGCCGGATGTAAGACCCCACAAAACGGAAATTACAAGAGCCAAAGAGTTAAACAAAATCCAACCGATGCTGCTGCCCGATTCGCCTAATAAAACAGTGGCAAGTCCGTAAAGCAAAAGGGCTGCGTACCAGATGATGCTGACACCAAACAGGATGCCGGTCCGACGAAAAGCACCGGGCATTTTGAGGGTATGCCACTCTTTTTTCGTGGAAAGTTCTATAGCGCAAAACAGTGCCCCGAAGAGACAACCGCCTACAAGTACGGGGAGCCATTTGCCGCCGGATACGGCTGCCTGGGAGTAGCCCAGTTTTTCGAATTCCAGACTGATGCTTTCGGCGTAGGTAAAGCCCACGTTCATGGCACCGGAGCCGAGTCCTGACAAAACGGAAAGAATCATACCAAGGGCAGAACCTTTGGCACCGCCGTCACGCTTTATGCCTGCATAGGTAATCACCGCTACGCCCAGAAGTGTCAAAAGTAATCCGATAAGGAAAAAGACAAAGGATTTTCCGGAAGGAATCCGGTTTTCAAGAATCATAGGCATCACAGAGCCTACAATGGTGGAAATTCCCATGGAAATTCCGTAAACCATGGACATGCCCACCAGTGAAATTGCTTTGGAAAAGCCCACTGCCGACAGTCCCCAAAGGGCGCCGCAAAGAGCAGGAATGACAAAGCATGAGGGACCTAAGTCACCCATCACCTGCCATAGCTTCGGTGCAACCATCCATGTGAATGCTACCGAAGTGATGATACAAAGGATATTATAAATTCCCCAGAACGCAGCCCAGGAAAAGGGGCTGTATTTTTTGTAACCAAGTCCGAAACTGCCCTGACAAAGTCCGGCAGCAAGCAAAAGTAAAAAGCCAAGCGGCATAGTAGGTTCCTCCTGAATCTGAGATAATTGATTAAATCTTAGATAATTGATTCGGGTATTATTGTATCATCGGAACGTAAAAGATGCCAGCCTGAAATGAAACCGGTAAAAGCCGGAAAATGGAATACGTCCTTTGGAGAGAGCTATTTTTGGCAAATGAGAACATTTTAGTGTCCTTACAGGCGGATTTGTGGTAAAATAGATGTGTTATTTTGGCGCAGGAAGGCGCCGAGGGGAGTACCTGTATGAAAAAGGATTTGTGTTTATCCGAAAAAGAACTTTTGCGGAAGGAATTAAATAAAAATTTTGTGCTTTTCGACGGGGCCTTTGGGACCTATTACGGAAGGCTTTATGAGACAGAAGAACTGCCGGAGCTTGCCAATACCATGTACCCCGAGCGGGTACGCGGCATTCATGAGGAGTATGGAAAGGCCGGTGCACAGCTGATTCGTACCAATACCTTTGCAACCAATACGGTTTCCATGAAAGCCTCATGGGAAACGGTTGCGGAGAACATCCGTCAGGGCTATCGCCTGGCGAAGGAGGCAGCAGAAACGTGTCAGGACAGTCCTATCGGGAAGATTTTCATCGCGGCAGATATCGGACCGATTCCCTACGAAGCAGGAAGCGGCAGGGAAGCTGTTTCGGAAGAATACGTGGAAATCTGTAAAGTCTTTTTGGAAGAAGGTGCAGAGGTTTTTGTATTTGAAACCCTTGCGGATTTAGAAGATATTAGGGAGGCTGTCAGCCTGATTGGGGACAAGGCCTTTGTAATTGTCCAATTTTGTGTCAACCAGTTTGGTTACAGTAATAACGGACTTTCTGCCCGGAAATTAATCGGACAGGCAGAAAAGATGCCGGGGGTTGATGCGGTAGGATTTAATTGTGGCGTAGGACCCGGTCATATGCAGCAGATGATTAAGAGCATTGCATTTTCCGGGGAGAAGTTTATTTCAGCCCTGCCCAACGCGGGATATCCGCAAATTGTCAAGGACCGTATGATTTTTGACAACCAAAACGTCCGCTATTTTGCAGAAAAAGCAGCTGATTTTGCGAAGGAAGGAGTTGGACTGATTGGCGGTTGTTGCGGTACCACACCGGAATATATCTGTGCCATGAAGGAGCGGTTATCTTCTATGGAACCGCTGCAGCGTAAAGCAGGAAAAATAAGTGCCGAGACAGACGGACCGTCAAAAGATAATTCATTTTTTGCAGGAAAGAATGGCAAGAAACTGATTGCAGTAGAGCTTGCGCCACCTCTTGGCAGTGATGATGAGACCTTGATGGATGCGGCCCATTTACTGGAAAAAAGCGGTGTGGATGTGCTTACCTTCCCGGATTCACCTTCCGGCAGAACCAGAGCGGATTCCATCCTGATGGCGGAGAAGGTACAGCGGGAAACCGGTATTTGCGTGATGCCCCACATTTGCTGCAGGGACAAAAATGCCATCGCCATGCGTTCCCAGCTGTTGGGAGCCCATATTAACGGTATCAGGAACTTTCTGGTGATTACCGGTGACCCGATTCCTACTATGGCCCGCGGGAGCGTGAAAAGCGTCTTTAACTTTGACGCAGTAGGGCTGATGCGTATCATGAATGATATGAACAGTGAGCAGTTTGTGAAGGAGCCGGTTTGCTACGGCGGTGCAATTAATCAGGGCCGCAGGAATTTAGAAATCGAAATTGCCAGAGTAAAGAAAAAGATGGAAGCGGGAGCAACCTTCTTTTTGACCCAGCCCGTTTCCACCGGGGAAAGTGCGGAACGTGTCAGAAGGATTAAGGAGGAGACAGGAGCGCGGATTTTGTGCGGAATCATGCCATTTGTCAGCTTGAAAAATGCTGCTTTTATGAAAAACGAGATGACCGGCATTGATGTATCGGAAGAGGTGCTGGCCCGTTACCGTGAGGATATGACCAGAGAAGAAGGGGAAAGGGCAGGAATTCTTCTGGCTAAGGAAATGATGGCGCTTACGGAAGCGTTTGCAGACGGATATTACTTTTCTTTTCCCTTTAACCGCGTGGGAATGCTTCAAAAAATATTAGAAAAAGAAATGTAAATTACGCCGGGAATATATGTGTGTACAGTTAAAAAGATGGAAGTAAGAGAGGAACAAGAGCATGGGATTATTTGATAAATTGAAAAAGAAAACAGCATCTGAGCCGATGTGCGGACAGGGGGCGGAACCTGTAACTGAAGTACCGAAAACGGATGCAGGGGAAAACACTTTTGTCATGGGAGCCCTGGATGTATACAGTCTGAAGGATTCCGAGGACTGTGTGGTGATGGGCCGTGTGAAAGGAACCATAAGGAAAGGGGATGCGGTATATGTTTCCGAAGTGGGACGTGATGACGGCGGCATCCTGTTAACCACCGTTGAAGGGCTGGAGGATGGACCCGGCAAGGCCGTAGAGGAAGCTACGGACTGTGCAGTAAGCGTACGGCTGAAGCTTGGCATGAAGCAGGGCGTGAAGCCGGCTATGGTATTACATTCCCGCAGTGCCAAGGTGGCAGAGGTTCACAACGAATATATCAATGCACTTGGTGATATTTATGTGGGACGTAAGCAGCTTGTGATGACAAAGCAGGAGGCGGAAGCTTTAACTGTGACAGACTGTGCGGAGATTTATCGTCTTTTTGCGTGGTTCCATTCTAGTGTGATGAAGGATGAAAGCGAAGAGCAGAAAAAAGCAAATAAGGAGAAAGCCAACAATTTAGGCGCCCTTCTTTGCAAGAAACTTTTGGATTCAGACAGTGTTTACTGCGTCTTTAATAAAAGGACCGGAGAGCCTCATTTGTTCTCCAAGACCATTGCCAGGGAGGATGGGGAGTATCTGTGTACGCCGCCGGAGATTACGCTTCTTACGAAGGCATACAAGCAGTATCTTGCGGTACATTATCCGAAGGACCAGTTTGAAATCAAAGAAATTACCAAGGGTGAGGACGGAAAAGGAATTTACAATTTCCTGGGAAGTGCCTTTTATTTAAACGGAGCCTGCGGCGTGAGAGTTTTGTCGGAGCATACCTCCATAGCGGCCCCTATGCTGGTGCTTCCGCCGGATTACAGTAACTTAAAACCGCAGGAGGTTCCGGTAACCAATCCTGATTTGGTCAGATGGATGCTTTTAATCGGACAAATGGGTGAGCCGGATACTGCAGATAAAGAATTGATTTATAAATTGTATTACAAATTTTTCTCCATGCAGCTCGTTAAGGCGAAACTTTTGATTCCCATGAAAAAAGAAGGGGAAATCGGAGAACCGGATCAGGATGGTAACATCACCCTGAAGGCGGATGCCAAGATTATGTTCCCTACCATGCGCGGCAAGCAGGAAAAAGAAGCGGTCTACATGTACACCGACTGGAAACGCTTACGGATGGCCCATGATGAAGAATGGGGCGGCCTGGTACAGACCGTGGAAGGAATGATAAAGCCCTTTGACTGTGCCATTAACGTGACGGAATATACAGCGGCAGGCTGCTATGTCAACGAAGCGATGTTTGAAGATATGAAGCGCTTTTCTTGATTTTACATGCGTATGCGTCTATAATAGAAATATTAGGATAAAATGCGAGGTTTCCCATGAAAGTAACGGCAATTGTTGTAACTTATAACCGGCTGGCGCTGCTGAAGGAATGTATTGCGGCATTGCTTGCCCAGGATTATGAAAATATGGATATCCTGCTGGTAGATAACCACAGTACCGACGGAACCATAGAATATATGAATGAACTGCTGGCTGAGAACAGCAGCAAGATAAAGGCTTTATTTTTGGATGAAAATACCGGCGGTGCAGGCGGCTTTTACGCCGGCGTGAAGGCGGCAGCATACAGTGATGCTGACTGGCTCTGGCTGATGGATGATGATACCATTCCCGAAAGACAGGCCTGCAGCGAACTTGTAAGGGCGGTCGAGGTCATCGGCCCCGAGAATAAAATCGGCTATATTTCAAGTAACGTATACGGTATGCAGGGCGAGTGTATGAACACACCCCGTATGAAATTCATGCAAAAGGGTGAAAACGGGTATGCTGACTGGAACTGCTATTTGGAACACGGATTAGTGAAGGTAAACAGTGCAACCTTTTGTGCGTGCTTTGTCAGTACGGATGCCGTAAGACAGGTAGGACTGCCCCTAAAGGAATATTTCCTGTGGGGAGATGATACGGAGTACACACTGCGCTTATCCAAGTACTACGGACAGGCTTATCTGGCAGGCAAAAGCAAGGTACTTCATAAGCGTACCGGCAGCCAGTCCCTTTCCATCGTGCAGGAAGAAAATCCGAACAGGATGAAGCTGTACTTTTTCTATGTGCGTAACTATCTGATTAATTTGCGGCTTTATTTCGGCGTGCTGGCACCTTTTGCCAAGACAGCGCACTTTTTGCTGATGATGCTGCAGATTCTACTTGGAAAGAGCAAATTAAAGGGCAAGAAGATTGCCGTTCTCTGGAAGGGCATCTTTGCTTATTGGTTTAGAAGATATGACACCAAGATGGTGAAAAACCGCTTGGATATTAATTATGTAAGTGAGAAGAAGTAGGAGAAATAATTCGGATAGAAACAAGAATTATTCAGAAGAATCAAGGTAATTAAGGATAAAGTTTATGGGCAGGAAAGAAATTGCGGATGTTCCCGTTGATGCGGTGATTTATTGGGTGGACGGAAATGACCCCCAGTGGCAAAAAGAATATATGAAGTACCGGTATGGGGAAGACTATGAAGGTAACCAGATTAAGCGTTATCGTGAATGGGATAATCTTCAATATATTTTTCGCGGAATTGAAACCTTTATGCCCTGGGTGAACCGGATTTTCTTCGTGACCTGGGGACATGTACCTTCGTGGCTGAATTTAGAGCATCCCAAGTTACAGGTTGTAAAGCACAGCGAATATATTCCGGAAGCTTATTTGCCTACCTTTTCTTCCAGAACCATTGAACTGAATTTTCACCGTATTGAAGGGCTTTCCGAACATTTCCTGGTAGTGGATGATGATTGCTTTGTGACCCGTCCCATGAAAAAGAGTGATTTTTTCGTAGGGGATAAGCCCAGGGATATGTTCATGGAATATCCGGTTATGTGCGGCGGAAATGTGCCCGTATTTTCCCAGTCAGTTTGTAATAACAATAATTTTATCGGGAAGTATTATAAGAGAAGCGAGTACAAAAAGCGCCTGCGAAGCAAGATTTTGTCACCAAAGTATGGTGCCTATTTCTTTTATAATCTGATTCAGTATGTGATGCCCTATCCACACTTTTTCGGTGTGCTGACACCGCATATTACCCTGCCTTATTTGAAATCAGCATTTGAAGAAATGTGGGAGACAGAGGAGAAAGAACTGGACTTTGTGTGCAAGCAGCGGTTCCGGGACCGAAATGGGATGAATATCTATATCGCCCGTATGTGGAATCTGATGAAGGGTAATTTTGTGCCGGGCAATTTATTGAAGGCAGGCAAAATGATTGTCATCCGCGAGGATGATGATGTAATTTACGAGGCAATTGAGAAACAGAAATACAAATTGCTTTGCTTAAATGATGAATGCAGGGATGAGGCATTTGAAACGGTGAAAGAAAAAATTAAGTTAAGCTTTGAAAAGATTTTGCCGGAGAAATCCTCCTTTGAAAAATAGAGGTAGCGAAATGGTTTTATTTTCGGTGATTATACCCCATTATAACAGTGTTAAATATTTGGAAGAACTGATAGAGACGATTCCCGTTTGTGAGGATGTCCAGTTAATCGTGGTAGATGACAAGAGCGATGAGGACACTACAGGCGTGGAGGCTATGGTAAAGGCGCGGGGCGGACTGTTCCTTCACAATACGACCGATAAGAAGGGCGCCGGCACCTGCCGGAACTTGGGCCTAAAGGAAGCGGTGGGCAAATGGCTTTTATTTGCGGATGCGGATGATTATTATACAGACGATGCCTTTGAAAAAGTAAGGGCACATGCAGACAGTGATGCGGATATTATTTATTTTGCACCTACCAGTACTTTTAGATATTCAGATACTCATGCAAAGAGACATATTAATTATGTGAAGCTGGTGCAGGAGTATTTAAACAATCCATCTCATGAAAATGAAATTTCCATGCGGTACAAGTTCATTATACCGGTTTCCAAGATGGTGAGAAATGAACTTGTTCAGAAGAATGGATTTACTTTTGATGAGGTACCTGCTTCTAACGATGTGATGTTTTCCTTAAAGTGTGCTTATGCAGCAGGGAAAATAGAAGTGACTGAAGATGTTATTTACCGTATTATCAGCGGAGAAGGAACTCTTACCACTAAGAAAAGTGAAAAGAATTATTGGGCAAGGGTAAGGATTTTTAAGGAAAGATATCATTTCCTAAAGGAACGCTTGATGAAAGAAGAGTTAAAGGTATTCGGAATCAGTACTTTTTCCGGAATTGTGATGATATACCGTGCTTTAAAGCAGGGTTACGGGATGAAGATGGCAGGAGAAATTTGGAAATTCTTCCGTGAAAATCAGGTGAAACTGATTGATATGGGAAGCGTGAGAACTTCTGTGGGAAGAAAAGTAATGAGAAAGAAAAGCGCATGAAAAAGAATGTTGTTTTAGTTAATTTGTTTTGGAAATTTGCGGAGCGCTGTGGAGCCCAACTGGTACAGTTTATTGTATCTGTTGTTTTGGCGAGAATTTTATTGCCGGAGGTTTATGGAACTGTAACGTTAGTGCTTGTGTTTACAAGATTGTTGCAGGTATTCGTGGATAGCGGTTTCGGAAATGCGTTAATTCAAAAGAAAGATGCAGACGAATTGGATTTTTCATCTGTATTTTATTTCAATATTGTTGCTTGTAGTTTGATGTATGTCGGAATGTACTTGGTAGCACCGTATATTGCGATGTTTTATGAAGATATGTCTCTTATACCTATCATTAGGGTGATGAGTTTATCTATTGTTGTTTCGGGTCTTAAGAATGTTCAGCAGGCGTATGTCTCTCGGACTTTACAGTTTAAACGTTTCTTTTATGCAACTTTGTGCGGAACCATATCATCCGGTGTTGTGGGTGTTTTTATGGCGCTTCGGGGTGCCGGCGTATGGGCACTTGTCGGACAGCATCTGACCAGTTTGCTTGTAGATACGGTGGTATTGTGGTGGACTGTGAAATGGAGACCGAAATGGATTTTTTCTTTGGAACGTTTGAAAAGGCTATACTCATATGGTTGGAAGATTTTTCTCTCATCATTGATAGATGTGGGATATAACGATTTGAGACAGTTGATTATCGGCAAACTTTATTCGACTTCCGACTTGGCATTTTATGAAAAAGGAAAACAGTTTCCGCATTTAATTATTAACAATGTGAATGCATCTATCAGTAGTGTGTTATTTCCGGTGATGGCGAATGCGCAGGATAACCCGCAAAAGGTCAAAGAAATGACCAGGAAAGCCATTATTACCAGCAGTTATATTATGTCTCCACTTATGATGGGATTGGCATTTACAGCAGAAGCTGTGGTAAGTTTGGTATTAACTGACAAGTGGCTGTTTTGTGTTCCTTTTATGCGGATTTTCTGTATAACCTATATGTTTTATCCGATTCATACGGCGAATCTGAATGCAGTAAAAGCATTAGGACGCAGTGATTTGTTTTTAAAGTTGGAAATCATTAAAAAAGGTGTAGGTCTAATTATTTTACTGATCAGTATGCCTTATGGTGTAATGGCGATGGCATATAGCTTATTAATTTCCAGTTTCACAAGTCAGATTATCAATTCATGGCCCAACAAGAAATTGCTTGATTATGGATATTTGGAACAGTTAAAGGATATATTGCCAAGTATATTCCTTGCAGTATTTATGGGGATTTGTGTTTTCGTTATAAGGTGGTTAGCATTATCTGATATTGTTACGTTGGTTCTGCAAGTTTGTTTCGGAGGGTTGCTTTATATCGGATTATCTGCACTATTTAAAATGGAGATTTTCCGACTGCTTATTGACGGTGTGAAAAATAGAAAGAAGTAGGAGTAAATATATATGAATATTGTAACAGATGATATAGCCGTATCCGTGATTTGTCTTGCATATAATCATGAAAAATATATCAGACAGACCTTGGAAGGATTTGTAAATCAGGTAACGGATTTCCGGTACGAAGTGCTTGTACATGATGATGCTTCGACGGATGGAACTAAAGCCATAATCGAAGAATATGTGCACGAATATCCTGATATATTTGTGCCGATATATCAGGAAGAAAATCAATATTCAAAGGGGAATCTGCTTATTCCCAAAACACTGTATAAATTAATTCGGGGAAAATATGTGGCCAGTTGTGAAGGGGATGATTACTGGTGTGATAATAATAAATTACAAATGCAGTATGATGTTATGGAAAGTAATCCGGAATGCAGCATTTGTATCCATAAAGTAAAGTGCATCAATGAAGACGGAAGTGACAATTTAAAGACATTTCCGAATGAAAACAGTTCTATAGGGGAAGGCTTGATTCCGAAAGCCCGGATGGCAGAAAAACTATGGAAAAAAGATTCCTATCCATTCCACACATCCAGTTATTTTGTACGAAGAAGTGTCTATGATAAAAAGAGAGAATTGTTTGAATCAGAGAGTTGGGTTTACAAAATAAACGGAGATGCCAGTACGATGTGGATGAGCCTTTATCTTGGCGATTTTTATTATATTGATAAAGTAATGTCCAGAAGGAGATTAGAGGTTCCGGGGAGCTATAACGAACGCTTGAAAAAGTCAAGTGCCGAACTAAAATTCAAAAAATGGAAAGACAGGATAGAAGGAATTTGGTTATATGATGAATATAGCCAAAAGGAGTTTCATCCATTGATTCAATATTATATAATAGATTCCGTTGCAAAAAGGATAAAAGTAGATTTAGATGATCCGTTTGTGATTTTGCGGCAATGTGGAATTACTTTCAAGGATGTTGTGGGTAAGGTGAAAGTCAGAATATCGGCATTACTTGCATTTGTTTATTTATTTCCGTCATCAATCCGTTTTATTCGAAGATTATGGGTAAAATGGGATGCGGCTAAGGGAAAGTTATGAATTAAGAGAGGTTATTGTCTATGAAAGAAAAACTGATTATTATAGGAACCAGTTCGTCAGCAAGGCATGTATATGAGTTTGTAAAAGATTATGGCTTATTTGAAATATTGGGCTTTGCGGTTGACAGAGCGTATATAGAACAGGATAAGTTCTGTGATTTGCCTGTATATGCAATAGAAGATTTAGATACCATTATCGACAAGAAAGAAGTTAAATTGTTTGTTGCTGTTTTGTGGAACAGACTGAATGCAGACAGACGTTACCTGTATGAAAGATTGAAAGCAGATGGGTATCAGTTTGCAAATATTATTGCGCCTACGGCCATCGTACGTGGTAAAGTAACAGAAAATTCCAATTGCTGGCTTCATGATTATGTAATGATACAGCCCAATGCCGTAGTGGGAGAAAATTGTTTGTTGATGGCATTTTCTCTGGTGGGTTCTTCCGTGCAGTTGGGGGCGCATTGCTTTATGGGAACCAAGAGTACAATTGCCGGAAAAAGTAATGTAGGTGAGCAGACTTTTGTAGGGATTAATTGTACCGTATTTGACGGAACCAATGTTGGCGATAAATGTATTTTAGGTGCCTGTACATCTGTAAAAAGGCACGTGGAGAGTTATTCGATTGTAAAGACAAATAGTGATAGTACCGCAACTATTCAGATGGAAGAAGATACCATAGAGTCCAAATTATTGTTTAAGAAGAATGTACGCTAAGCAGCGTAATAAAAGGAGATTAGCTTATGCAGGCAAATGTAATGGGAAGATTTTTTGAGGAGTTTGTAGAAGGAGAACAGATTGAACATTGTTTTTCGAAAACCATTTTTGAAAGCGATAATAACCTGTTTTCATTGATTACCATGAATGCACATCCGGTGCATACCAATGCAGATTATGCGTCCAAGCAGCAACATGGACAGGTACTGGTAGTAGGTACCCTGGTGCTTAGCCTGGTAGTAGGACTTACCGTGACGGATATCAGCGGAAAGGCAGTTGCAAACTTAGACTATGAAAAGGTAGAGCATCTGGCTCCTGTTTTTGTGGGAGATACTCTTTACGCGCGTTCGACCGTGCTTTCCTGCAGGGAATCCAAGAAGAAAAATGACAGAGGAATTATCTATATTGAAACGGTAGGATATAACCAGAACGGTGTTGAAGTGATTCGTTTAAGACGTCATGTACTTGTGAAAAAATCAAATTTTGTTGAGGAGAAATAGAATGAAGTATTTACTTAGAAGTATGCTTTTCGTACCCGCATACAGCGAGAAGTTTATTGATAAAGCCATTGATTGTGATGCAGATGCCATTATTTTTGATATGGAGGATTCTGTGCCGCCTACCAAACGTGCCGAAGCAAGACAGATATTATCCGGCTATCTGGAAAAGAAAACCTTTTCCGGAAGACAGCTGTTTATCCGCGTAAATGAATTGGAAACCGAAGATTTGGAAGAAGATTTGAAAGTGATTCAGGATGGACAAATTCTGGGAATCGTGGCACCCAAAATCAGAAATACGGAAGATATTGATGCTTTTGTAAAGAAATTGGAAGAATGTGAAGCCCGCTGTGGTTTGGAAGAGGGAACTCTTAAGATTTTACCCCTGATTGAGACTGCAGATGCTGTGTTAAACGTACAGAGTATCGCGGGAAGTAATGAAAGAGTAATTGCACTTTTGTTTGGCGGTGAAGATTTCCTTGACAGCATTTGGGGCAGACATGATTATCCACCCAAAGCATTTGATGTACCCAGGGCAATGGTAGCGATGGCGGCCAGAATGCATGGAATTCTGCCCATCGATACGCCTTACCTGGATTTAAAGAATGAAGAAGGCTTTAAGCAGGAAGAAAGAGAATCCTGTTCTCTTGGTTATGCAGGTATTTTGCTTGTTAATCCCAGACAGATTCCCTGGGCCCATGAGTGCTTTACACCTTCCGAGGAGGAAATTGCGGAAGCAAGAGCCATTATGGAAGCAGTGGAGAATGCCAAAACTACCGGCGGAAGCATTGCAACCTTAAACGGCAAGATGATTGGACCTCCTATGAGGAAAAGAGCACAAAAGGTAGTGCAGATTGCAGACTTAATCAAAGCAAAGGAAAAATAAGATGGGGCAGTCAGATGAAACTTGGCTTTTTGTACCGGCCAAAGGGAAGTTTTTGGATAAATTTGAAGAAATTGAATCGGAAATCATTATCTTGGATTTAGAGGATTCTTTGGCACCGGAGCAAAAGGAAGAAGGGCTTGAACTGGCGCAAAAAGTCATAGAACGCTTCGGAAAAGAACGGACTATTTATGTGCGGGTAAATTCCGGAGAGCGGTTGATATTCGAGTTGCAGAACTTGAGGAATTATGAGTTTGACGGGTACATGATTCCGAAGTTTGAAAATCCTGATTTTTTGGAGGAATACGAGGAACTTCTGACAGGTAAAAAGGTGATTGCGCTGGTGGAGAGCATCAAAGGAATCTTTTCGCTGGAGAAAATTGCAAGTCATCCGCTTGTTAATATTCTGGCGTTCGGCGGAGAGGATTTTTGTAAGGAAATATCCATGGAAGCAGGCGAGGAAGCAACCATTTATGCCCGGAATCAATTGGTGATGTATGCTGCATTTAACGGGAAAACTGCGCTGGATTCCATCAGTTTGGAAATCCGTGATATGGAGATTTTTGCCGGACAATACCAAAAGTCCAAACGGATGGGCTTTAACGGAAAGCTGTTAATTCATCCGAATCAGGCCCGGGCGGTGCGGAAGTACCGGGAAAAGTTTGATAAACAGAGGTTGCAAAGAATTATTGATATCTATAATGATAGTAAAGAGGCAATCGTTCAAATAGACGGGCAGGTATATGAACCCCCGCATATTGAAAAAATAAAGAAGTATTTACAGAATTTTCAAGGAGAATTGTTGAATGGTGAAAAGTGGGCAATTTAGCGAATTGATAGAAAAGAAAAATGCTGTACACAGTATCGGCAGGGAAGAAAAGCAACACGCTGCCGGAAAACTTACGGCATGGGAGCGAATCAATTTACTGATTGATGAAGGTACCTTTGTGGAAACGGACATGCTGTTAGAGCACAGATGTACCTATTTTGGCATGGAAAATAAGAAAAAAGAAGGTGACGGCGTTATTACCGGTTACGGAAAAGTGGAGGGCCGTACCGTTTGTGTTTACGCCCAGGATTTTACCGTATTTGGCGGTTCTATCAGTGAGATGAATGCCAGAAAAATTGCCAGTATTCAGAAGAAAGCCTTAGAAATGATGGTACCGGTCGTAGCTTTGTTTGATTCCGGCGGAGCCCGTGTACAGGAAGGAATTCAGGGCTTGTCCGGGCATGGACATATCTTTTATAATAACGTGAAAGCATCCGGGAAGGTGCCGCAGATTTCCGCGATTATGGGAACCTGTGCCGGCGGTGCATCTTATTCGCCTGCACTTACCGACTTTATTGTTATGGTGGACAAAACCAGTAATATGTTTATTACAGGTCCGAAGGTAGTAAAGGCTGCCATCGGACAGGAGGTTACTATGGATGAACTTGGCGGAACACAGGTGCATGCCAAGATCAGCGGTATTGCTGACCATGTGGCTGCGAATGATGAAGACTGTATCCGCTTTGTAAAGACATTGCTGAGATATTTACCTGACAATTACAGGGAAATGCCGCAAGTGTTGAATGAATATAAGTTTACTTTAAATAAAAAGCCCGATATCAATGCCATTATTCCGGAATCGGCAAGACATGCTTATGATATGCATAAAGTGATTGAGTGTATTATTGATGACGGAAGCGGAACGGAAATCAAAGGGGAACATGCTACTAATATTATTACCATGTTTGCCAGAGTCGGCGGCTATCCTGTAGGTATTGTAGCAAACCAATCTGCGGAAAAGGCAGGCTGTATTGATATTGATGCGGCTGATAAGGCAGCCAGATTTATCCGTATCTGTGACAGCTTTAACATTCCCCTTTTAAATCTTGTGGATGTATCAGGGTTCTTCCCCGGCAAAGAGCAGGAGCAGAAGGGAATTATCCGTCACGGTGCCAAGATGCTGTTTGCGTATAGCGAGGCAGAAGTTTTGAAGATCACTACCATTATCCGCAAGGCATATGGCGGTTCTTATCTTGCTATGTGCAGTAAGGAGATGGGGGCTGATATGGTATTTGCATGGCCTAAGGCGGAAATGGCAGTTATGAGTGCCAAAGCGGCAATTGATGTTCTTTACAGAAAGGCAGATGAAGAAGAAAAAGCAAATCGTCTGCAGGAATATGAAGAGCAGTTTTTGAATCCTTATGAAGCGGCGCATATGGGCTATGTGGATGAAGTGATTGAGCCGGCTATGACCAGAGATTACATTTTAAAAGTGCTTCGCAATAATTGGGAAAGTATGGCTCGTAAAGAGAAATATTTCCATCAGAATATACCGTTATAGGGCATGTAGAAAGGAATTGAGTAATGAAAAAGATATTGATGCTTGGAGGTGCAATGTCACAGATTCCGGCAATCAAAAAGGCCAAGGAACTGGGATATTATGTCATTACGTGTGATTATTTGCCTAATAATCCGGGGCATGCATTTTCTGATGAATATGTAAATATCAGTACTGTGGATAAAGAAGCCGTTTTATCCTTTGCAAAGGATAAAAAGATTGACGGAATTGTTGCATATGCTTCAGATCCTGCGGCAGCAACTGCGGCATACGTAAGCGAAAAATTAGGTCTTCCGGGAAATCCTTATGATGTAGTGAAGATGTTTAGCGAAAAGGACTTGTTTCGGGAATTCCAAAAAAACAATGGTTTTCCGTATCCGCAATTTTATCGTTTGTCAAATATAGAAGAACTGAAAGAAGTTTGGGATGAAATAGAATTTCCGTGTGTAGTGAAACCTGTAGACTCCTCGGGTAGTAAAGGTGTAGTAAAAATTGACCGGAAGGAAGATTTGGAAAAAGCAGTTGAAGAAGCATTGCACTTTTCAAGGGGCGGACGTGTAATTATCGAGCAATTTATAGAGACACCTTATAATCATTTGCATGCGGATGGTGTGGTGACGGATGGAAAATTGGACTTTGTAGTATTGGGGGATCAGAGATTTCGTAATATGGTTCCGATAGGTACGGCAATTCCTTCCATGGTGGATGAAGAAGTGGTTAGGAAAGCAACAAAAGAGGTGGCCAGATTTATAGAGAATAGCGGTCTGAAGAATGGTGCGGTTAATATTGAAGTCAGGGTGGCGGCAGATGGAACCGTATATATTATTGAGATTGGTCCCAGAGCCGGAGGAAATTATATTCCGCAGTTAATGTATCATGCTACCGGACAGGATGAAGTTGCGGCAGTATTAAAGCAGGCAATGGGGGAAGAATATCCGATTCTGACACCTGAAGAGTTGACTTGTACCTTACAGTATAATATTGGCAGCCTTAAAAATGGAAAATTTAAGGAAGTGTTTGTGGATGAATATCTTCGCGATAAATTAGTGGAGTTGTACATTTACAAAAAGAAGGGTGATCCTGTTGTGGATTATCAGAACAGTAATGGTGTTGTAGGTGTGGCAATCATGAAATTTGACAGCTTGGAAGAGCGGGAAAGGACAATTCCTGAGATGCATAACTATATCAAAGTTATAACGGAAGAGGAAGTCTTAGGCTAAGAGGTCAGATTTTGTTGTGCAGAGCAATAGAAAAAATAGTACAGAAAAAAATTAGTAAAAGAGATAAGTATGGATAAAATTTTGGTTACACGGTCATCGATGCCGGCATACGAGGAATATATTTCTGAAATTAAAGAGTTATGGGATTCTCATTGGCTGACTAATATGGGAGTAAAGCATAAGCAATTGCAAAAAGAGCTGAAAGAATATTTGGGCGTGGAAGGCATTGATTTGCTGACCAACGGACATATGGCATTAGAACTTTCACTTCAGGCATTACAGATGGAGGGAGAGGTTATTACTACGCCTTTTACCTTTGCATCCACTACGCATGCAATTGTGCGTAATGGGTTAAAACCGGTTTTTTGTGATATTGACCCGGTAGATTTTACAATCGATGTGAGCAAAATAGAGGGATTGATTACAGAAAAAACTTGTGCGATTGTGCCGGTCCATGTTTACGGAAATATTTGTAATGTGGAAGAGATAGAGCGGATTGCAAAGAAACACAATCTGAAGGTGATATACGATGCGGCCCATGCTTTCGGCATTGAATATAAAGGGAAAGGAATCGGCTCTTTCGGAGATGTTTCCTGTTTTAGTTTCCATGCTACGAAGGTGTTTAATACCATTGAAGGAGGCGCGGTTTGTTTTAAGGATGAAGCTTTTGGACGTGCATTATATGGTCTTAAGAATTTCGGAATCCGCGGAACTGAAATTGTGGATAGTGTAGGGGCTAATGCAAAGATGAATGAGTTTTGCGCAGCTATGGGAATTTGCAATCTGCGACATATTGAAGAAGAAATAGCCAAGCGTGAAGTAGTATACAAGCGTTACGTTGAACGGTTACAAGGTGTGGCAGGTTTGCAGATGAATCCGGTGCAGAAGGATGTAAAACCGAATTATTCCTACTTCCCTATTGTAATTGATGAGAAAATTTTTGGCATAGACAGAAATGGGTTGTTTGATAGGTTGGCGGAATCAGGTATTGGTGCGAGAAAGTACTTTTATCCGCTGGCAAATGCATTTGATTGTTATAAGGCGGAATATCATGCATCAGAAACGCCGATTGCACTTGGGATTAGTGAATGCGTACTTACTTTGCCGATGTATGCAGATTTGTCACTGGAACAGGTAGATATGATTTGTGATTGTATAACAAAGAAATACTAGAGAAGGATATGTAATACCATGGAATCAAAAGTCAGAAATTCGAATATAGAATTGTTCAGAATTTTATCAATGATTTGTATTATAGCACATCATTATGTGGTGAATTCCGGACTGACCAAAATGATGAATGAAAGTCCGCTTTCTGTAAACAGTATTTTTTTGACGTTTTTTGGCGGTGGCGGCAAAATTGGTATTAACTGTTTTGTGCTGATTACCGGCTACTATATGTGTACTTCGGATATTTCACTGAAAAAGTTTTTGAAGCTGTTTTTAGAGGTGGAATTCTATAAGATTATTATTTATTCTATTTTTGTAGTGACCGGGTATATAGATTTTACGGTAACAGGTTGTATCAAGTATATTTTCCCGATTACGGGAATCCGGACCGGATTTACTTTTTCCTATTTGGCGTTTTATTTATTGATTCCTTTTGTGAACAAATTGATTCATAATATAACCAAAAAGGAACACATATCTTTATTGGGAATATTGTTATTTGTTTACAGTGTGATGCCGTCACTCAAAATGGTGACCTTCAGTTTGGATTATGTAATATGGTTTATAATTATTTATTTGGTTGCATCCTATATCAGATTGTATCCTGCCCCCATTTATGAAAATAAAGGTTTTTGGACGCTGGCAATGGGCGGTACGGTTATGCTTTCGTATTTAAGTGAATTGGTGGGCTTGTGGATTGGTGTCACGAAAGATAATCCGTCCTTGAGATACTTTTTTGTGGCGGATTCAAATAAAGTTCTGGCACTTATAGTAGCAGTGAGTGCATTCATGTTCTTTAAGAATTTGAATTTGAAATATTGTAAGTATATTAATGTGGCGGCAGCTTCTTGCTTTGGTATATTAATGATCCACGCAAATAGCGATGCTATGAGACAATGGCTTTGGGGCGATCTTTTAAGAAATACAGAACAGTTTGACAGTAAGTATCTGGTATTACATGCGATTGGCGCAGTGATAGGTATATTCGGTATTTGTATGTTAATTGATATAATAAGAGTGAAATTATTGGAAAAACCGTTTTTTAGGTTGTATGACAGATATATAGTAAAGGAGCAGGTAAATGCAAAAGAGGAGAATCGTTAAAATTATATTGTTTCTTTTGATTCTTTTTGTCCTGTTTATGAATGTTGAAAAAGTTTTTAAAGAATCAGTAGGTGATCAAGCAAAATATCCTCAGATTGTTGAATTTTTTGACGAAAGAGAAGAGAGTCTGGATGCGGTGTTTATCGGAAGCAGTAGTACTTTTGCTTTCTGGCAGGCCCCCATTGCATGGGAAAAATACGGTATTACGGTCCGCTGTATGGCTAGTAATACGCAGCCGCTTGTGGCAGCCAGATATTTAATTGAGGATGGGCTTAAGACACAGCCGGATGCAGTCTATGTGGTTGCAATCAATACCATGCATGAAACTGTAAAGAGTCCTGCCATTCATTATCTGGTGGATAAGTATCCGTTCTCTATGACAAAGGCGAAGATGATTTTTGCGTGTGCAGACTATGGAGAGATTCCTTGGAGTGAGAGATTGGAATTTTTCTTTCCCATTATCCGCTATCATAACAGGTGGAGTGAATTGGGAGAACAAAATTTTAATAATGCTCCGGTGGGCTTAAAGGGAGGAAGTACGTACAAGAATTTCCTGGAAGTAGCAACGGATGTAACGGAAGAGTATACAGTACTTGAAGAAAAGGCTGCTAAGGAAGAACTCCCTTATGACACGCTGGTAGAACTTTTGGAGTTCTGCAAGGAAAATGAGGTTAAGGTACTTTTTGTGACCAATCCCCAAGTGTTGAAATCTGAGAAACGGCTCAAAAAGTATAATGCAGCTAATGAATTGATTGAATCCTATGGTTTTGACACTTTAAATACAATACCTATGATTCCGGAAATCGGTATGGATTTGGCTACAGATTATTACAACGGCAGTCACACTAACGTACACGGTTCTTTGAAATATACACTGTGGCTTGGTAATTATCTGAAAGACAAGTATGGCTTTACTGATAAGCGTTCTGATGGGGATTATGCGGATTGGGAACAGGAGAGTTCCAAATATATGAAAATTATCAAACCATATCTTTCGGAGGAAGAATATAAAAGGATTACGGAATAAATTTAGTAAAAATAGGCAGGTAGTGCAGTGTGACGTAACATTGACACTACTTGCCTTTTTGTATATAATTAGTTATTGAGTAAAATTATGCTTATATATCAGAAGAGGATTAGAAATGAGTATTACTTCTATTTGGTTTATTATATTCATATTACTGGCGATGGTGGTTTATTACATCGTACCGAAGCGGTTTCAGTATCTGGTTTTACTGGCTGCAAGTATCGCCTTTTATTTATCCTACGGAATCGGATATATGCCTTATATTCTGGCGACGACGGTGATTACTTATGCAGGGGCCAGAATTTTCGGAAATCCGGAGTATAAGCACCGTAAGGCAGTGATGGTAGTAACCTTACTTTTGAGCCTGGGGCTTTTGTGCTATACCAAGTACACCAACTTCCTGTTAGGCACGCTGGATAAGCTTGCCGGAGGCGGCAAAATTGAGATGATTGATTTGGTGGTTCCTCTTGGTGTTTCTTTCTATACTTTTATGTCCGTGGGATATATTCTGGACGTATATTGGAAGAAATATGAGGCTGAGAAGAATTTCCTCAGGTATGCAACCTTTATTATGTACTTCCCCCATATCGTACAGGGACCCATTGACAGGTATAATAAACTTGCGCCCCAGTTCTTTGGTGGGAAGAAATTTGATTTTCAGAGAATGGTTTCCGGCGGGGAACTGATTCTTTGGGGCTTTTTCTTAAAACTTGTCATTGCCAACAGACTTGGCATGTTTGTAGATACCGTATTTGGGGATGTGACGGCCCATGGCGGTGCAGTATGGTTAGTTACTTTGGCACTTTATTCCATTCAGACCTATGCAGACTTTTTGGGATGTATGGAAATTGCCAGAGGTACCTCTTTATTATTCGGTATTGATTTAGAGAGAAACTTTGACCATCCTTATTTTGCAAAGACCATTCCGGAATTCTGGAGAAGATGGCATATGACCATGGGTGCATGGTTTAAGGACTATTTGTTCCTGCCCGTATCCAATTCTTCCTTTGTGAAGAAGACCAGTAAGAAGCTGGGTAAGAAGTTCGGTGCCAAGGCACGTAAGAACTTTGTAAGCTGCTTCTCGGTAGCAGTGGTATGGCTTTCTACCGGTATCTGGCACGGAGCCGGATGGAAATTTATTGCATGGGGATGTTATCATGGATGTCTGACCATTGGTGGCACCCTGTTTGGAGACAAGATTGACAAGCTTACCGCGTGGCTTAAGATTAATACCAAAACCAAATCCTGGGAGTTATTCCAGATGACCAGAACCCTCCTGCTTTGTTGTTTCGGACGAATCTTTTTCAGGGCGAATTCCATATCAGAGGCATTTCTGATTATGAAGCAGATGGTAACCAGACTGGAAATTTGGAAATTGGTAGACGGCAGTTTGTATGAACTTGGTCTTGACAGAGCAAACTTTATGGTAGCCATTTTAAGTATCGTTGTACTTTGGTGTGTCAGCATGCTTCAGGAGCGCGGCTCTGTACGTGAGATGATAGCAAAGCAGAATCTGGTGTTCAGATATCTGATTTTATATATTGCTATATTTGCAGTTTTGATTTTTGGAATTTACGGCCCCGGTTATGTGGCAAGCTCATTTATTTATGAGCAGTTCTAAAGAAATTTGAAAGAAATTCTGATTAACGGAGGAAATGAAAATGGAAAGATTATTGGAAGTATTAAGCGAATGTTGTCCCGATGTGGATTTTGACGTGGAAAAGGAACTGATTACCGGTAAGGTAATCGACTCTGTAGATTTGGTTGCAGTAGTTTCCGATATCGAAGATGAATTCGGTATCTCCATTCCCATGGAAGAGTTAGTTCCCGAAAACTTTGATTCCATCGAAGCAATTTGGGAAATGGTTCAGAGATTATCATAATACAGCGAGGATAAATTATGTTTTGTTCAATTATGGATGCGGTAAGATACCATGCGCTTCATACCCCGGAGAAACTTTGTGTGGCTGACGGAATTGCGGATTACAGTTATCTTACCATGTATGAAAAAGCGGGTGCGGTAGCAACCTGTCTTCAAAATGCAGGAGTTAAGCAGGGGGACAGAGTGACAGTGGAATGTACCCAGAATGCTTATTACCTGATTTGCGGGCTGGCTTGTCAGCTTCTCGGTGCTATTTTTGTGCCGGTAGAGAATAAGGTGGCCATTGAGCGTTTGAAGGAAATTACAGCAAGTGTGGAAGCAGCGCTTCATATTGGACAGACAGAATATCAGACAGAAAATCAGTTCTTAGATATCAATGTTTTGTTTGAGAATTTGCCGGCAGATGCAGATATGGATGAATTTTCTTCCTATCGTGATGAAAATGCGATTGCAGAAATTCTTTATACCACAGGTACCACAGGAAAGCCCAAGGGAATCATGATTTCTAACGGCAACAATGTGGCAGTAGCGGAGAATATTCTTTACGGAACCGAGATGAAGAAGGACAGCGTGGAATTAATTCCCCTTCCCCTTAGTCATTCCCATGGTCTTAGAAGCTATTATGCCCATTTGATTAACGGAAGCAGTGTGGTACTGGCTGACGGTGTATTAAAAGTGAAAGAAATCTTTGAACTGATGGACAAGTATCAGGTGACAGCGC
Organism: Lachnospiraceae bacterium; assembly: GCA_017561085.1. Classification (GTDB taxonomy): domain Bacteria; phylum Bacillota; class Clostridia; order Lachnospirales; family Lachnospiraceae; genus Suilimivivens. Next base: position 44,904 of record JAFZDQ010000047.1, read on the forward strand.
TGGATTTATCTCCCAGTGCGGCCAAGATCTTATTGAAGCTTTCCAAAGGTAATTTCAGTAATTACAGCGATAAGATTGATTATGTCCAAATCGGAACCGCTATGCTTGGTGAAGATGTGAAGGAAGATATGTGCCGTATTTTCAGTAAGAGCCGTTTGTACAACTGTTACGGTTCCACCGAATCGGG
>JAFZDQ010000048.1 GCA_017561085.1 Lachnospiraceae bacterium
CGCACAGGCAAGCGCATTTTGAAGTTCCGTGATTACTCCCGAAATCTCATTAAAAGGCTTGGTATACTGGTTTGCATAGGACAAAAAGCAAGTCAGCTGTCCCACGGACAGGCCGCCTCTGATGACCGCAAAAGCGCCGGTCAGACCTACTCCCGTATAAACCAGACTGTTTACAAAACGGGTACAGGGATTGGTCAGGGAAGAAAAGAAAATCGCACGCAGGGAATATTTTTCCAATCTGCCGTTTATTTCATCAAACTTTTCCAGCGTCTCATCCTCTCTGTTAAAGGCCTGAACCACCTTCTGGTTTCCAATCATTTCATTGATTAATGCCGTCTGCTCTCCTCTGGTTTCAGATTGCAGCCGGAACATACTGTAGGTCTTCTTTGCGATAAAGCTGGCCACAAACAGGGATACCGGCGTAATCACTACCACAAGCGCGGTAATTCCGGGATGAATAGACAACATGAAAAATAACGTGCCCACTATCGTAACCAGTCCCGTAAACAACTGGGTAAATCCAATCAAAAGTCCGTCCGCAAACTGGTCTACATCCGCAACCACGCGGCTTACAATATCCCCGTGGGAATGAGCATCCAAATACTTAAGAGGTAATTCTTCAATCCGGCGGAATGCCTTTTGGCGGATATCCTGAATTACATTATAAACAATTCTGTTGTTACAAATATTCATAATCCACTGGGCAAGAGCCGTTACGGCAATCACCACTGCCATTGTCTTTAAGATGGCAAAAAAGCTTTCCCAAACGCCACCTTGGGATAACAGTTCCAATACCTCGCTTTTACCGTCCGCAACACGCACAACGCCTGCAAGACCGGTAATCCAGTCTACTGCCTTTCCCGTAAGAATGGGCAGATACAAGGTCAGTGCCACAGACACCACTGCCATAACCAGGGTAAGCACCAGCCAAAAGCTGTGGGGTTTAATATACTTAAGAACCTTTATCAGGGTCTGCTTCTGTTTCATTTTATCCTGCTTATTTTTCATCCGCTTCCCCCTCCTCGTCTTCTTTCCGTTCAAACTGGCTGTAATAAATTTCCTGATATACTTCACAAGTCTTCAGCAACTCCTCATGGGTTCCCATACCGGCCACATCCCCATCATCAAGCACAATAATCAAATCCGCATGCATCAGGGAGGATGCTCTCTGGGATACGATAAACACCGTAGTATCGCCGGGCATTTCCTTCAGGGCCTTTCGAAGGGCTGCATCGGTAGCATAATCCAGTGCAGACGCACTGTCGTCCAAAATCAGGATTTCAGGCTTTTTCACAAGCGCCCTTGCAATGGAAAGACGCTGCTTCTGACCGCCGGACAAATTCCGCCCCTCCTGCTCGATGAATTCTGAAAGTCCACCTTCTTTTTTCAGTACAAATTCTTCAGCCTGGGCAATCCGAAGTGCTTCCCAAAGCTCCTCATTCGTCGCATTTTCATTGCCCCAAAGAAGGTTTTCGCGGATGGTTCCTTTAAATAAAACTGCTTTTTGCAGTACAATGCCGATTTTGTCCCGGAGTGCGGTTATTTCATATTCACGCACATCTTTTCCGTCTACTTTAACGCTTCCCTTTTCCACATCATAAAAACGGGGAATCAGATTTACCAGCGAAGACTTACCGCTACCGGTACCGCCGATGACACCGATGGTGTCTCCCTTCTTTGCGGTAAAATGAATATCCGTAAGGGCTTCCTCGCCGCCTTCATGATAACGCATGCAAACATGTTCGAAGGAAACAACCGCCGCCCGTTTTTCCCCGGTTTCATTTGCCGCTCCGCGGGCACCTTCTTCCATACCGGTTTCTGCGTCAGCACTTTTTTGCTCCATTCCCGCAGGAATCTCAAAAATCCCCTGAATACGGTTTCCGCAGGCTACCGCCTTGGTTACGGTAATAATCAGACTGGCAAGTTTCACCAGTTCCACCAGAATCTGGGACATATAATTGACCAGAGCAACAACCTGGCCCTGGCTCAAAATACCGGCCTCCACACGCACTGCGCCGATATACAAAAGGGCAATCAGACCAACATTAACTACTACATAGGTAAGAGGATTCATCAGCGCGGAAACCTTCGCCGCTACCATTTGTAATCCCTTTAACACATCCGTTTCTTTATCGAATTTATTAATTTCATTCTCTTCCTGTCCAAAAGCACGGATCACCCTGACACCTGTTAAGTTCTCTCTGGTTATGTCAAGCACCTTGTCAAGACCGCTCTGCACCTTTTTAAACATGGGAATACTAAGCAGCATAATTCCAAATACAATCACGGATAATACCGGAATTACCACCACAAACACAAGGGCACCCTTCACGTCCACCGTAAATGCCATAATCATTGCTCCAAAAACGATAAAGGGTGAACGCAAAAAGAGTCTCAACACCAGATTCACTCCGGACTGCACCTGATTAATGTCACTTGTCATACGGGTAATCAGGGTAGAAGTCCCTTCTTCATCCAAGCGGGAAAAAGAAAGTTTCTGGATATGTTCAAATAAACCGTGACGAAGCTTGGTGGCAAAACCAACCGCTGCCTTCGCCGCAAAAAACTGTGCCGTTACCGCGCAAACAAGGCCGATAAATCCAAGCGCAGCCATAATCAGGCACATTCTGATAATGTGTCCGCCATCTCCCCTGGGAATTCCTTTGTCAATCATGGATGCCACTACAAGGGGAATAATAAGTTCAAAAGAAGCCTCCAGTAATTTAAACAGAGGCCCCAATACCGTTTCTTTTTTATAATCTTTTAAATAAACCAATAACTTTTTCATATTTTTTCTCCATATGAGATGTGGAATTGCCTAAGGTCCGGGATTTTCATCCCACCACGCAAGAGAATCCCATGTGCGGGATTCTTCTATGTCCGGTTCCTATTAATTCAGGAAATTTTCAATAATAATCGCTTCTGCTTCCTCTCCGGTAAGTCCGAAGGTATTTAACTTAATCAGCTGCTCGTTATTAATTCTTCCGATCGCTGCCTCATGTACAATCGCCGCATCAATATGCTTTGCATCAATTTCAGGAATGGAACAAACCCTCGCCTGATCCATAATAATGGAATCACACTGGATATGTGCATGGCAGGGTGCATCTCCGATTGCCTTCGGATGGAAAATCTGTACGGAGCTGCCCTTCGCAACAGAACGGGAAATAATCTGGGCGGAACTGCCCTCTCCGTTTAAATACACATCCATATCGGATACTGCTTCCTGGCTGTCATGGGTCATTAATTTCTCCATCACGAAAAGTTTGGCATCTGCCCCCATAATCACTTCCGTTTTACGCTTGGTAGAATCTACCCCTTCAATCTGTACGGAATCCAAAGTAAATACGCTACTTTCATCCATAATGATTTTCGTTACGGGATTTAAAATTCTGGCGCCGGTTCCTTCGCCCTGTCCGTAGTGCTTTTCCTCATAACGGACATTGGCCTTTTTACCTACGTGGAATGTGTGGATACCGTCATGACGGGAATCATTACAACCGCTGTTATGCATACCGCAGCCTGCAATAATCGTCACATCCGCACCTTCCTCAATATAAAAATCATTATAAACCTCATCCGTCACACCGGACTTCGTTACCACAACGGGAATGTGGATTTCCTCTCCTTTTGCTTCCCCGCTGATATATACATCCATGCCCTGCTTATCTTCTTTACGTTTGATTGTCACATGGCTGGTATTTCCGTGACAAAGGGAATACCCGTTATATCTTAAATTGAAGGCGCCTTCCTGCTTAAAGCCGGTGGAATCTATCTTTTCCAGAATCTCTTCTGTTACTTTATCAAGCTCTGCCACTGTCGTTTCCTTTTCTTTCCTTTATTTCATACACAAAATCCGCGTGCGGACTTGCACAACGTGTACACACGGTTATCCGTGTACCTATTTATGCTTGCAACCGCAACCTTTTTCCGAACACATCAGTCCCGGAAGGACCTCATCCTTGGGACCAAACGCGGATATTTTACCGTTTTTGATGACCATTACCTTATCCGCCATCTCAATGATTCTTTCCTGATGGGAAATCAAAATAAGGCTTTCTTTCTTGGTCTGGTGAAGCTGCTCAAACTGCTTTACCAGCATGGAAAAACTCCACAAATCAATTCCCGCCTCCGGCTCATCAAAAATAAAAAGCTTATGCTCACGGGCAAGTACGGAAGCAATTTCCAAACGCTTCATTTCTCCGCCCGAAAGGGTATTATCCACTTCGCGGTTTAAGTATTCCTTGGCACAAAGTCCTACGCCGCTTAACAAATCGCAGCATACATTCTCAGGAAGTTCCTTCCCTGCCGCCAGGGACAAAAACCGCTTTACTGTCATTCCTTTAAAACGGGGCGGCTGCTGGAACGCAAAACCAATCCCTGCTTTGGCACGGTCCGTAATGGAATACTCCGTAATATCAGTCCCGTCAAAAAGAATCTCACCGCCATCCGGCTTTTCAATTCCCATGAGAAGCTTCGCCATGGTGGATTTACCGCCGCCGTTGGGGCCGGTTATTACAATCATTTCCCCGTCTTCCACACGGAAACTGATATCATCAATTATGCTTTTTTCCACACCGTTATCAAGCGGGCGAAACACCAGATTCTTAACCTCAAGCATATCCAATACTGCCTTTCCATCTTTACAATTTTTGCTTATTTATCAGCCAGATAGGCCTCATATTTTTCATTTGTTTCATTTAAGAAAGTAATTCCCAAAATGCCGGGGCCTGTGTGCGCACCGATGGCACAACCCACTCTTTCCTCCAGGAATTCTTTGATCTGATACTTTTCAGCGAGCTGATTCTTAACAAACGCAAAGGCTTCCTCGTCCATACCATAGCATATGCCTACCATCTGTTTATCTAAATCTTTTCCTTTTTCGCCCACCATATCGATAATTCTCTTCTGGGCCTTCTTCCAGCCGCGGACCTTTTCCACTGCCTTTAAAGAACCGTTTTCATCTACAATAATAACCGGTTTGATATCAAGTACGGTCCCTGCCAGGAAGGAAGTCCTGCTGAGTCTTCCGCCTTTAAATAAATAATCAAGCTCAACAACTGTTACCGCATGCTCCATATGTGCACAAAAATACTCTGCCGCCTCAATCAAAAGTTCCTTCGGTGCACCGTTTCTTTGCATACGGAGTAATTTGGCTACCACAAGTCCATAACCTACAGACGCACACTTGGAATCAATAATCGTAAGCTTAAATTCCGGATAATCTTCCAGAATCTGCTGATAAGCGAGAGTTGCCGCATTAAATGTTCCTGCGATTCCCGTTGAAAAACATATGTAAAGGACTTCATCTCCCTTCTCAGCATAGGGAAGAAAATTCTCATAAAACATAAACTGGTTGATATGATAAGTCTTTATCTCATGAGTCCCTTCAGCCTGCAATGCATAAAACTGCTCGGGAAATATAGTAGAACCATCAAAATAATCCGTACCGTCAATGGTTACGGGAGTCGGAATTACGTGAAGATTATATTCCTTAATTAAACTTTCTGACACATCTGATGCTGAATCTGTCAAAATAACAAATGCCATCCCTTTTCCTCCTTTATGACAAAACAACACTACTTTTACTATACTACATTTTGAAAATTTATGCACCTGAAATATTTTTATTTACTACCGCCCGTTTCCTCCCCTCAAACTTACCCTCAGCACAAAGAGCAGGGCACCTTTCTAAGGCGTCCTGCTCTCTCTTTTTATGACTGCATTTCTTTTCTTGTTATCCGTTACTGCATGCCTGCTTCTATAAGCATTTGGGTCACACGTGCATTCACTTCTGTATAATATTGCAATTCGGCAGTATTCATTTCATTTTCGTCCCATGCCTCGAATTTCGCACTCATATCTACAGATTTTTGCATCAGGTCCATATACTCCGTTAAAAGTGTCAAGTCTGTGGGGTTTTCATTATACCGTTTCAACACATCACAATACTCCCGGTAAAACGCTTCGTAGCTATCCATTGCCGCTTTGAATTCCGGATCTATGCCGTTCTCTTCCTGTGCAGGCGCTTCTTCGACGGGGACTTCTTCGGAGGATATTTCCTCAGCAGGGGATTCCCCTGCAGGTTCTTCCTCTACAGGTACTTCTTCAACAAGCGCCTTCTCTTCCGCTGATACTTCATTCTCTGCAGCAGCTTCATCGCTGCTTTCTGTTTTGGCTTCTTCTACCCACTCTTCTACTTTCTCTACCTTGTCATTTAAGTAGTTCAATGTGTTAAGTGCATCTGTCATGGCGTCCATATCCTCTTCAAACTCTGTGACGGAATACTCTTCTTTCTTTCCGCATGCGCACATAAGCAACATTACCATCATGGTCACTACTAATTTCATCATCTTTTTACTCATAAAATTTCCTCCTTTTGGTGTTTGGGGAAGTTCTCTTGTTGTCATATCCTGATTAAAGGCTTTCTATCATTTTTTGTGCAATATCAATCATTGACTTAATATGGGCATCTTCTTTTTGAAGGTCAGTAACCCTCTTTTGCAATGCCTGTTTTAACTGTTCCCTCGGTGCTTCCATTAATTCCGAGATTTCCTTAATGGAAAATCCCATCTCTTGAAACAGCCTGATTTTCTTTATTTTTTCCAGTTCCTTTTCACCATAAAGCAGATAACCGCGCGCATCCCTCCCGGTAGCTGAAACGAGTCCGGCACTCTCATAGCCCTGAATTACCCGGCGGGAGACTTTGGCGGCATCACACACTTCCCGTAATGACATCTTTTCCATTTCTCTACCCCCTAATAGCCTAAAATTGCACGTAACGTGCAGTCAATACCCTTTTCTTCCGAATACGGACAACAAAAAAACATTTCCTCCTAAGAGAAAATGTTTTTTTCGCGAAGCTACTTTAGACTTTAAATAGCTCTCTAATTTTTGGGATATTATTTCGGGAATATTCTTTTTTATGGATGCTACGAGTCCACGCGGCATAGCGTTTCCCTCGCTTGATGAAAAACTTATATTTGTAAACAGCTGCGGGAAACGGTATGCCGTAGGGACCCATAATGCTACCATATAAATTTTTCCAACAAAAAAGAACCCGGAAAAATCCGGGTCCCTTTTGATTAGATATTGTGAAATTAATTTTTCGCCATTAATTTTCCGCCACGTTTGGAAACTACATCGAAGATAACTGCTGCTAAAAGTACGAGACCTTTAACTACCTTCTGCCAGTTCTGGTCTACACCCATCAGGGACATACCAAGGTTGATAACACCCATCAGAACCGCACCGATGATAACGCCGGGAACGGTACCGATACCGCCGTATGCGGAAGCACCACCGATGAAACAGGAACCGATTGCATCCATTTCATAGTTCTGTCCGTAAGTAGGCTGTGCAGATGTCAGACGTGCAATTGTTACCATACCTGCAAGAGCTGCTAAGAATCCCATGTTGGTGTAAGCAAGGAAATAAACCTTGTCGGTATTGATACCGGAAAGCTTGGTTGCCTTTTCATTACCACCTACAGCGTAGAAGTAACGTCCTACTGTAGTATTGGATGTGATATATCCGTAAACTAAAACTACGATTAATACCCAAATAAGAACGGTAGGAATACCCTTATGCATTGCAAGACTAATGAATAATGCAAGGATTACAGCTGCAATTGCAATTGTCTTCACAAGCATAACTGCCAGTTTTTCGGTTTCATAACCCTTTTTCACCTTGGTTGCTCTACCCTTAATCTGTAAGAATACATAAATTGCTCCCGCAATCACACCTACAAGAACACAAGTAATATTGATGGGGTTATTGCCAAATAAATCAGGAATATAGCAGTTCGCACCACCACCGAATAAATTTACGAAAGTAGTACATTCCTTAATGGAAACTGTCATACCGTCAAGAACGATATTACTTAAACCTCTGAATGCCAGCATACCTGCAAGTGTTACGATGAAAGGAGGAATTCTTACAAATGCAATCCAAAAGCCCTGGAATGCACCGATTAAAGTACCAACAATAATCATAACAAGAATCGCAACCCACATGTTAACACCTTTTTCCACCATCAGCACTGCTCCGATTGCACCTACGAAACAAACTACCGAACCTACGGAAAGGTCAATGTTACCACCGGTTAAAATACAAAGTAACATACCGGTTGCAAGAATAAATACGTACGCATTCTGTGAAATCAAACTACTGATGTTCATAGGCATCAGAATGGTTCCGTTTGTCCGCCATGCAAAGAAGGCAGTTACCACAATCAAAACGATAATCATGGTATATTTCTTTATAAACTCTAAAGATTTTGCTTTATTCATACCTGTTCTCCTTTATTCTCTATCAGCTTTTAAAATGTGGGACATGATAATTTCCTGGGTTGCTTCCTCTCCGGAAAGCTCTCCTACCATTTTTCCTTCGTTCATAACATAAATTCTGTCACACATACCAAGGATTTCCGGCATTTCGGAAGAAATCATAATAACAGACTTACCTTCTGCTACCAACTGATTGATAATACAATAAATTTCGTACTTCGCACCTACGTCAATACCTCTGGTAGGTTCATCCAAAATCAAGATGTCCGGCTCTGCAAACATCCATTTTGCAAGAAGAACCTTCTGCTGGTTACCACCACTTAAATTGCCTACATTCTGTTCAACCGTAGGACATTTGGTTCTAAGCTTATCTTTGTATTCAACCGCAACTCCGTATTCTTTATCTTTATCAATAATAGAGCGCTTACTGATTGCATCCAAATTCGCCAAAGTGGTATTAATCTTAATGGGATTGCTGAGAATCAAACCATTTCCTTTTCTGTCTTCCGTTACATAAGCCAGTTTATGCTTAATGGCAGACTGTACGGAATCCAGATGTACCTCTTTACCGTTAATAAAAAGCTGACCGGAAATATTGTGACCGTAACTCTTGCCGAAAAGACTCATGGCAAGTTCTGTACGTCCTGCACCCATCAGACCGGAAATACCAAGAACCTCACCCTTCTTTACATGGATGCTGACATCATCAACAACCTTTCTTTCCATGTAAATGGGATGATATACATTCCAATTCTTTATTTCCATCATGATTTCGTCGGTAACACATTTCTTCTCACGTTTGGGGAAACGGTCAGATAATTCTCTACCTACCATACCCTTAATAATACGGGTTTCTGAAATGTCATCCGTCTTCTTATCCAAGGTTTCAATGGTAGCACCATCACGGATAACCGTAATCTTATCTGCTACATAAGAAATCTCGTTCAACTTATGGGAAATAATAATTGAAGTAAGTCCTTCTTTCTTTAATTTCAAAAGTAATTCCAAAAGCGCTTTGGAATCATCCTCATTTAAGGATGCTGTAGGTTCATCCAAAATCAGAAGCTTTGCATTCTTTGCAAGTGCTTTCGCAATTTCTACAAGCTGCTGCTTACCTACACCTATATCTTTAATCAATACCTGGGGTGCTTCCTTCAGACCAACTGTCTTCAGATACTGCGCCGCAAGGTCATTGGTTTCATTCCAATTAATTTTAAACTTGCTTCCTCTTTCATTTCCGAGGAACATATTTTCAGCTATCGTCATATAAGGAACTAATGCTAATTCCTGATGAATAATAACGATACCCTTTTCTTCACTATCCCTAATGGTACCAAACTGACAAACTTCTCCGTCATAAATAATGTCACCTTCATAGGTTCCGTATGGATAAATACCACTCAGAACATTCATAAGTGTAGACTTACCGGCACCGTTTTCACCAACCAGAGCGTGAATTTCGCCCTCTTCCACCTGAAAATTTACATTATCAAGTGCCTTAACGCCAGGGAATGTTTTGGTTATATTTTTCATTTCAAGTAATATCTTCGCCAATTGTATCCCTCCCTATCAGCTTTTCTACAATATCTAATCTAATTCATTTAAAATGGTAATTTCTGCTTTACGATATAGCAGGCGGGTTTTGCCCCGCCTGCACATCAATTCTTATTAATTTTGTTTTTGATTACTGTAACTGATCTTCTGTATAGTAACCGGATTCGATTAATAATTCTTTGTAGTTGTTGATATCAGCAAATACGGGTTCGCAAAGGAAGGAAGGAATGATACCTGTTCCGTTGTCGTATGTTTCTGTATCGTTGATGGGAGCTTCTGTACCCTTCATGATAGCGTCAACCATCTTAACAACCTGAGATGCTAATGTACGTGTATCTTTGAAGATAGACATAGACTGTTTGCCAGCAAGGATATTCTTAACGCTTGCGATATCGCAGTCCTGACCTGTGATGATAGGCCATTCGCCTTCGTAGTTAGCTTCAAGAGCGTTAGCTACACCAAGAGCGGTGGAGTCGTTAGAACACATACAAGCATGTAATGTTGTTCCGTCAGCATAGTTAGCAGCGATGATAGCATCCATTCTTGCCTGAGCTGCATCTGTTGCCCAGTTAGCTGTAGCAACTTCTTCGAAAGAAACCTGACCGGACTTAACAACTAACTTACCAGCGTCGATGTAAGGCTGAAGAACATCCATAGCACCGCCGAAGAAGAATCTAGCGTTGTTGTCACCAGGGTCACCTGTTGTTAATTCGATGTTGAAAGGACCTTCTGCATTGTCAAGATCTAAAGTATCTTTGATGTACTGTCCCTGAAGAGTACCTACCATGTAGTTATCGAATGTAGCATAGTAAGAAACAGCGTCAGAGTTCATAATCAGACGGTCATAAGCGATAACGGGAATGTTCTTTTCTTTAGCAAGTTCAAGAACTGTTCCGAGGGAATCACCATCGATACATGCGATAACAAGTGCCTTACAACCGGAGTTGATCATGTTTTCAATCTGGGAAACCTGCATAGCGATGTCATTAGCTGCATACTGAAGGTCAACTTCGTAACCAGCAGCTTCTAATTCAGCTTTCATGTTGGCACCGTCCTGGTTCCATCTCTGTAAATCTTTTGTAGGCATAGCTACACCAACTTTGTTAGATGCGGAAGCACCGCCGCCACAACCAACTAACATTGTTGCTACCATAGCAACTGCAAGAACAATACTCAGTAATTTCTTTTTCATTGTTGTTTTTACCTCCCTAAATACTGATGTAATTTGTTTACATATGCATATTATCACAGAACCAATAGGAATAATTTACGACTTTCTTCAATTTTTTTAGATGAAATAACGTAAATAGAGACTCATGCTAGCACAAATTTGTACTATAGCACAAGTCTCAAAGCAATTTTATCCTATTCTATCTTCAAACTCCCTTTTCCGGTGGCCTGTTACTCATCCCCGACTGCATTTTTGTCATATTCCAGAATATCTCCCGGCTGGCAATCAAGCACCTCACAGATTGCTTCTAAGGTAGAAAAACGGATTGCACTGATTTTCCCGGTTTTCATCTTGGATAAATTTACATTGGATACCCCCACTTTTTCGGAAAGCTCATTTAAACTCATCTTGCGGTCTGCCATCACTCTGTCTAAGCGTAATATTATTTTTCCCATACGATTCCTCCTAATTTCTTTTTCTATTCAATAACACCGTCTAATTTCACTTTGTAACTTCGGCCGGCATCTTATTATAAGGTTTCATCAGATTCCTGCTGGAGAATCGCACCATATTTGAAAATCGTAATCAGTAAGAATAATACAAGTACTACAAGCACCATGCCAAGGTCAATTGAAAAACTTACAACCGGTTTACCTGCAAGTACGCTTTCTCCGACGGAACTGATTACGGAAGAACCGATTAACCAGGGAATTAAGGAGTATGCAAACTTTTTCATCTTTACAATTACATTTTCTTCAAAAGGTGATTCACAGTCACGGAATGCTTTACAAACACCGGATACAAAGAATAAGGTAACCATTACCAGCGCCATTCCTACAAGGAGTGCTAAAATTGCATTGGAAATCTGTCTGAATTCAATCGCTATGGTTTCTTCCTTATCTTCCACACGCATGGTACTTCCTTCAAAGGAAACCTGATCGGCAGTCACTTCATCATCATTCATTTCCATGGTGATATCTTCATCAAGGAAACCATTTAAGATTGCCTGCTTTTCTTCTTCACCAAAGGTACCGAACTTATCCATATCTACTTCAATTGTCATCTTCTCTTCCACATTCATGCGGATGCTGTCCTTCGGGATAAACATACACACGATATAAGATACCAACAAAAGTCCGATTCCCATACCTACAAGGATTTTCGCAATAAGTGCTACCACACTACTGATTTTACCGATTTTGTTAATTTTCTGAATTGCCTGTTCTTTCATTTTCTTTCTCCCTCTCTTAAATAAGAATTAATTTGTTTTTGTTTTTATGTGTCATTTAACGACTCTTGCAAGAAAGTCAACGATAAATAATAAGTATTTAATGTTTTTCGTTAATTGTACTATAACAGCGATTTTATCATTTGTCAACACTTTTTTAATGTTTTTCGTTAATTTTTTTATTTTTATGTAAAAATCCCCATAAATACAGGCTTTTCGGTCTTTTTCAAACGAAAAAAGGACCGTGATTTTAGGGTTATGAACCGACCCCCAAAAGTTAGACCTAAAATCTAACAATTGGGAGGTCGGTTTTTTATGTCTAAATATAGCTTTGAATTCAAGAAAAAAGTGGTTCTTGAATATTTAACTGGAGAAGGCGGTGTTGTTTTCCTGGCTA
>JAFZDQ010000049.1 GCA_017561085.1 Lachnospiraceae bacterium
AGGGAAACAAGTTTTGTACCAATTGCGGTCAAAAGTTACCTGAACCCATGGTGCCCGCATATGAAGCTGTAGAAGCCGCAATTTTGGAAGAAACAGCTGAAAATGTATTTGGTGAACCTGTGTACGAAGAACCCGTAAATGAAAGTGCGGCTTCCGGTGAAGAACTTGAAATTAATTATGGTGAACCTATGGAAGAAACAGCGCCTCAAGTACAACCTGCTGCACCTGTTTATTATTCATCAGGGGCATCCGAAACACCGGCAAGCAGCGGTCAAAGCACCGGATTTGCTATTGCATCCATGATTTGCGGTATTTTATCCATTTTATGCTGTTGTACCGGATGGTTTGGATTAATTCTTTCCATCGTTGCAATCGTATTTGGCGTTCTTACCATCAAAAATGAATATGGCGGAAAAGGAATGGCTATGGCCGGTATTATTACAGGCGGCATCGGTGTGTTGATGTTTGTTCTCATTTTGGTGGTTGGATTTTCCAGCGGTGAATTAACCTCAATGATTGAAGATTTGATGTAATGAAGAAAATGAAATACATCCGTATGGATACTGTATTTTTTTGCATGGGATGGGTAGTGTTGTTACCGTCTGTTCTCATAGGCTTTTGGTTTGCGGCAAGCGGTTATCAACAAATTGGTGACTTGTTTGCATGTAGATTTATGGAAATATGCAAGTTTCCCTGCCCCGGATGCGGAGGGACGAGAGCAGTGTACTATTTATTTAGCGGCGACTTTAGGAAAAGTTTCCTTTATCATCCCTGTGTAATAATTGGTTTACTTGAATATTTATGTTTTATGATTACCTATGTTTTTCGTAACTATTTAAGTAAAAAAACTCTTGTAAAAGAGGTTCGGATTTCGTATTATATGTATATATTTATTGGGGTTATTTTGCTCCAATGGATTTTAAAATTAATTTATTACTTTAACTAAAGCAGGAGGTCATAATGGACAAGAGAACAACTGATATCGTAGCATATCTTACTTGGATCGGTTTCTTAATCGCCATTCTTTCAGGAGATAAGGAGGCATCCAAATTCCACTTAAATCAGGCACTGGTAATTATGTTATTCGGATTACTTTCAATCATTCCCTGTGTTGGCTATGTTTGGGGTATTGTAGTACTTGTATTTTGGGTAATGGGTCTTATTTCCGCAATTAACGGCGAAGAAAAAGAAGTTCCCGTAATCGGTAAGATTAAGCTTATTAAATAATTGAAATGATTTACATAAAAAAACTCCTCAGTGATGAGGAGTTTTTTATTTTGTGATGATTTATTCTTCATCATATACATAAATATCTTCGGGAATTTCTCCGTGCAAAATAGAAATGATATACTGTATCCGTAAGTTAGCCCGGTCATAGTTTTCTTTTGCTGCGGCTGCAATATTCTCATTGTATGAATCCCCTTCAAAAGCCTGATGATAACACATGACAGCCTCAGTCATATAAGTACTTGCTTCATCTGCTAATTGTTCCACACCATGGAAATTGTCCGGCACATCCAAAGAAGCCATTTGCGTAAAAGAAGTTTCCAAAGAATCCAAAAGATAGAGAAGGTCTTTTACGGCAGTATCGGCATTTGGGTCTATGGAATTGATGGCACTGTCAAATACTTTAATATTTTCAAAAAACTGATTCATGTTTGCTTTATAAGTATCTAACGCAGGATCTGTTTTACATCCACTCAAAAAAAGTGAGCAGGATAGCAGTATAAAAAGAACAACTTTATAACATAATTTTTGTTTCATAAAAGTCTCCAAGTTTTTAGAATTTGCTTCATATAAACTAACTATTAAGTTACCATAATAAGCATGGAAAAGCAAGGAAACCGAAAGAAAATAGAGAAAGATTATAATAGTTCAATTGTAGTTTTAGTCGTTATGTGATATTATATTACATAATGTCATCATGTATGATATCATGGAGAAATTATATGAATCATTTGGAATTTCAAAAATTAGCAAACAGCAGAATTCTTTTTTTGGATGGAGCAACCGGCTCTAACCTCATGAAGAGAGGTATGCCCGCCGGTGTATGTCCCGAAAAATGGATTTTAGAACATAAAGAAATCTTTGTCGGTCTTCAAAAAGAATATGTCGAAGCAGGCAGCGATATTATTTATGCACCTACTTTTACCGCCAATCGGATTAAACTTGCTGAATACGGTCTTGAGGATAAAATTGAAAGTATTAACAGGGAACTTGTGGCACTTTCCAAACAGGCTGCCGGAGAGAAGGCTTATGTGGCTGCTGATCTTACCATGACCGGTAAGCAGCTTTCTCCTATGGGAACTTTGGATTTTGAAGAATTAGTTGAGGTATATAAAGAACAAATTAAAATCACTGTAGATGCCGGCGTGGATCTCATTGTAGTTGAAACAATGATGAGCCTTCAGGAAACCAGAGCTGCCTTAATAGCGGCGAAGGAAGTATGTAACCTGCCGGTATTAGTTACCCTTACTTTTGAACCGGGCGGTAAGACTTTGTTCGGAACCGATGCGGTTACAGCGGCTGTTACCCTTGAAAAACTTGGTGCGGCAGCAATTGGTGCCAATTGTTCTACGGGACCTGACCTTATGGCAGAAATTATCAGGGATATGGCAGAAGTGGTAACCATCCCGGTAATTGCCAAGCCCAATGCCGGTTTGCCCCAGTTAAATGATAAAAATGAAACGATTTATGATATGGATGAAGCTGATTTTGCCGAAGGTATGAAGCTTTTGATTGAAAGCGGCGCTTCTATCATCGGCGGATGTTGCGGCACAAGCCCTTCTTATATTCAGGCAATTTATGAAGCATTTTTTGCTGAAGGCGCAAACTATCGTGCGAAGCAGTTAAAGGAATTGGCGGACAGAAAGCCTGTCAGATACCTTTCATCAGAGCGTAAAACGGTTTCCTTCCACGAAAACAGCCGTTTTATGATTGTAGGAGAGCGGATTAATCCTACCGGTAAAAAGAAATTACAGGCAGAACTTTCCGAAGGTAATACTGACATGGTACTTAACTTTGCTTCGGAACAGGAAGAATGCGGAGCCAAGCTTTTAGACATTAATGTGGGAATGAGCGGCATTGATGAAAAAGAGACCATGTTAAAAGTGCTTGAAGAAGTCACCTTGGCATCTTCATTACCTCTTGCCATTGACACCAGTCATATCGATGTGATGGAGGCTGCCTTAAGAAGATATCCCGGCAGGGCGCTTATTAATTCCATATCTGCCGAAAAGGAAAAAATAACCAAGCTTTTGCCTTTAGCGAAGAAATATGGTGCCATGTTCATCCTTTTACCTTTATCGGACAAAGGATTACCGGCATCCTTAGAAGAAAAGATAGAATTAATTCATTTGATTGCTGATGAAGCTTTCAAACTCGGATTAACCAAAGAAGATATTATTGTAGACGGACTGGTCGCCACGGTTGGTGCGAATCCGGCCGCAGCACTGGAAGTACTGGAAACCATCCGCTATTGTAAGGCAAACGGCTTTGCAACCATTTGCGGATTATCCAATATATCCTTCGGATTACCGGAGCGAAGCGCCATAAATGCAACCTTTTTAACCATGGCCATCAAAGAAGGACTTACCATGGCAATTGCCAATCCATCCCAGGATTTATTGGTGAATACGGCATTTGCAGCTGATTTACTTTTAAATAAAGAAGAGGCAAGTATTTCCTACATTGAAAGAATTGCAGCTTATCAGGAAAAAGCGGCAAGTAGTGCGTCTGCCACAGCGGTGAAAGCCGACCTGGTAAAATCCGGGACCAAACAGGTTCCTAAAGTTGAACTGACAGATAAAGGTGTAATTTATACCGATGTTTTAAAGGGAAATAAAAAGCAGATTGTCGTCCATACGAAAGAAGCCTTAACAAGCGGTGTGACGGCGGAAGACATTTTAAATAATATGTTGCTTCCGGCTATTACGGATGTGGGTGAATTGTTTGACAAAGGACGCTATTTCCTTCCCCAACTGATTGCCGGTGCAGAAGCCATGAAACTGGCAGTAGAAGAGATTGAACCTTTGTTACAGAAGGGAACGGAACAGAAGGATATGCCGCTGATTCTTATGGCCACAGTTGCAGGAGACATTCATGATATCGGCAAGAACCTTGTGGTCATGATGCTGAAAAATCATGGATTCCGAGTCATTGACCTGGGCAAGGATGTGCCTTGTGAAGAAATCCTTTTAAAAGCCAAGGAATATAATGCTTCCCTGATAGGTCTTTCCGCACTGATGACGACTACCATGATGGAAATGAAACAGGTTACTGCTAAGTTAAGAGAGCAGCTTCCCGAGATTAAAGTAATGATTGGCGGTGCCGTCATTACCGAAGACTATCAAAAGGAAATCGGTGCCCATGGTTATGCAAAGGATGCACAGGAAGCGGTAAAAACAGCCAAAAAGTTACTTGCTGTAACAGATTAACGGAGGATAAGTATGATTAATGCAGAAGATAAAGAATTATTGGAACGTGCAATGATGGAACAATTGCTAAAGAATTCCAAGAAACAATTATTTTATACCAGAATCACCACATTATTTGCGGCCATTCTTGCCATTTCGGTCATTGTCTGCATGGTTATGGTAGTGCCTAAACTGCTTGATACGGTTTCAAATGTAAATACAGCTGTGGAACAGGCTACAAAAACCATTGAGCTGGCAGATGTGGCAATTGAAAGTGTAACGGAAATGAGTGAATCCATTACGGAAATGGGCAATAATATGGATACGTTTATTACGGATAACTCCAAATCCGTTGAAGATGTCATGAAAAAAATCGAACAGATTGATTTCGAAGGTCTTAATACTGCAATTAATGACCTTGGGGCTGCAGTAGAGCCGTTTGCCAAATTCTTCGGTAAATTCAAATAAATACAGAAAGGTATGGATAATATATGTTAGGAGCAGATGCGATTATTAAATGTTTGGAAGCAGAAGGCGTAGAGTATGTATTCGGTTATCCCGGTGTTGCAATATGTCCTTTTTATAACAGCATTTTAGAGTCAGATATTAAAACAATTTTAATCAGAACAGAACAGAACGCAGCGCACGCAGCAAGCGGACTTGCCCGTGTAAGCGGAAAGGTTGGTGTTTGTGCCGTAACCTCAGGCCCCGGAGCAACCAATGTGATTACCGGTATTGCCACAGCCTTTGCGGACAGTATTCCCCTTGTTTGTATCACCGGTCAGGTAAATTCCAAATTACTTGGCAGTGACGTTTTCCAGGAGGCTGATATCACAGGTGCGGTGGAATCCTTTGTAAAATACAGCTATCTGGTTAAAAATGTAAATGATATTCCCCAGATTTTTAAAGAAGCTTTTCATATTGCCAATTCCGGCAGAAAAGGTCCCGTTTTGATTGATGTACCGATTGATATCCAGAATGCGGAGCTGAAGAAATTCGTTTATCCCGAAACGGTTAATATGCGTACCTATAAACCTACGGTACGCGGTAATATGGCGCAGATTAAGAAAGTAGTTGCCGAACTTGATAAGGCGAAAAAGCCCATTATCTGTGCCGGCGGCGGCGTTCTTTTATCGGATGCGGCAGATGCCCTTAGAGAATTTTCCGAAAAGCATAAAATTCCTGTTGTATCAACCATGATGGGAATCAGTGCGATGCCTACCAGACATCCCATGTATTTCGGTATGGTAGGAAACAACGGAAAACCTTATGCGAACCGTGCCATGAACGAATCTGACCTGTTAATTATGGTAGGTGCCAGAGTGGCAGACAGAGCAGTAAGCCAGCCAGGACTTATCACGGAAAATAAAGTCCTTGTACATATTGACGTAGACCCTGCGGAAATCGGTAAAAACGTAGGACCTACCATTCCTCTTGTTGGGGATGCAAAGCACGTGTTTGAAGACTTAACGGCACAAGAAATGGTTTGTGACCATGAAGAATGGCTGGAAACTCTTGCAGGCTACCGTGAAAATATGGAACCTAAAAGAAATCCCAACCCTAACTATGTAGATCCGGCTGCCTTTATTACCATGCTTTCCGATGCAATGGAAGAGGATGCGGTTTATGTAGCGGACGTAGGACAGAACCAGATTTGGTCTTGTGCTTACCATGTGGTTAAAAGCGGCCGTTTCTTAACCTCCGGCGGTATGGGAACCATGGGATATTCCATTCCTGCGGCAATGGGCGTAAAATTAGCTGATAAGAAGAAGCAGGTCGTTGCAGTTTGCGGTGACGGTTCCTTCCAGATGTCCATGATGGAACTTGCTACCATGAACCAGCATGATATTCCCGTGAAAATCATCGTACTGAAGAATAATTATCTTGGTATGGTACGCCAGTATCAGCACTTTACCTATAAAGACAACTATTCCGTAGTTGATTTATCAGGAAGTCCTGACCTTGAAAAGTTAGCATCTGCTTATCAGATGGATTTTATGAGATTAAACAATATGAATGGGGCAAAGGAAGCCATCGAGGCATTTCTTGCAGAAGATAAATCCATGATTATGGAATGTATCATTGACCCCATGGATTTAGTATAAGAAAGGAGTAAGTTCAAATGAAAAAGATTTATTCCGTTTTAGTTGAAAACCGTTCCGGTGTACTTTTTAAAGTAGCCGGTCTGTTCTCCAGAAGATGCTTTAATATTGATTCCTTAGCGGTTGGTGAAACTGACGACAAGAACATTTCACGAATGACTATTGTCAGCAGCGGCGATAAACAGACCATGGAACAGATTGAAAAACAGTTGAATAAGAAACTGGATGTTATCAAAGTTAAAACCTTTGATGCAAGCAGCAGTATCAGCCGCGAACTGATGCTGATGAAAGTAAAATATACCAAAACAAACCGCCGTGATATTATGGAAATCTGCGAAATCATGAATGCAGAAATCGTTGATATGTCCAAAAATATGATGTTAATCCAAATGTGTGATTTACCTGAGAGATGTGAACTTTTAATAGACATGTTTGCACAAATCAGTATCGTAGAAGTGGCACGTACCGGTACCTTGGCACTCCAGAAGTGTAAAGAAACCGAATAATTCCTTTGTTTATGGCTGATATGTTAAAATAAATCAATAAAATTGGATAAAATGGTACAGTTGACTTTTGTACTGCATATTGTTAAAATTATTTTTAAATGTTAAGGAGGATTCTGAAATGCATAAAAAAGTATTTCAGCTTCTGGTTGACAATACCTCCGGTGTACTTTCCCGTATTTCCGGATTGTTTTCCAGACGAGGTTATAATATTGAAAGTATTACGGCAGGCTTGACAGCGGATCCCCGTTTTACCAGAATTACCATCGTAGCATCCGGTGATGACGAAATTCTGGATCAGATTGAAAAACAGGTATCTAAGCTTGTAGATGTCCGTGATATTAAGATTTTGGAACCTGAAAACAGTGTATACAGAGAACTTGCACTTGTTAAGGTACGCACGAACAGTGAGCAGCGCCAGGGCGTAATTTCCGTAGCGGATATTTTCCGTGCGAAGATTATCGACGTAGCTCCTGAATCTTTAATTGTAGAACTTACCGGTAATCAGGAAAAGATTGATGCGTTTATTAAATTACTGGAAGGCTATGAAATCTTAGAACTTGCAAGAACCGGTATTGCCGGCCTTGGAAGAGGTATTGAGAACGTTACCTATTTATAGGTTTTGTTATAAAAATAATATTTATTTGGGTTTTCCCCGTAGAAAGGAGTCATACAAATGGCAAACATTTATTATCAGGAAGATTGTAACCTGTCTTTATTAGAAGGAAAAACAATCGCAGTTATCGGCTACGGCAGCCAGGGACATGCACACGCATTAAACGCAAAGGAATCCGGTTGCAACGTTATTATCGGTCTTTATGAAGGATCCAAATCTTGGGCTAAGGCTGAAGCACAGGGATTTGAAGTATACACAGCAGCAGAAGCTGCTAAGAAGGCTGACATCATCATGATTCTTATCAATGATGAATTACAGGCATCCATGTACAAAAATGATATCGAACCCAACTTAGAAGAAGGCAACATGTTAATGTTTGCTCATGGTTTCAATATTCATTTCGGACAGATTACACCTCCTAAATTCGTTGACGTTACCATGATTGCTCCTAAGGGACCCGGTCATACAGTAAGAAGCGAATATCAGGCTGGTAAGGGTGTTCCTTGTCTTGTAGCTGTTCATCAGGATGCTTCCGGTAAGGCACTTGATAAAGCACTTGCTTATGCACTTGCTATCGGTGGAGCAAGAGCAGGCGTTCTTGAAACTACATTCAGAACAGAAACAGAAACAGACCTTTTTGGCGAACAGGCAGTACTTTGTGGTGGTGTTTGTGCACTTATGCAGGCTGGTTTCGAAACTTTAACAGAAGCAGGATACGATGCAAGAAATGCTTACTTTGAATGTATCCATGAAATGAAACTGATTGTAGACTTAATTTACCAGTCAGGTTTCGAAGGAATGAGATATTCCATTTCCAATACAGCTGAATACGGCGATTATATTACAGGACCTAAGATTATCACAGATGAAACCAAGAAAGCTATGAAGCAGATCTTAAAAGACATCCAGGATGGTACTTTTGCAAAAGACTTCCTTCTTGATATGTCTGCAGCAGGTGGACAGGCTCACTTCAAAGCTATGAGAAAATTAGCTGCTGAACATTCTTCTGAACAGGTTGGTAAAGAAATCCGTAAGCTTTACAGCTGGAACAATGAAGAAGATAAGTTAATCAATAACTAATCATATTTGTACCAATGAAAGAAAAGCCGGGGGAAATTTCATCCCCGGCTTTTTATGGAAATATGCGGGGGAACTATGTTACTGAAAAAACACAACGAAAAATTCATTATTCCATTTATATTTGATGATTCTTATGAAGAGGTTTTAAAGAAATTCAAGGAAACGAGGGTAAATAACGATAATTATTTCCGTGAAATCGATGAATTAAAGGAAACAGAACTGCATGCGTTTATCAACAGACGTTTTTGGTCTGCAGATGAAGGACACTGCGGTATATTTGAACTGAATCAAAACGTATCCAGAGACGTTTATGTAACTTTATATGATACACTTCAAAAGCTGGATATCAAAATTACGGATGTTCAATTCTATGTATTTAAGTCGGGAATCTTATTTATGGTAATCAGTACTTTATACCAAAAAACAGAAGATGCTTTGACTTTATATGATGTACAGGAAACAAATGCAGCATTAAAAGATTTATATCCTCACAAAAACCGCTTCCTTACCTTCGATAAGAATTTGAAATTGAAAGAAAATATTCCATTTGTTGAATCAGGGGTTATAGGCAGGATTGAAAAGGTAGACGAAGTCGATGAAAACGGGGTCCAGACAGTATTATTATATCCGGCTCTTTCCAAAACGGCAGAAGCCGTGAACGCACAAATCCAGTTGTTTTCGGACAAGAATACGAAAGAATTTATTTCTTTTGAGAACGGATTATTTACTACTATTAAAAATAAGCCAAATATGATAAAGTGTTATAAGCAAGAGGATTTTTGCTTTAATAGCATAATTGATATCATATTATCTAAATTAGAAATAAATTTCAGTAACTATTTATCCTCAAGCGATGAAAAGATTTTACCCAAGAAGGCGATTCTTTTTAATATGAATGTTCTTCAGGGAAAAGAAGATGTCAGCGAGGAATTATTCTATCTTGCTAACGGATATTCCCATAAATATCAATATTCCCATAGTAAGAAGAATATCCTTACAACCTTTCAGAATTCCTATTGGATGGTTTCCAGGGAAGGTCTTTCTAACATCAATACGATTGTTGAGAATGAAGATAATCATTTCCTGAACAATGAATTCGAAACCAAATTTAATACCATCTATTTATGGATTATGTTGCTGGTTTTACATCAATATTATGGTTTCCAATACTTTAATTGTGAGTTGTTGAAAATTTATCAGGAAAGCTTAAAGATTGATAAATCTGATAAGAAGAAAAAGAAATACGACGACCAGTTAGGCGGCATGAAAAAAATAAAAGCACGTGGTGAAGAGTTCATGCTTAAGTATTCTTTTAGTGATATCAGCCAGATTACACATCAAAATGATATTTATGCCGAAATGTGTAAGGTATACAGTATCAGTGCACTGATTAATCAATATAAGAGTAATATTGAAATATGTAATAAAATGATAGAACAGAAGCAGCAAAAGACTGTTGAAAAGAAACTTAATTTTATCACAATTATTACAACAATATTTACAACCTTTACATCCATTACACAAACCCTTTTGGGAATTGTTAATTTGGGGGACGGATTTGTCCAGGTTATCAGAATTGTTTTAGGTATTATAGCAATTATTCTTGTATTATTGGGATTACTTAAGAAAAAATAAGATGGGGGACACATAAGATGACAGAAGGCAGGAAAAATTTCGAAGACGCTTTTGGTAAAATTCAGCAGGCAATGGACCGCAGGGATTTTGATACGGTAGTAAGGGACTGTTGCGGTTTGTTTGAGGCCGCCTTTAAGAAAATATATCAGGAGGCATGCTCAACCTTAGACTTTAAGACCCGTCAGGAACTTATGAGTAAGGAGGCTGAAATCGGCAAAGGGAATAAAGGCGTGAATGACTTCGGATTCGGAGAATTGGTTGGACTTTACCGTGAAACCGGACTTTTGAAGAAATGGGCGAAAGCAACAAACAGAGACCTTGGATTAATTGACAGTATTAATTATAATTCTATTGTTGCACTGCGTAATAAACTTTCACATCCCGATTATGAAAGCATGGGAAAGGTTTGCAGTATCGGAGATGCTGATTTGGTCTATAACTATGTGAAAAATTTATATGCAACATTGGGACTTTTCAGCATGGATGAAGGCATTAAAGCAGCCTTTGAGGCCAAAACCACAACTACCGTAAACGGTGAAGAGCGTGAAATGGTTAATATTGCTTTAATCCGTGAAAGAGGAATTATTATTAACCAATCCGACGAAAGCCGTAATGTATCCTACAAGGTCGATACCATCAACCGTATGCTTTCTGTTGTTTATAAGAAGACTTGTGAACTTGCTGATGAAAAAACAGCTGAAAAAATGTTGTTTGATATGGGTTATGACAGCGGTAATGCCTTTGGTAACGTAATGAACGAGCGTTGGGAGACCAATAACATAACCTATGAAGATAAATTCAAAAAATGGTGTGATTTTGACTCAGAAGTAGGCTGGGGCAGATTTAACAGCACATTAACCGTTGACGAAGAAGAAGGAAAGATTGACGGAACCTTAGAAATCAAGGAAAACTTCCTTTGTCACGGACGTAAGAAAAATGATGTAAAGATTTGTAGTTTTATGAAGGGATATTGCGAAGGTGTAATTGAAGAGTTGTTAGGCGGTCAGCCTGTAACCTTAGTATGTGTTACGGAGCAGTGTCCTCTTAAGAATGCATTCAAGAAGACCTGTAAATATCGTGTAGATATCGGGGACGAAGAATAAAAAGTGAGGTAATTAGAGTGAAAATTCTAGTAGTTTTAACCGGTGGTACAATCGGTAGCAAGGTAGAGGGCAAAGTAATAGATGTCAGTTCTGCAGCTGCTTACAGCCTGATAAACTTATATGAAGAACAGTATGGTACGGATACGGAATTTGAAGTAATCCAGCCTATGAATATTTTAAGCGAGAATTTAGAGCCGTCTCATTGGGATGTTCTTTGTAATTGCCTTGATAAGGTTGATTTTGATGCTTATGACGGTATCATTATTACCCATGGTACAGATACGCTTTCTTATACTGCGGCCATGACCGGATATTGTTACAGACATACAAGTGTGCCGATCGTGCTAATTGCCAGCAATTATGAATTGCAGGATGAAAGAAGTAACGGTATTCCAAACTTCTATAATGCAGTATGCTTCATAAGAGAAAATACCGTTAAGGGTGTTTATGTTCTTTTCCAAAATGACAGAAAAGAGAATGTAGTATATCTTGCTACCAGAATCATGGAAGCAGACACCTATTTAGACCAGTTTTCCAGTTACGGAAAAGTGGATTTCGGTTATATGGAAGATGGTCATTTTGTGCGCACAGAGCATGAACAGAATCCCACCATAGAAGAGTTAAATGCGCCCAAAGAAAAAATGGTATCCGTTCAGAACGGTTTTCAAAAAAATATTGTAATGATTCATCCCTATCCGGGTCTTGATTACAGTAAAATTGTAATTGATGAATCGGTTGGTGCGGTGCTTCATTGCTTATATCATTCAGCAACCGCTTGCAGTAGTGAAGGAAACTACTCAGCAGTAGAATTCATCCGCAAATGCAAGGAAAAAGGAATTGAAACCTATGTAAGCAGCTTTAAGCAGGAAACCAGCGGCTTATACGCAACCAGTATTGACGTTTTGGATGCGGGAGCAATTCCTTTGGTAAACATTTCCACGGAAGCAGCTTTTACCAAATTAATGGTTGCTTATAATCAGAATGATATGGATCCCAAAGAATTTATGCAGGCAAATATTTATTATGAAATGTTACCTGCTGCAAAAATATAAATATACAATTATTTAACATGGAGGAATCATCATGGGAATGACAATGACCCAAAAAATTTTGGCTGCCCATGCAGGACTTGAATATGTAGAGGCCGGTCAGTTAATTGAAGCAGATTTGGATTTGGTTCTCGGTAATGACATTACAAGCCCAGTAGCAATCAAAGAAATGGAAAAAATGAATGTATCAGGTGTATTTCACAAGGATAAAATTGCCCTGGTACCGGATCATTTTGTACCCAATAAAGATATTAAATCTGCAGAACATTGTAAATGTGTAAGAGAATTTGCACGCCGTAACGAAATCACCAACTATTTTGAAGTTGGTGAAATGGGAATCGAACATGCACTTTTACCGGAAAAAGGACTTACCGTTGCCGGTGATGTGATTATCGGTGCCGATTCACATACCTGTACTTACGGTGCATTAGGTGCATTTTCTACAGGTGTCGGAAGTACCGATATGGCGGCCGGTATGGCTACCGGAAAAGCATGGTTTAAAGTACCTTCCGCAATCAAGTTTAACTTAATCGGAAAACCTTCCAAATGGGTAAGCGGTAAGGATGTTATCTTACATATTATTGGTATGATTGGTGTTGACGGTGCTTTATACAAATCCATGGAATTCGTAGGAGAAGGAATTGCAAATCTTACCATGGATGACCGTTTTACGATTGCAAATATGGCAATTGAAGCAGGCGGAAAGAATGGTATCTTCCCGGTTGATGAACTTGCGATTGCTTATATGAAAGAGCATTCAGACCGTACATTTACCGTATATGAAGCTGATGAAGATGCAGTATATGATGAAGAATACACCATTGATTTAAGCACACTTCGTCCTACCATTGCATTTCCTCATTTGCCTGAAAACACAAAGACAATTGATGAAATCACAGAAGATATTGCAATTGATCAGGTTGTTATCGGTTCCTGTACCAACGGAAGAATTGATGATATGAGAATTGCTGCGGAAGTTTTAAAAGGCAGACACGTTGCGAAAGGTATGAGATGTATCGTAATTCCTGCAACACAGGCAATTTATATGCAGGCTATGGAAGAAGGTCTTTTGAAAATTTTCATTGAAGCAGGTGCAGTAGTAAGTACACCTACTTGCGGACCTTGTCTCGGTGGATATATGGGTATTTTGGCAGAAGGCGAAAGATGTGTATCTACCACCAACCGTAACTTCGTAGGCCGTATGGGTCATGTAAAGAGTGAAATTTATCTTGCCAGCCCTGCCGTAGCGGCAGCCAGTGCAATTACAGGTAAAATTTCCTGTCCCTGCCAATTATAAATTAAAGGAAAGAGAAAGGTAATCACATGAAAGCAGCAAAAGGTATTGTATTTAAATATGGTGACAACGTTGATACAGACGTAATCATTCCGGCCAGATATTTGAATTCTTCTGATCCGGCAGAATTAGCAACCCATTGTATGGAAGATATTGATAAGGACTTTGTTAAAAATGTAAAAAAGGGCGATATTATTGTCGCTGATAAAAACTTCGGATGCGGCTCCTCCAGAGAACATGCACCTATTGCTATTAAAGCTGCAGGCGTAAGCTGTGTTATTGCTGAAACCTTTGCACGTATTTTCTACAGAAATGCCATTAATATCGGTTTGCCGATTATTGAATGTCCCGAAGCATCCAAAGGAATTGAGGCCGGAGATGAAGTAATGGTTGACTTTGATTCCGGTATCATTACCAATGTTACGAAGAATACCACCTTCAAAGGACAGGCATTCCCTGAATTTATGCAAAAAATTATTGCAGCAGAAGGTTTGGTAAATTATATCAACCAAAAATAAAATGTTCACAAAATAAACATATTTTCATGGTAGTTTATATTTGTGATTACAGATACGGCAGGAGGAACAGAAAATGGCCGAAAATATGAAAAAGACCCAAGAAACCAGCCAGAAGGTTCAGACAAAATATGATCGCAAAATGGCTGAAAGAAAACAGCGTGAAATTGAAAAGCAAAAAGAAGAAAAGAAATTTAAACTTGTTTCAAGCTGTGTGATTGCAGTAGTAGCTTTAGCGATTTTAGCAGCTATCATTGCTCCTATTGTTATTAAAAACAAAAATATGAACAGTACTTATGTGGTAATCGGTGACAGGGAAGTAACCAAACTTGAATACGATTATTATTATAAGGCAAGCGTGAATTCATTCTTAGCTTCTTATGCATCCTTTTTACCTTATTTGGGATTAGATACCAATGTAAGCTATGACGAGCAGATTTTTGATGAAGCTACAGGCCTTACCTGGAAAGATGAATTTGACAGAATGGCTGTACTGAATATGCAGCAGATTTTTGCACTTTCCAAAGAAGCCAAAGAAAAAGGCTTTACCTATGATTCATCTGAAGAATTTGCTACCCATAAGACAAACCTTGAAAATGCAGCGAAAGAAATGAACATGTCTCTTGCTGAATATTATAAGGATTCCTTTGGCGAAAATGCAACAATTGCCAATATGGAAGAAATTATCCTTGAAGGAATTTATGCTAACGCATACAAAAATCAATTAAATTCTAATTATGTTCCTACAACAGAAGAAATTGATGCTTATTATGCGGAAAACAAAGCGAATTTTGATAGTGTAGATTATCGTAGCTTTGTATTTACTACTCCTTCAAATGCAGAATCCACGGAAGAAGAGATTGCTGCTGCAATGGACGAATTAAAAGCAAAAGCAGATGATTTTGCCGCAAAGAGAAGCGAAGGTGCAGATTTTAATGAATTATGTGCTGCAAATGCTTCTGAAAGTGCTAAGGCTAATTATGAAGACAAGGAAAAGGATCATTCCTTAAGTACAGCTAAAACAGCAGCTGAAGTACCTTCCGACTTGACAGAATGGCTTTTTGATGAAGCCAGAAAAGCCGGTGAAGTAGCGGTAATTAAGAGTAATAGCTATAATCAGTATTATGTTGCGGAATTTTTAAGCAGATACAAAGCGGAATCTGTTTATGATACCATTAAAAACACCATTTCCAACAATAAGGCAGCTGAATATGTTACACAGATTTCCCAGGAACTTGAAATTAAGGATGTAAACAATAATTTTAAATATCTGACGAAAACTGCTGAAGCGGAATAATATAAGTAAATCAAAATATTGTAAATCAAAAGATAGTTGTCGCAGACGCTGGCAGCTATCTTTTTTGCTTCAGATGAACTTTTTGTGAAGCAAAAATAAACTTGAAACATATGTTCGATTGTGGTATGATGGAAGAAATTAGAATCTATGTGTGATGGAAGATGAAAAAATTCAAATTTGATTTTATTGTTATTTTAATTGTTATTGTAATTGCTGCATCATTTTATTTTATTCCAAAGATTTCAAATGATTCTTCGGGGGACGTTGTAGTAATTCAGGATAAACAGATAATCGGAAGTTATTCCCTTAAAGAAGATAGAACCGTTCCTATTAAAGGTTTGGATGACGGTTATAATTTATTGATGATTCAAAACGGGACAGCCCGGATTTGTGATGCAAATTGTCCGGATATGCTTTGTGTGAAACAAAAGCACATTTCCCGTAATCAGGAAAGCATTATCTGTTTACCCCATAAATTAGTGATTCAGATTTCTTCCGGAAAGGAGAGCGGTATAGATGCCGTTACGAACTAACTATGAAAAATAGAACGGCCTATATGGGACTTTTGTTAGCATTTGCATTTATTTTATCCTATATAGAGATGCTTTTACCCTTGCAGGTTGGAATTCCGGGTGTAAAATTAGGTCTTGCTAATTTAGCTGTATTATTGTGTATGTATTTGTTGGATCATCGCAGTGCTTTTCTGTTAACAGTATCGAAAGCGATATTGACAGGTTTTCTTTTTGGTAATCTGTCTATGATTATATATAGCTTAGCAGGTGCACTTCTTAGTTTTTTGGTAATGCTTTTTATGAAGAAGTCGTCCAAATTCCACATACCTGTCATAAGTGCGTTAGGAGGAGTGGCACACAATATCGGTCAATTACTGGTTGCATATCTTGTCATTGATACCTATGCAATTATATACTATGTTCCCGTTTTACTGATTTCGGGACTATTAACCGGAGTTTTAATCGGTATAACGGTAGCACTTGTTTTGCCGTATTTAAGGAAATTTGTGATGAGAGGTAGGACTATATGATAGCTTTTGTAAAAGGTGAAATTGAACATTTATCGGATGAAAATGTGGTACTTGATACAGGTACCCTTGGATATAATATCCGCATATCCGAAAATACAGCCGAAAAACTGGCAGCGATGAATGGCGAGATTAAATTATATACCTACACCTGCGTTCGGGAGGATGCTTTTTTATTGTATGGCTTTTTGAACCGGGAAGAACTTGATTTGTTTAAGAAATTAATTACTGTAAACGGAATCGGACCCAAGGGCGGACTTGCCATTTTGTCTGTTATGACTGCGGATGATTTGAGGTTTGCCATTATGGCCGGTGACTCTAAAGCCATTGCTAAAGCCCCCGGAATCGGTGCCAAAACAGCATCCAAAGTTATCCTTGATTTAAAAGATAAGATTCGTCCCGATGATGTATTCCTTTACAGAGATACACCTGCTTCTGATGCGAAATCCTCATCCGGTGAGATAAATTATGCAAAAGAAGAAGCAATCGAAGCGCTGGTAGCATTAGGATACAGTCCTTCCGATGCATTAAAGGCAGTAAAGAAGGCGAATCCCGCACCTGATGCTGATACGGAAACGATTTTGAAAATGGCACTTAAAAATATGTTTTAAGGTGAAGTTTTATGGCGAAAAGATTAATTGAAACCAATTTAATAGAAGAAGATATTCGGATTGAAGGGTCGCTGCGTCCAACCACTCTGAAAGATTATATCGGGCAGGCGAAGATTAAAGAAAGTTTAAATATTTATATAAAAGCGGCCAAGCTGCGTAATGATGCTTTGGACCATGTTCTTTTTTACGGACCGCCCGGTCTTGGTAAAACTACGTTAGCCGGTATTATTGCCAATGAAATGGGCGTTAATTTAAAGGTAACCAGCGGACCGGCTATTGAAAAACCGGGAGAAATGGCTGCCATTCTGAATAACTTGCAGGAAGGGGACCTGTTATTTATTGATGAAATCCATCGTTTAAACAGACAGGTAGAAGAAGTTCTTTATCCTGCCATGGAAGATTATGCCATTGATATTATGATTGGAAAGGGCCAAAGTGCACGTTCCATCCGTCTGGACCTGCCTAAGTTCACTTTGGTAGGCGCTACAACGAGAGCCGGACTTTTGACGGCTCCCTTAAGAGACCGATTTGGAATCATCCATCGTCTTGAATTTTATTCCAAAGAAGAATTGCAGACGATTATTATGCATTCCGCCAAGGTTTTGGATGCGCCGATTGAACCTGCCGGTGCATTGGAAATGGCCCGAAGAAGCAGAGGTACGCCCAGACTGGCTAACAGAATTCTAAAAAGAGTTCGTGACTTTGCACAGGTGAAATATGACGGTATTATTACCGAAGAAGTAGCTGTTACGGCCCTTGACCTTATGGATGTAGATCCCATGGGACTTGACCACATTGACAGAAACATATTAATGACGATGATTCATAAGTTTGCCGGCGGTCCTGTAGGTCTCGAAACGCTTGCAGCGGCAATCGGAGAGGATTCAGGTACCATAGAGGATGTATATGAACCCTACCTGATTAAAAACGGATTTATTAACAGAACGCCACGCGGACGTATGGTGACAGAATTGACATACAGACATTTAGGTCTTGAAATTCCCGAATAATCTGATTATAATAAATTTAGTATCTATGGATATGTGGGATTATGAATTAAGGGGTGTACATATGTCAACGAAAACTGATACAGAAGTTATCATCGGTGGGAAAGTATTTACTTTAAGTGGTTATGAAAGCGAAGAATATTTACAGAAAGTTGCCATTTATATTAATAATAAAATGGCAGAGTACAATAAAATGGATGCTTTCAGACGTCAGCCGCTTGATACACAGAATGTATTATTACAGTTAAATATTGCTGATGATTATTTTAAGGCTAAGAAACAGATTTCTCTTTTGGAAGAAGAAATTCAAACCAAAGAAAAAGAACTGTACAATTTGAAACACGAATTAATCGCAGCTCAAATCAAATTAGAGAATACTGAAAAAACTGTTAAGAGTTTACAAACTGAAGTAAACGAAAGTGCTAAGAAAATCATTAGATTAGAAACCGAATTAAGAAATTAAACCTAAAAGCTGTCTGTATCGGACAGCTTTTTATGGTATAGGAGAGATATATGAACAAAGTGGAACTTTTAGCTCCGGCGGGAAACTATGAAGCTTTAGTAGGTGCAATTTCTGCAGGTGCAGATGCAGTCTATTTAGCAGGTAATGCCTTCGGAGCAAGAGCCTATGCAGAAAATTTTACTCAGGAGCAAATACTGACCGGAATTCAATATGCCCATCTTTTCGGGAAGAAAGTATATTTAACCGTGAATACCCTTGTAAAAGAAAAAGAATTCCATCAATTGTATGATTTCCTTTTCCCTCTTTATGATGGCGGAATTGATGGTGTGATTATTCAGGATTTGGGTGTATTTAGATATATTAGGGAGCACTTTCCGAATCTTTCCTTACATGTCAGTACTCAGATGACGATTACAGGTGCGTTAGGTGCCAAATTATTGAAGGAAGAGGGGGCAGAGCGTATTGTACCTGCCAGAGAGCTTTCCTTATCCGAAATCAAAGAAATGAAGGATGAAGCAGGGATAGAGGTAGAAACCTTTATTCACGGTGCAATGTGCTATTGTTACAGCGGACAATGCTTATTTAGCAGTATTTTGGGCGGACGAAGCGGAAACCGCGGAAGATGTGCCCAGCCTTGCCGCCTTCCCTATCAAACAAATAAACAGGAATGTTATCCTTTAAGTATGAAGGATTTATGTACGATTCGTGATTTGCCCGCACTGATAGAAGCAGGAATCGATTCTTTTAAGATTGAAGGCCGGATGAAAAAACCTGAATATGCAGCCGGAGTTGTTTCCATTTACCGAAAATACATTGATTTATATTATGAAAATCCTTCCAAATTTGTCGTTTCTGAAAAAGACATCAGATTATTGGAGTCGTTATATATTAGAAGTGATATCATGAACGGATATTATTTTAAGCATAACGGAAAAGACATGATAACCCTTACTTCCCCTTCCTATAACGGAAGTAATGATTTGTTATTAGAACAAATTCGTAGAGACTATATTCAAAACCCGAAAAAGAAGGAATTATATGCCTATGTGCGTATGCAGATAGGAGAGCCGGCAGAACTTCAGTTGTTTTGTGATGACATTCAGGTAACAGCATACGAAGGTCTTGTTCAAGAGGCTATGAAACAGCCGATTACAAAAGAAAAGATCAAAGAACAAATCGGCAAATCCGGAACTTCTTTTTTTGATATCATTTCCATCGAAGTAGAAGCTGATGATGATATTTTTCTTCCGGTTAGTACGATGAATCAGTTAAGAAGAAATGCCCTTCAATTAATGCAACAAAAACTGACAGGTACAAACGTATCAATATCAGAACAGAAAGAAATATCAGAAAAGAACGAAATATCAAAAAAACCGTCCCCTATGAAAACACCAAAGCGCAATGTGAATAATGGGAAAACATCATTGCATGTTCTGGTTAATACCATGGATCAGTTTTTGACAGCCTTTCATTCCGGTATGGAGCGTATTTATTTGGACAAAGAGCTTCTGACAAAGAGTGCATTCGATTCTATCACAGATTTATATACGAAATCCGGCAGAGATAACTTGCCGCAAATTTATATTGCTTATCCCTATATCGTACGCAGTAAGGATTTGACGAAATTAAATGAATTGTTTCAGTATAGCAATCAGCATAATTTTATATATGGTGTGCTTGTCAGAAATCCGGAAACGATTCAATTTTTGAAAGAAAAGAATTTTGTTAAAGAGATTGTCACCGATACAAACATGTATATTTTTAATCGAAGTGCGATTGAATTCCTTAAAAACTATTCATCTGAATGCTATTTGCCCTTAGAATTAAATAAACATGAAATACTGGACATAACAGGAGAATTCCCTTTATCTACCTTGGTTTACGGATATTTTCCGATGATGATTTCAGCAAACTGCATTCGTAAAACCACAGGTGATTGTATGTCAGTACCCGGATATGAAACCATGAAGGACAGATACCAAAAGGAATTTTGGGTTTATACAGATTGTAATTATTGCTATAATATACTTTATAACAGTGTTCCCTTATCCCTGCATACTGTCTTTAAAAAGACTGTTCCGGAAGGATACTGTCGTTTGGATTTTACCCGTGAATCAGGAGGGGAAACAGCATCCGTCATCCGTTATTTCAGTGATTTGTTGAATGGAAATTATTACGAACCTGACTATAAAGAGTTTACAACAGGACATTATAAAAGAGGAGTCGAGTAATGGAATTATACATCAGCGAATTTTCCAAATATGCAATTGCGCTGCTAATTGCATTATATACATTTGAAAGTTTTGCTGTTTTCCGCTTCCATACGGAGCGGAGGAGAGAAGGTGTTTATGTACGTCAATACATATACATGTTTCTCATCCATTTGTGTTGTTTTGTTGTTATCTGTTTTGAAACGGGAAATATCATATATCTGTTTTTTTACGCTTTTCAACAGATTATTTTATTTGCCGCAACAACCCTGTATAAAATGATTTACCCAACCTGTAACCGCTTACTGGTAAATAACATGTGTCTGATGTTATCAGTCAGCTTTATCATTTTAACAAGACTATCGGAAGATAAAGCCAAAAAGCAATTTGTCATAGCAACATTAGCCTTAATTATTTCCTTGTTTGTGCCTTTTTTGATTCATAAAATCAGATTACTCAAACATTTAAAATGGTTATATACTTTATTGGGTGTTGGAGCTTTGGCGGTCGTATTGATTCTGGGTCAGACCACTTACGGAAGTAAGTTGTCTTACTCAATTGCAGGAATTACCTTTCAGCCGTCAGAGTTTGTAAAAATACTTTTTGTGTTATTTATAGCAGCGTCACTGTATAAGTCATCTAATTTTTTTGATGTATTTAACAGTGCTGTTTTTGCTGCGTTACATGTAATTATTTTGGTATGCTCCAAGGATTTGGGTACGGCTTCCATTTTCTTTATGACTTATGTACTTATGGTTTTTGTTGCGACAGGTAAGTATATTTATTTGTTTTTGGGATTCGGCGGCGGTTCCCTGGCAGCGTATTTAGCTTACAGTGTTTTCCGGCATGTTCAGGTGCGTGTACAGGCATTTATTGACCCCTGGTCTGTGATAGATTCTGCAGGATATCAGATTACCCAGTCTTTATTTGCCATTTCAGGAGGCGGATTATTCGGCCTTGGACTTTACAAAGGAACACCGGAATCCATTCCTTTTGTTGAAGCAGATTTTATTTTTTCATCAATAGCAGAAGAGATGGGGCTTATTTTCGCGATTTGTTTGATTTTAATCTGTATCAGCAGTTTTATTATGTTTATGAACATTTCAATGAAAATGAAGGATAAATTTTATCAGCTGATTGCCTTCGGCCTGGGAATTACTTATATTTTCCAGGTGTTCTTAACCATCGGAGGCGGCTGTAAATTTATTCCTTTAACCGGAGTTACACTGCCTTTTATCAGCTATGGCGGCAGTTCCATGCTAACCTGTGTGCTGATGTTTGCAATCGGCATCGGATTATCCATTATCAGGGAAGAAGAACGGGAACTTCAAAAGTTAAAGAAAAAGAAACGCAAAAAGCGTAATAAAGCAGAAGAAGTGGCTTTATCAGAAGAAGGAGATTTACCGGATGCAGAAGGAGAATCAGAGTATGATGAGTGGACCGGAAGCGGATACCCTCAGTCAAAAGACGAAATCTAAAAAGAGACCGGTAGCTAAGCGGATAATGGGAATCACATGGGTAGTTACTTTAGTATTTATGGCCATGATTGGCTATATTACATACTATGCACTTACCCATGAGCAGGAGCTGATGAATAACAGCTACAACGGCAGACAACAAATTCTTTTGTCCCAAAACAGACGCGGAACCATTTATGCAGCAAATAAAGAAATTCTTGCCCAAACATTAGTAGATGAAAATGGTGAGGAATACAGGGATTATCCTTATGCCAATTTGTTTTCCCATGTAATCGGTTTTTCTACCAATGGCAAAATGGGTGTTGAATCACAGGCAAATTATTATTTAATCCATTCCAATGCACCCTTATCCCAAAAAGCATCTTTGGATGCAGTTGGCGAAAAATATCCGGGGGATCAGGTATATACCACACTGGATGTTGAACTTCAACAGGTTGCGTCCACCGCGCTTGGCGTCTATAAAGGCGCTATTATCGTAACAGAACCATCGACAGGCCGGATTCTTACCATGGTTTCCAAACCGGATTTTAATCCGGCAGAGATTGACAAAATTTGGGATGAGTTAATCGCAGATAAGAAAAGCACCATATTATTAAACAGAACCACACAAGGACTTTATCCTCCCGGTTCCACCTTTAAAATGGTTTCCGCTTTGGAATTTATGCATCAAAATCCGGAATCGTATGAGAATTATTCGTATCAATGTAATGGTACTATCAAAAGAGGAGAAGATAAGATACAATGTTATCATGGAAGTGTGCATAATTTGATTGGATTTGAACGTTCTTTTGCTAAATCATGCAATACCTCCTTTGCAAACATCGGATTATCTTTAGATAAAGAACAGTTTCATAATACACTGGATACGTTATTATTTAACAAAGAGTTACCGTTAACTTTCCCGTATTCAAAAAGTTCGATACAAGTAAATAAAGATACCAATGAGTCAGATATGATGCAGGTGTCCATCGGACAGGGAAGTACGCTGATTTCACCCATTCATTTAAATATGATTACCGCTTCCGTGGCCAATAACGGTGAACTGATGAAGCCTTATGTAATAGACCGGGTAGAAAACAGTGCCGGAATGGTTATCAAGTCATTTTCGCCATCATCTTATGGTATGCTGATGACCGGTGAAGATGCTGCTGCATTAAAGGATTTAATGACGAAGGTTGTTACGGAAGGAACGGCATCCCGATTAGACGGCCTGTCTTATACAGCCGCAGGTAAAACCGGTTCCGCTGAGTTCGGTACAGTGAAAGGTGACAGCCACGCCTGGTTTACCGGCTTTGCACCGGCAGAAAATCCTGAGATATGTGTTACCATTATTATTGAAGGAGCAGGCGCCGGCGGTGATTATGCTGTCCCCATTGCCAAACGTATTTTTGATGCTTATTTTGGAGAATAATATTCATGAAATTTTATAAAGGCTTATATATCGGCGAGTCTGTTAAGGACCCGGACAAAGTCAAAAGAAAATTAAAGCGGCATGAAGGAAGTAATATCCATGTCATATGCATTGCAACAGGCAATGACCAATTAGAAATTTTTCACAGTGCCTATTTAAAACAAAAATATTATAGGAAAAATCCGCCGATTATCGTGGGAATAGCAAGTGATTACAAAGAAGCAGTAGATATTGTTGTTCGGATTACGGAAGAAAGTCTTTATGAGACAGGGAACTGTGATTTAAAAGAATATCTGAAAATCAGAGCACAGAAGCTAAGCCAAAAATAAATTCTTTAGTTTTGATAATGATAAATTACAGAAAGGAGCATGAAAATGGCAGTATTACTGACAATACTTAAAATTATCGGCATAATCCTGTTATGTCTCCTTTGTCTTGTTTTGTTGTTATTATGTACTGTTTTATTTGTTCCAATCAGATATCGTGTGAAAGGCAATAGAAAAGAACCTGAAAACACGCCGGTATCACTACAGTTAAAAATTTCATGGCTGTTACATTTGCTTACAGTTCATTATCATTATCCCAAGCCCGGATATTTTATTATTCGACTGTTTGGTATTAAAATTTTTACGACAAATCCGGATAAACCGGTTAAAAAAGCCAAAAAGTCTAAAAAGAAAAAGCAGGATACAGAGAATCTTACAGAACAGGCTACAGCGAATAACACGGAACAAGTAGCAGAAGATACCGCTGAACAAGATATGGCGATTACCATAGAACAGCCTGCAGCGGATACCACTGAAAAGAATCCGGAAGCAGCCACTAGTGGATTAATGGATAATCCGGCTGTAAATTTTGATGATACAGAGACTTTCATAGAAGAGGGTGAGGAGACTCCCACATTAAAAAAATTCATACAAAAACTAATTGATATTATTCGAAATATCAGGTACACAATCCAAAAGATATATGATAAGATAAAAGAAGTAATCCGTAATATCAATTACTATATTGAAATTCTGAAAAGCGAATCTTTTCAAAATGCATTTCTTTATAGTAAAAATGAGTTGTTTAAATTGATTACGAAACTGTTACCCGGTAAGATAAATGCAAACCTGCTGGTAGGAACGGGAGATCCGGCCTCCACGGGAAATATACTGGCAATCCATGGTATTTTATTTCCTTATATCGGGAACCATGTATTTATCACACCGGATTTTGAAAACAAAGTTTTGGAAGGTGATTTCCTTCTGAAAGGAAAAGTAACCATCTTCCGTGTACTTTTAACTGCATTAAAAATTTATTTTCATAAAGATATCCGTAAATTATTAAAGGAATTGAAAAAGGGAGGAAACATAAATGGCTGAAAATAATTTTTCCGGCGTAATTGAATCTCTGATGAAAGGGATGAATACCGTTTTATCTACGAAAACAGTTGTCGGAGAACCGACAAAAGTAGATGATACCATTATATTACCATTAGTTGATGTTACATTCGGCATGGGAGCAGGTGCCAGTGCCGGTGATAAGAAAAACGGCGGTGGCGGCGGTTTCAGCGGTAAACTGACTCCAAGCGCTGTACTTGTGATTAAAAACGGCAGCACGAAGCTGGTAAATATTAAAAATCAGGATACCATGACCAAGGTGCTTGATATGATCCCTGATATCGTAGATAAAATTACAGCTCCCAAAGAGGAGATGATTCCTGATGAAGAAGCTGTAGATATTGCTTTTCCCGAAAAAAATAATGAGGACACGCAATAAAACGAACTTTCAGACATAAGATGAAGTAAGAAGCATAAGTAGGTGCACGCATGAAAAAATTAATTGGTTTTATTGCTTTTTGGATTGCAGTTGGTATGTTACTTATGCTTTTTTTGATACATCATATTTTATACGGACTAATCTTAATAACACTTTTACTGATTATTGGATATAACTTTTACTTTTGTAACTAAATATGGAGAACATTATGGGCATCTTTGATGAAGCCAAAACCGGACAGGATTTTGAAAAGACTTTGGTAAGCGGAACCAAAGAAGAATTAGATGAACTGAAGGTTTGGTTGTTTAAGGAAAATATACGGCTGGAAACGGAAAAGAAAGAACTGAGCCGTTTGAAAGAAAAATTTTTGAAAGAAAAGCAACAGTTTCAATCTGAAATGACCACAGTAAACAGGAAACTGGTACTGGAGCGGACCAGACTAAAACAGGATGAACTTTTTTTTGAGAAAAAAATGGACATTCTGAAAAACGGTTTCATCCAGTTAGAAGAAGAGCGTAAATCTTTTGAGAAAGAAAAAGTGAGTTTTGAAAATTCGAAGCATACTTATACAAGTACTCAAAAACATGAAACAGATATCGATTCCGTGAAGTTTCTGTTTAAAGGTGTGAAAAGTCAATTGGCTCTGAAAAAACGTTATCGTGATTTGATTAAAATGTTTCATCCGGATAATATCGCCGGAGACCACGAAATGGTGCTACTGATTAACGCTGCCTATGAAGAATTAAAGCGAGATTACGAATTCGGAAGAAGAGCGTAGTTTAAATGAAAAGTATCATTTGCAGAAAATATATAGATTCAGGAACTAAAAAAGCTGCTGTAACAACAGCAGCTTTTCATGTCCATAATTAAGCTCTTTCAACTTTTCCGGATTTCAAACAATTTGTACAAACGTGTAATCTTTTGGGAGTACCGTTTACTTTACATTTAACTCTTTTGATATTGGAGTTCCAAATTCTGCTAGATTTTCTATTAGAATGGCTTACGTTATTTCCGAAATGAACGCCTTTACCACAGATATCACATTTAGCCATCACTGCACCTCCTAACAATAATTAATTAGTATATCTAATGTATATCCTAAATATTTAAGCGGATACATCCGCAACAGTTGTATAATATCAGAAATCTCATAATAATGCAAGCAAAAAATGAAATGATTTTTAAATCATTGACAAAACATAAAATTTATGGTTCCATTTTATATGATTTAAGGTTATAATCAGATATATATGTAGAGATATAAGGAGGCAACCTATGAAATCAACTTCTATGAATACCCATATGGGAAGCATCACCATTGATAACGAAGTAATCGCACAGTATGCAGGAAATGTAGCAATGGAATGCTTTGGCATTGTAGGCATGGCCGGCATTAATATGAAAGACGGTTTGGTTAAACTTTTAAAGATGGACAGTATGACACGCGGTATCAACGTTGCGCTAGACAGTAATAATAAACTGATTATTAATTTCCATGTAATTGTTGCTTACGGTGTAAGTATTCTTGCTGTATCTGAAAATTTAATCAGCAACGTGAAATATAAGGTAGAACAGTATACCGGCATTGAAATTGAAAAAATTAACATCTTTGTTGAAGGTGTAAGAGTGATTGATTAAGAGGAGGAACTAACGTGGCTAATACAATCGACGCTAAGCTGCTTGCAAAGATGTTCTTATCTGGTGCAAAAAATTTAGAGTCCAAAAAAGAATGGATTAATGATTTAAACGTTTTCCCTGTGCCCGATGGTGATACGGGAACCAATATGACTTTAACCATCATGGCAGCTGCCAAAGAGGTATCTGCACTTGGTGATACGGATATGGTATCTATTTGTAAAGCAATTTCTTCAGGCTCCTTACGTGGTGCCCGCGGAAATTCCGGTGTTATTTTATCCCAGCTTTTCAGAGGTTTCACCAAATCTATCAAAGAATTGGATGAACTTACCGTGGCAGATCTTGCAGATGCAAGTGAAAAGGCCGTTGAAACAGCATATAAAGCTGTTATGAAACCCAAAGAGGGTACCATCCTTACCGTTGCAAAAGGTGCAAGCCAAAGAGCACGTGAACTTGCGGATGAAGGATGCCAGGATTTAACAGTCTTTTTTGATGAAGTCATTAAATATGCAGACGAAGTATTGGAACAGACCCCTGAAATGTTACCTGTTTTAAAGCAGGCAGGTGTTGTAGACTCCGGCGGACAGGGTCTTATGCAGGTATTAAAGGGCGCATATGACGCATTCCTTGGTAAAGAAATTGATTTATCCATTCCTGAAGTGACTCATGCAAATACTGCGAAAGTAAGCTATGATGCACAGGCTCAGGCTGATATTAAATTCGGATATTGTACGGAGTTTATTATTCTTTTATCCAAGACTTTTAATATTAAGCATGAAATTGATTTTAAAGAATATCTTGAATCTATCGGTGATTCCATTGTTGTGGTTGCGGATGATGATGTGGTTAAGGTACATGTACATACCAACGATCCCGGTCTTGCAATCCAGCGTGCATTAAAATACGGTGCATTATCCAATATGAAAATTGATAACATGCGCTTAGAGCACCAGGAAAAACTTTTCCAGATGGAAGAAGCAGCGAAAGAAGAGTCTGTAGAAGAAATGCCTCACAAGGAAGTTGGCTTTATTGCCGTCTCTGTTGGTGAGGGTATCAACGAAATCTTTCAGGGACTTGGTGTTGACTACATCATTGAAGGTGGTCAGACTATGAATCCCAGTACGGAAGATATGTTAAACGCGATTGAAAAAGTAAATGCGGATACCATTTACATTCTTCCCAATAATAAAAATATCATTTTAGCCGCTAATCAGGCCAGAGATTTGGTAGAAGATAAAAATATCGTAGTAATTCCTACCAAAACCGTACCCCAGGGTATCACTGCAATCATCAATTATGTGCCGGATTTATCTGCAGAAGAAAATGCACAGTGTATGATGAATGAAATTGCTAATGTGAAAACCGGACAGGTAACCTATGCCGTACGTGATACCATGATTGATGATAAAGAAATCAAAGAAGGTGATTTCATGGGAATCGGCGATGCGGGTATTTTATCCGTAGGCAGAGAAATGTCTGATGTTACCTTCCAAATGGTTCAGGAAATGATGGACGATTCCTTAGAGTTAATCAGTGTTTATTATGGTGCTGATGTTACCGAAGAAGATGCTGAAAATCTGAAGAACAGAATTGAAGAAGCTTATCCTTCCTGTGACATTGAATTACAGTATGGCGGCCAGCCGATTTATTATTTCATTATTTCAGCTGAATAGTCATCGGATCTGATATTAATTTTGAAAGGACGGATTTAATTCCGTCCTTTTTTGATAGAAAATTTCAAAGTATTGACTTTTTTATTTCGGGGAAAGAAAATGAATGATTTAAAAAATATTCCTATAACATCCTTAAAGGGAATTGGTGAAAAAACTGCGAAACTATTTGCGAAACTGAATATTCATAATGTATATGACTTGTTGCATCATTTTCCCAGAGATTATGTGACATATGAAAGTCCGGTTCTTTTAAGCGATGCGAAAGAGGACAGCATTGTTACGCTGAAACTGACCATCGCAGGTTCTTTACGCAACAAAAAAGTACGGAATTTAACCATCACTAATGCAATGGGACGGGATAATGGCGCGGCGATATCCCTTACCTTTTTTAATTCCCCTTTTTTGCTAAACATATTAAAACCGGGCAGTACTTATTTATTTCGGGGTAAAATAATAAACGAAAGTGGACGCCTTGTTATGGAACAGCCTAAGGTATACACACAAGAGGAATACCAAAAGCTGATGAACGGCTTACAGCCTTCTTATCCTCTGACAGCTCATTTGACTAACCATATGGTGTCAAAAGCCATGAAACAGGCTGTTTTAAGTATTACAGAGGAAGAATATTTACCTGACAATATTTTATCCGAATATGCTCTAATATCCAAAAAACAAGCCTTTATGGATATTCATTTTCCTACCTGCTATGAAGATATGCTAAAAGCCAGGAATCGTTTGTGCTTTGATGAATTTTTCGTATTTTTACTTGCCATCCGCCTGTTAAAGGATAAAAGTGAAGCACAAGACACCATTTATCCGATGATTGAAACTGCGCAGGCAAGCCGCTTTATGGAGCAATTACCGTACAAATTAACCGGCGCTCAGCAAAAGGTATGGGAAGAAGTGAAAGAAGACTTAACAAGCGGTAAAACCATGAACCGTTTAATCCAGGGTGATGTAGGCAGCGGAAAAACAATTCTTGCCTTTTTGGCGCTTATTATGACAGTTTCTAACGGATATCAGGGAGCTTTAATGGCACCTACCGAAATTCTTGCCACCCAGCATTTTGAGCAATTAATGGATTTCGCAAATAAGTATCACTTGCCGTTAAAACCTGTTTTGTTAACCGGCTCGGTATCTGCCAAAAACAAACGGGAAATTTATGCCAAAATAGAAGCCGGAGACTTTAATGTCATAATCGGAACCCATGCGCTTATTCAGGAGAAGGTAAATTACAAAAATTTAGCCCTTGTTATAACAGATGAGCAGCATCGTTTCGGCGTAAAGCAACGGGAATCCTTCAGCCGCAAAGGACAGGCCTCCCATATACTTGTTATGAGCGCAACACCCATTCCCCGAAGTCTGGCAATCATTCTTTATGGGGATATGCATTTATCTGTTGTGGACGAATTACCTGCTAACAGACTGCCCATTAAAAACTGTGTAGTCGGAAAAAATTATCGTCCGAAAGCCTATGAATTCATTGAAAAAGAAGTAGCAAAAGGACATCAGGCTTATGTGATCTGCCCTATGGTAGATGAAAATGATGAAGATTCACCTTTAGAAAACGTCATTGATTATACTTTAACCTTAAAAAATGAATTACCGGACAAAATCAGGGTATCCTATCTTCATGGAAAAATGAAACCCATTGAGAAAAATAAAGTCATGGAAGATTTTGCCTCCGGAAATATTGATGTATTAGTTTCAACTACCGTTATTGAAGTAGGCATTAACGTCCCTAATGCAACGGTAATGATGATTGAAAATGCACAACGGTTCGGTTTAGCCCAGCTTCATCAGCTGCGTGGCCGTATCGGCAGGGGAAATGCCCAGTCTTATTGTATTTTTATTAATACGGCTGAAAACGACAGTTCCAAGGAACGTCTTGATATCTTAAATCACTCCAATGACGGATTTTTTATCGCGCAGGAAGACTTAAAACTGCGAGGCCCCGGAGATTTGTTTGGTATCAGACAAAGCGGCGACATGGAATTTCGCATTGCTGATATCTATCAGGACAGCAAACTGCTGAAAAAAGTGAGTAAAACCGTAGATGAAATTCTTTTGGAAGATGAACATTTACAATCCCCAAAATATAGTAGACTAGGTACGTATCTAACCCAAAATATGGCGAAATTTATTGACTTTACATCCATCTGACAGTAAAATATATTTGTATGACCATTTTTATTTTGAATGAAAGAAAGGTAGGTAATCATATTGCCAAAAGTTGCAATCGTAACAGACAGTAATAGCGGCATTACACAGAAACAGGGCCGGGAACTTGGTGTTTGTGTAATTCCCATGCCTTTTATGATAAATGACATGCCTTATTTTGAGGATATTAATTTAACACAGGAAGCATTTTATGAAAAGTTAAGTGATGATGAGACGATTCTCACCAGTCAGCCCTCTCCTGAAGTAATTTTAGATACTTGGGATGCCTTGTTAAAAGAGTATGATGAAATTGTGCATATTCCTATGAGCAGCGGCTTATCAGGTGCTTTTCAAAGTGCCTATATGCTTTCTCAGGATTATGAGGGAAAGGTTCAAATCGTTAATAACCAGCGAATATCCGTTCCGCAGCAATTATCCGTACTGGATGCGCTTTCTATGGCTGAAAAAGGTAA
The DNA here is from genome assembly GCA_017561085.1 of Lachnospiraceae bacterium. GTDB lineage: Bacteria > Bacillota > Clostridia > Lachnospirales > Lachnospiraceae > Suilimivivens. Next base: position 31,534 of record JAFZDQ010000049.1, read on the forward strand.
AACTGCGAAAGAAATCAAAGAATTTTTGGAAGAAGATAAATTCAATTCCGCTATCTATATCATGGTTGATACCTTAACTTACTTAAAAAAGGGCGGAAGAATCACACCTGCGGTGGCAACAATCGGAAATATCCTGAAAATCAAACCGATTTTACAAATTCATGGTGAGAAGCTGGATACCTTTGCCAAAGCCCGTACCTTATCACAGGCCAAATCAATGATGCTGAATGCACTTAAAAATGACTTGAGCAAACATTTCGGTGAAATATCACCGGAAAAAGCCAATCTTCAGATTGCTTATACCAAAGACAGTCAGGCTGCTGAAGAATTGAAACTGGAAATGGAAAAGGAATTTCCCGGATTTGATATTTTGATGGCACCTTTATCCTTAAGTGTATCCTGTCATATCGGCCCTGGTGCCCTGGGAGTAGCTTGGTGTAAAAAGAATCAGTTTTAACAAATAAGAAAGAGGAAACGAAAATGGCAAAAGCTGCAGTATATGATGCCTCAAGTATCACCGTCCTGGAAGGATTGGAAGCCGTAAGAAAAAGGCCTGGTATGTACATCGGTAGTGTTTCTACCAAGGGTCTTAATCATTTAATATATGAAATTGTTGACAATGCAGTAGACGAGCATTTGGCAGGTTTTTGTACGGAAATTTCCGTGACACTGGAAGCTGACGGTTCTGCAACCATTGAGGATAACGGACGTGGTATCCCGGTGGGGATGCATGAAAAAGGCATCAGTGCGGAAAGATTAGTTTTTACAACTCTTCATGCAGGCGGTAAATTTGATAATAGTGCCTATAAGACCAGCGGTGGTTTACATGGTGTTGGTTCCTCCGTTGTAAATGCCTTGTCCACATACTTAACTGTTCAGGTCCGTAACGGCGGAAATATTTTCGAAGACCGCTACGAACGTGGTACACCTGTAGTGAAGCTGATTGACGGCCTCTTGCCTATCGTAGGCAAATCCAAAGGAACCGGTACGAAAATCAACTTTTTACCGGATGATACCATTTTTGACAAGACAAGATTTAAAGAAGATGATATTAAGAGCCGTTTACATGAAACCGCTTATTTAAATCCTGCACTTACCATTATTTTTACGGATAAGCGCCAAGAAGTTCCCGAAACGGTTACTTACTCAGAGCCTGACGGAATCATCGGTTATATCAAGGATTTAAACAAATCCAAGGAAAACATTCATGATGTCATTTATTTTACCGGCGAAGCAGATGGGATTGCGGTAGAATGTGCGCTTCAGTATGTAAATGAATTCCACGAGAATGTGCTTGGTTTTTGTAACAATATCTATAATGCGGAGGGCGGTACCCATTTAACCGGTTTTAAAACTGCATTTACTAATATTATTAATACCTATGCGCGGGAACTTAACATCCTGAAGGAAAAGGATGCGAATTTTACCGGTGCTGATGTACGTAACGGTATGACAGCAGTAATCACCATTAAGCATCCGGATCCCCGTTTTGAAGGACAGACCAAGACCAAGTTAGATAACCAGGATGCAACCAAAGTTGTAAGTAAAATTACAGCTGAGGAATTAGTCCGTTATTTTGACAGGAATTTAGAGACCTTAAAGAAAGTAATCAGCTGTGCGGAAAAAGCATCCCTTATCCGTAAAAAGGAAGAAAAAGCCAAAACCAATATGCTGACCAAGCAAAAATTTTCCTTTGATTCTAACGGAAAACTTGCAAATTGTGAGTCCAGAGATGCGTCTAAGTGTGAAATATTCATTGTCGAAGGTGATTCCGCGGGCGGTAGTGCCAAAACTGCAAGAAATCGTGCATATCAGGCAATTTTACCCATCCGCGGAAAGATCTTAAACGTAGAAAAAGCAAGTATTGATAAGGTACTTGCCAATGCAGAAATCAAAACCATGATTAATGCTTTCGGCTGCGGTTTTTCCGAAGGCTACGGCAATGACTTCGATATCAGTAAATTACGTTATGACAAGATTATTATCATGACCGATGCGGACGTGGATGGTTCCCATATTTCAACGCTTTTGCTTACTTTGTTTTACCGGTTTATGCCGGAACTTATCTTTGAAGGACACGTCTATCTTGCAACACCTCCTTTATACAAGGCAATGCCAAGCAAGGGAGAAGAGGAATACCTTTATGATGACAAAGAATTAGAGCGTTACCGCAAACGTCACAAAGGACCTTTTACCCTGCAAAGATATAAAGGTCTCGGTGAAATGGATGCCGAGCAGTTATGGGAAACTACTTTAAATCCTGAAACACGAATTTTAAAACAGGTAGAAATTGAAGATGCAAGAATGGCATCCGAAGTAACAGAACTTTTAATGGGTACGGACGTACCACCCAGAAAAGCATTTATTTATCAGCATGCAACCGATGCACAGCTGGATGTATAGAAAGGCTTTAGGATACATAGATGGAAGAGAAAATCATCAAAACCGAATATTCAGAGGTCATGCAGAAATCATTTATTGATTATGCCATGAGTGTTATTATTGCCAGGGCATTACCGGATGTCCGCGACGGCCTTAAGCCCGTTCAAAGGCGTACCCTTTATGATATGCATGAACTTGGAATTAAATACGATAAACCTTACCGTAAGAGCGCACGTATCGTGGGTGACACCATGGGTAAATATCATCCCCACGGAGACAGTTCTATTTATGAAGCCCTGGTAGTAATGACCCAGGATTTCAAAAAAGGACTTCCCTTAATCGACGGACACGGTAACTTTGGTAATATCGAAGGAGACGGCGCAGCTGCCATGCGTTATACGGAAGCGAGACTCCAGCAGATTACCCAGGAAGCCTTTTTGGCGGATTTGGATAAAGATGTAGTTGATTTTATCCCGAACTTTGATGAAACGGAAAAAGAACCTTCCGTTCTTCCTGCCAAGTTCCCTAACCTTTTGGTGAATGGTTCCGAAGGTATCGCTGTCGGTATGACAACCAGCATTCCGCCTCATAATTTAGCCGAAGTAATTGATGCAACCAAGGCTTATATGCAGGATGAATCCATTACCATAGAAGGCCTTATGAAATATATCAAAGGCCCTGATTTCCCTACCGGCGGTATTGTAATTAACAAAGATGAACTTCTTGATATTTATACCACCGGAACAGGAAAAATTAAGGTCCGTGGTAAAGTAGATATCGAAAAAGGAAAAGCAGGCAAAACAAGTGTGGTAATCAGTGAAATTCCTTACCCCATGATTGGTGCCAATATTGCTAAGTTCCTTTTGGATGTAGCTGCTCTTTATGAAACCAAAAAGACACAGGATATCGTTGATATTTCCAATCAATCTTCCAAAGAAGGTATCCGTATTGTTATTGAACTTCGTAAAGATGCAGATGTAGATAACTTTATCAATATGCTTTACAAAAAGACCCGTTTAGAGGATACTTTCGGTGTAAATATGCTTGCAATTGCTGACGGCAGACCGGAAACTATGAGTCTGAAGCAAATTATTAAGCACAATGTGGATTTCCAATTTGAAGTAGCAACCCGCAAGTACAACACACTGCTTCAAAAGGAATTAGACCGTAAGGAAATTCAGGAAGGTCTTATTAAAGCATGTAATGTTATTGACCTGATTATCGAAATTTTAAGAGGTTCCAAGGACCGTGCCATGGCAAAGGCCTGCCTGGTAGACGGAAAGGTCGACGGAATCAAATTTAAATATAAAGAATCCAAAATTATGGCTACCCAGCTTTGTTTTACGGAAAAACAAGCGAATGCTATTTTGGAAATGCGTTTATACAAATTAATCGGTCTGGAAATTGAAGCACTTATTAATGAGCATGAAGATACCCTTGCCAATATTTACAGATACGAGGATATTTTAGCCAGAAGAGATTCCATGGCACAGGTTATCATGAATGAGCTGGATGAAATCAAGCGCAATTTTAAGCGTGAAAGACGTACAGCCATTGAAAACGCTGCCGAAGCAGTTTATGAAGAAAAGAAAATCGAAGAGATGGAAGTGGTATGCTTAATGGACCGTTTCGGTTATACCAAAACCGTCGATATGGCTACTTACGAAAGAAACAAAGAAGCTGCTGATGCAGAAAACAAATATATTATCACATGCAAAAATACCGGTAAAATTTGTATTTTTACCAATACCGGTCAGCTTCATACCGTAAAAGTAATGGATTTACCTTTCGGAAAATTCCGTGATAAAGGAATTCCCATTGATAATATCAGTAATTTTAACTCTGAAAAGGAAACTATGATTCTGGTTACCAGCCAGACTTCCTTAAATCTTTACCGTGTGATTTTTGCCACCAAACTATCTATGTTAAAAGTAGTAGACGGCGGTGAATTTGATGTGGCTAAGCGTACCGTAGCTGCTACTAAATTACAGGATGATGATGAAGTAGTACATGTAGCAATCTTAAAAGACCAGAGGAACATGGTATTACAAACAGCAGATGGCTTTTTCTTAAAATTCCCCATTGAGGAAATTCCTGAAAAGAAAAAGGGTGCTGTGGGTGTCCGCGGAATGAAGCTTTCAGCGAAAGATTTCATAGAACATGTATATTACACAGGCCCCGGTTATGAAAACAATATTGATTACAAAGACCGTTCCCTTGATATCGGCAGATTAAAGATTTCAAAACGTGATACCAAAGGAAACAAACAGCGCTAAACAGGAGAGAATATGAGAGTTATCGCAGGAACAGCAAGGAGTTTACCCTTAAAAACGCCTGCCGGGATGGATACCAGACCAACTACCGACAGAATCAAAGAAACCTTATTTAATATGTTACAAACCATGGTGCCGGGATGTGTTTTTGTTGATATGTTTGCCGGAAGCGGCGGAATCGGCATTGAAGCCATCAGCCGTGGGGCTAAGCATGCATATTTTATCGAAAATGCAAAGGATGCGGCTGCTTGTATCCAGGAAAATCTTAATTTCACGAAGTTTGGAAACAATGCTACCTTACTAAAACAGGATGCCTTATCTGCTTTATCCCTGATTCACGAAAAAGAAGTGGATATTATTTTTATGGATCCCCCATACAAATCCGGGTTGGAAGATAGTATCATATCCGTACTTGCCAATCAGCCTTATGTAACGGAAGATACGTGGATCATTATTGAAGCGGAACTGAAAAAGGATTTTTCCTTTGTTGAAAACTTTGGCTTTTATATTCAAAAAGAAAAGCTTTACAAAACAAATAAACATGTATTTTTAAGAAAATCTATCTAAAGGAGCATATCAATATGAAAAGAGCAATTTATCCCGGAAGCTTTGATCCCGTAACCTACGGACATCTGGATATTATCGAACGTGCCGCTAAAAATTTTGACGAAATTATTGTAAGTGTTTTGAACAATAAAACAAAGACACCATTGTTTTCTGTAGAAGAACGTGTTAATATATTGAAGGAAGCAACCAAGGATATTCCTAATGTAAAAGTAGAATCCTTCAGCGGACTTTTAGTAGATTATGCCAAGTCCAGAGACGTACATTTGATAGTCAGAGGTTTAAGAGCGATTACCGATTTTGAATACGAATTGCAGAATGCCCAGACAAATGCACTTTTATCCAAAGAATCCTTGGACACAATCTTTTTTGCGACCAGATTGGAATATGCTTATTTAAGTTCTTCCAGCGTAAAAGAAATTGCAAGTTTCGGTGGAGACATTTCCATGTGTGTACCTGAATTTGTTTCCAAGCTTGTATATGAAAAATTTGGCTATGAAAAGAAATAATGGGGGTCTAAGTCATTGAGCAGCAGAATTGAACAATTGATTGATGAAATTGAAGTATATATTGACAGTTGTAAATATCAGCCTTTATCTAATACGAAAATTGTCGTTAATAAAGAAGAAATTGATGAATTATTAAGAGAACTTCGTATGAAAACTCCTGATGAAATCAAGCGTTATCAGAAGATTATCAGTAACAAAGAAGCGATTTTAAATGATGCCCGCGCGAAAGCAGAAGCATTAATCAACGAAGCTACCATTCATACGAATGAACTGATTAATGAACATGAAATCATGCAGCAGGCTTATGCTCAGGCCAATGAAGTAGTAACCATGGCAACCCGTCAGGCACAGGAAATTCTTGATAATGCTACCATGGAAGCCAACAGTATGCGTATGGCTGCCATGCAGTATACCGATGATATGTTAGCAAATATCGAAGCATTACTTGCCCAGACAATGGGAACTACCAAATCAAACTATGAATCATTCATTGCATCCCTTACCCATTATAGTGATGTAGTCAATGCCAATCGTATTGAATTAAATCCGCCCGAACCGGATGAATTTATTCCTGACGATGCAGATGATAGCGCATCCGATGATGTATTGAATCTTGATATGCTATAAAATTTACCGGCTTACAACTTGTAAGTCGGTTTTTTTAGGAGAACTATGCAAAAGAAAAAGAGAAACCCTTTCAAAATAATTCAATACTTAATCATTTGTCCGTTATTCCTATTTTTCGCAATGATACCCTGTCTAACCGTATTTGCGGACACTCCCTATGTAGTCGTTATTGACCCGGGACACGGCGGAGAGAATTTAGGTGCCGAACACTATGGTTATACGGAAAAAGACCTAAACCTTGTGGTTGCAAAAGCCATGAAAGAAGAATTGGAACGTTATGATAATGTCATTGTGTATCTGACTCATGAAACAGATGAAGATATGAGTATTAAAAAACGGGCGGAATTTGCCAAGGAAAAGAACGCAGACTTACTGCTTAGTTTACATTTTAACGCTTCCGTAAAACATAATTTGTACGGTACGGAAATCTGGATTCCTGCTTATGATGATTATTATGTAACAGGACGTACCTTTGCCGAGATAGAAATGGATTTATTGACAGCCAAAGGACTTTATTCCCGCGGCATTAAAACGAAACTGAATGATTCCGGGAAAGATTACTATGGCATTTTACGTTATGGTTCGGAATTAGGCGTAAACAGCGTGCTTATTGAACATTGTCACATGGACCAGGAAAATGATTTATCCTTTTATCAGGAAGATAGGGAAAAGTTAATTTCATTTGGAAAAACAGATGCACTTGCCGTAGCACGGTTCCTGCAGCTTTCTTCCGAAGAATTAGACGAGGATTATAGTGATTTTGAATTACCTGTAGTTTCTGCGCCTGAAGACGGCGTTCCGGTCAGACCTGATACGACAGTTCCGGAATTAAATCAAATTGAACTGCTTTCCGTAGATGAAAATGCCGGTGAAATTACCGTTCATATGCATGCAAACGACCGGGACAGCTATATCCAATATTTCTCTTACAGTACCGATGGTGGAAAATCCTACACGGATTTACTTAATTGGCCCCGTTTAAAATGGAATTTATCTGAAGTTGAACATGAATTTAAGATAAATTCCAAAGAAGGAGACGAACTTCAGATCATTACCAGGGCCTATAACGGTTTTGACGGATTTTCTGAAAGTAACACATTGAAAATAAAGGTTCCGGGACCCGTTACCGAGACAGCCGGCCATGCGGTAACAAGTGCCGAATATCAAAAAGAAAATTTGAAAGAAGAGTCCTTTATCACTACCATAATACCAAAAGGACTTTCCCTTCAGGATAAACTGGCATTATTAATTCAAATTGTGATCATAAGCAGCTTTATGACCTTAATTTTTTACCTTATGATACGTATGATATTAATTCTAATCCAAGATAATAGACGGTACAGAGAATTGTAAGATTCATTTTATGTTTGACATATAAAGAAAAAGATAAATCCGTTTCCCGAATCATGGTATAGGTTTGAAACATACAGCTGATACCTCCGAATTGAAGCAAAATCAGACAGATAACCGGATAAGAAGTACCAACACCGGAAAGACCTCCCGATATTTCTAATACACAGGCTGTAATTCCGCATAAAAACGGCTGCTTGAAAAATAAATGCGGAAGGATATTCAGCATATTAAACACAATCATATAACCGCCTAATTTAGTGATGCCGTTTAAGGATTCCATAACCGATTCATCCAGTGCCGGAATGAATTCCTTGCTATTAATTGATTTTGCTGCGGCGTACATTGTGCACGTAGGAATCTCTTTATAACAAGACCTTCGCAGAAGGATTCCGTATAAAAGAGGAATTCCGTACATCCCTACTAAAGCAGGTAATCGTTTCGAAATTCCCAAAACAGGGAGTGCGAATGTCATAAAATACACAGGACCGATATTATTACAAAAGGAGAGCAGATATTCAGCTTCCCTTTTTGTAATCTTATGTTCCAAGTAAAGAGAAGCGGCCACATGGGCTCCCATGGGAAAGCCGCAAAGAAAGCCGATTAGAATGTTATAGATACAATTCTCATTCACCCGAAATAAAGGCCTTAAAAGGGGCTTAAAAAGCATAGATACGGTATCTGTCAGATTCAGCCGTATCATCATTCCCGATAAAACCATAAAAGGAAATAGTGCCGGTATCATTTTCTGAAACCAAAGTTCTAATCCTCTAAATGAAAAAAGGAGACTTTGTGCCGGAAAAAGAAGCAAAAGACCCATTAAAAGAAAAATTGTAAAACATAGAAAAGCAGTAAGAGATTTTTTCTTCAAAACTGTGGTTTCTTTCTGATTATTTTGTTATTATAAATGTTATGAGACTAGACAAACTATTATGCGAATTGAATATCGGAACCAGAAGTGAAGTCAAGAATTACCTGAAAAAAGGGCTGATTAGTGTCAATGGTGTTTTGGTGAAAAAGCCGGAAGAAAAGGTGGATGAAACTACCTGTGTCATCACGTATAAAGGGAAAGAATACCGTTACCGGCCATTTGTTTACTTTATGATGAATAAACCCGCAGGTGTTATCACCGCAACCAAAGACGACCATGATGAAACGGTTATGGACCTTTTTGCCCTTCAGTTAAAAAGAGAGAAGACTGATGGCCCTGATTCTGCATTTTCCGGGTTTAAGATATCTGAACTTTTCCCGGTGGGACGGTTAGATAAAGATACGGTAGGACTTTTACTGATTACCAATGACGGAGATTTAGCCCATCGGTTATTATCTCCTCAAAAGCATGTACCGAAAACCTATTATGTGGAAACGGATTTGCCCCTGAACAGGAATCATAAAGAAAGCCTGGAACAGGGCGTAAATATTGGTGAAAAGAATATTACCAAAGAAGCTAGCCTTATGATTTTAGGCGAAAAATCCTGTCACATTACCATTACAGAAGGAAAGTTCCATCAGGTGAAACGGATGTTTCAAGCAGTAGGCCTTACAGTCACCTACTTAAAGAGAATTTCCATGGGCTCCTTATGTTTGGATGAATCGTTAGAAGAGGGATGTGTCCGCCCCTTAACACAATCAGAGGTAGATAAGTTATGTTAAAAGATATCAAAGCAGTTATTTTTGATTTAGACGGAACATTAGTAGATTCCATGTGGATATGGAAGGACATTGATATTGAATATCTTGCCAAATTTTCCATTCCGCTGCCGGATAACTTACAATCCGAAATAGAAGGGATGAGTTTTTCCGAAACTGCAGTATATTTCAAAAACCGTTTTCAAATCTCTGATTCCGTTGAAGAAATGAAAGATACCTGGAACAAGATGGCTTTTGAAAAGTATGTAACCAAAGTTACATTGAAACCGGGCGTATTACAATTCCTTGCCTATTGTAAAGAAAGCGGCATTAAACTCGGTATTGCAACCAGTAACTCTACAGAGCTTGTTCATGCTGTTTTAAAGGCCAGAGAAATTAACAGCTATTTTGATTGTGTCGTGACAGGCTGTGAAGTAGAAAGAGGTAAGCCATTTCCGGATATTTATTTGGAAGCTGCCAAAAGACTTTCTATAAATCCGGCCGGATGCCTTGTATTTGAAGATATCACACCGGGTATCATGGCGGGAAAAAGTGCAGGAATGATGGTATGCGCCGTTGCAGACGCCTATTCCGAACATCAAAGAGAACAGAAAATCGATTTAGCCGATTATTATATCGAAGATTATAAGCAAATAAACAAATAAAATAAGCAAATAAATAAAATAAACACAAACAAATAACTTCTATTGCTATACAGGAGAACTGACTTGAATTCAGGATTTTTACCCATATCCAAACAGGATATGAAAGAAAGAAATATCGATCAACTTGATTTTGTTTATATTACAGGGGATGCCTATGTGGACCATCCTTCCTTTGGTCATGCCATTATCAGCAGGGTCTTGGAAGCACATGGCTACACAGTAGGGATTATATCCCAACCGGATTGGAAAGATGATGAAAGCATTACGATTTTAGACAAACCCCGTCTCGGCTTTCTGATATCAGCCGGAAATATGGATTCCATGGTGAATCATTATTATGTTTCCAAAAAGAAAAGAACAACGGATGCCTATACCCCCGGCGGTGAGATGGGAAAGCGTCCTGATTATGCCACTATCGTATACGGAAACTTAATCAGACGAACCTATAAGGATGTGCCTATCATTATCGGCGGAATAGAAGCCAGTCTTCGCCGTATGGCCCATTATGATTATTGGAGTGATTCCTTTAAGCGTTCCATCCTCCTTGACAGTCAGGCCGACATTATTTCCTACGGTATGGGCGAGCGTTCCATCGTTGAAATAGCAGATGCCTTAAACAGCGGCATTTCCATAAAGGATATTACTTATATTGACGGAACGGTATTTAAAACCAAGGATGTGGAATTTTTAACATCTTATGATGATGAATCATTAAATGCCATCCGGTTACCTTCTTATACGGATATGAAAGAAAATCCGGCACTTTATGCTGACAGTTTTCAGATTCAGTATCAGAATACGGATGCCTTTACCGGCAAAGCCATGATAGAAGAGTATCCGAATCATATTTATGTGGTTCAGAATCCGCCTTCCAAACCATTATCCACAGAAGAAATGGATGATGTGTATGCGCTGCCTTATATGCGGACCTATCATCCTTCCTATGAGGAAAAAGGCGGTGTTCCTGCCATTGCGGAAATCAAATTTTCCCTGATTAGTAACAGAGGATGCTTTGGCGGCTGTAATTTCTGTGCCCTTACCTTTCATCAGGGCCGAATCATACAGGTCAGAAGTCATGAATCCATCTTAGAAGAAGCAAAGCTTTTGACGGAAGATAAGGATTTTAAGGGATATATTCACGATGTAGGCGGTCCTACCGCCAATTTCAGACAACCTGCCTGTGAAAAGCAGTTAAAATGCGGTGTTTGTAAAAACAGACAGTGCTTATTCCCAACGCCTTGTAAAAATATGATCGCTGACCATAGTGATTATGTTTCCTTATTACGTAAATTAAGGGAATTACCCAAAGTAAAGAAGGTATTTGTACGTTCCGGAATCCGGTTTGATTATTTGCTTGCAGATAAGGATGATACCTTTTTCAGGGAATTGGTTGAACATCATATCAGCGGACAATTAAAAGTAGCACCGGAACATATTTCAGATGCCGTTCTTTCAAAAATGGGTAAACCGGAAAATAAGGTTTATGAGAAATTCACCCAGAAGTATAAACGTCTCAATGAAAAAGCCGGTAAAAACCAGTTTTTGGTTCCTTACCTGATGTCTTCCCATCCGGGTTCTACCTTAAAGGAAGCCATTGAACTGGCTGAATATCTGAGAGATTTAGGATATATGCCGGAACAGGTGCAGGATTTTTATCCTACCCCGTCAACGGTTTCTACCGTAATGTATTACACCGGAATCGATCCCAGGACCAAAGAAAAGGTATATATCTGCAAAAATCCTCATGAAAAGGCTATGCAGCGTGCCTTAATCCAATACCGTAACCCCAAGAACTATGATTTGGTACTGGAAGCCTTAACAAAGGCGGGACGCACCGATTTAATCGGCTTTGATAAAAAATGTCTGATCAGACCCCGGAAAATGGGAAATACAGGTAACGCACCCATTAAGAAATATTCTGATACCAATAAAAAATATTCAGATACCAATAAGAAATCGGACAAACCGGCCAAAACCAAAAAGAAAACAATCAGAAATGTACACAAAAAGAAATAACGGAGGTTTACCGTGAAAAGAATTATCAAAGGAACTTACGGCTACTTAAAACAAAAAAGAAATTTCATTATCCTTCAGACAATTATTTTTTTCGCAATATCATTATCCTTATTAATTGCCGGCATCATCACTACCGGTGATAAAAAGAATTTGCTTACGATAGTAGCGGTACTGGGCTGTCTGCCGGCCTCTAAAAGCCTTGTAAGCATGATTATGTACCTTAAGGCGACTTCATGCACAGAAGAGGCCAAAGAGGCTATTTGCCCCCATGAAAAGGCTCTGGTAGGCATGTATGATATGTACTTCACCTCTTACAAGAAAAATTTTGCAATCAGCCACATGGTAGTAGAAGGAAAAAACATTTGCGGCTATACGGAAAATCCAAAGCTTGATAAAAACGCCTGCGAAGCACATTTGGAAAGTCATTTGTTGCAGGGTGGCTTTAAAGATATGACCATTAAGATTTTTTCCGACATCTCCAAATATACAGACCGGTTAGATCAGTTAAATACACTGGAACGTGAACGTACTCTGAAAAGGGATGACGAAATACGTACCATTTTATATGAAATATCTTTATAAGGACGAATTATGTATCAATTTGAAATCAAACGAAACGAAGCCGGCCAGCGACTGGATAAATATCTTCATAAGCTTATGCCTATGGCACCGGCTTCCTTTTTTTACAAAATGCTCCGTAAAAAGAATATTGTCCTAAACGGTAAAAAAGCAGAAGGGAAGGAAAAACTCTCGGAAGGCGATCTGATTAAGTTATTTCTGTCTGAGGAAACATTTAACAGTTTTACCGCCGGTTCTGATGACATAAACGGACAGGTACAAAGTTATCAGAAAGCCTACGATTCCTTAAAGGGAATTACGGTACTTTTTGAAAATGAGCAGTTCCTTGCCCTGCATAAACCGGCCGGAATCTTAACCCAGAAAGCAAAAGAAGAGGACCTTTCTTTAAATGAGTGGCTCATCGGATATTTGCTTAATACCGGTAAAATCACAAAGGAAAACCTTCTCACCTTTAAACCTTCCGTATGTAACAGACTTGACCGGAACACCAGCGGTATTGTACTTTGCGGATGTAATTTAGCCGGCAGTCAGGCGCTTTCCCGTATGATGAAAGACAGAAGCATCAGAAAGTTTTACCATACTTTTGTTAAGGGAACCATTGAAGAAGCAGCATCCATAGACGGACTTCTTCAAAAAGACGAAAAAACCAATAAAGTCAGCATTAAAGCATCGACTAATCAAGTCAGTCAAGAAAATAAAGTGGAAAAATCAGAATCCTATATTAAAACAAACTATAAACCTCTTCAAAAGCTTTCTGAACTCACCTATTTGGAAGTAGAACTGATTACGGGAAAAACACACCAAATCAGGGCACACATGGCTTCCGTAGGGCATCCGCTTCTGGGAGATTATAAATACGGTATTTTAGCATTTAATGATAATTACAAGAAGAAATACGGAATCCATCATCAGTTATTACACGCTTCAAGGGTGGAAATACCGGCATCGGAAGCACTTGGATTAAAAGAGGAACTTATCCTTTGTGATAAAGATCCCAAAATCTATCAAACCTTGTTACAGGGAAACCAAAAGTAAGATATCAAAAGTAAGATATATTTTTTGTTTTTGTTCCCGATAAGAAAACAGACAGAAAAGAGGAGTAAAATGGCAACTTGGAATTCCAGGGGCCTCAGAGGTTCTACCTTAGAGGATTTAATCAACAGGACCAATGAAAAATATGCCGAGAACAATCTGGCGCTAATCCAAAAGGTACCAACCCCGATTACCCCCATTAACATTGATAAAGAAAGCAGACATATTACATTGGCCTACTTTGAAAAGAAAAGTACGGTAGACTACATCGGTGTCGTACAGGGAATTCCTGTCTGTTTTGATGCCAAGGAATGTGCAACGGACACTTTTTCCCTGCAAAACATCCATGAGCATCAGGTGGCCTTTATGGAAGCCTTTGAAAAGCAGAAGGGTGTTGCCTTCTTTTTAATTTACTATACCCATAAAGACCTGTTTTATTATTTACCTTATGATATGCTCCGGTTTTTTTGGGACAGGGCGCAAGACGGCGGCCGTAAAAGTTTCCGCATGGATGAATTAAACCCTGAATATGTGATTCCCAAAAAGCACGGAATTTTAGTCCCGTATCTTGATGTATTACAAATTGATTTGGAAAACAGAGATTTTTAAGAAATCATTTGACAATTGTATAAGTTTTCATTATACTGACAATAGTTTTATTTGCTAATTGGGTAACGAATTAGAACTTTAAAGCAGTAAAGTTTTAAGCGATACAAAATAAAATTAACATAACGACGAATCATCCGGGAGATTAAGAATGAGTAAGAAATTAGTACATACGCCTGAAGGTGTAAGAGATATCTACGGCAATGAATATGCACTCAAATTAAGTGCACAGAGCAGAATTCATGAAACCTTGAATTTATACGGATACGAAGATATCCAGACTCCAACATTTGAATTCTTTGATGTATTCAGTAAGAAAATCGGAACCACACCTTCCAAGGAACTTTATAAATTCTTTGATAAAGAAGGAAACACGCTGGTTTTAAGACCTGACTTTACACCATCCATGGCACGTTGTGCAGCCAAATATTTCATGGATGAAGATGTACCGATCCGTTTTTGTTACCAGGGAAATACCTTTACCAATACAAATAATTTACAGGGTAAGCTCAAAGAGGTAACACAGATGGGTGCCGAACTGATGGGAGACGGCAGTGTTGAAGCTGATGCGGAAATGATTGCCATGATGATTGAATCCCTGTTATCCACCGGACTTGAAAAATTCCAGGTAAGCATCGGAGAAGTAGAATATTTCAAAGGTTTGTGTGAACAGGCAGGTCTTTCCGAAGAAACGGAAAGCGAACTTAGAGAATATATTTCCGGTAAGAATATCTTCGGCGCAGAGGAACTTTTAAATGAGAAAGAGATCGCTCCTGCATTCAAGGATATGTTATTAACAATAACAGACTGCTACGGAGGTGCCGATGTGCTGGATAAAGCAGCCGAAGTGGTTACCAATCCCCGTTCCTTAGATGCCATTAACCGGTTAAAGAAATTATATCTGGTATTATGCGATTACGGCGTTGAAAAGTATGTATCCTTTGACCTCGGAATGCTTAGTAAATACCATTATTACACCGGTGTGATTTTTAAAGTATTTACCTACGGTGTGGGTGATGCCATTGCAAAGGGCGGCCGTTATGACAAGCTTTTGGATTATTTCGGCAAGGATGCACCGGCCATCGGTTTTGTGGTTGTTGTGGATGACCTGATGCTGGCATTAAAGCAAAATAACGCCGCATATACAGAGTCTAAGCCCGAGGTACTTACTTATACCAAAGATAACTATGCCACGCAGTTACAAAAAGCCAAAGATCTTAGGAAACAGAACATCAAATGCGTATTAATTCCCGAATAAGACGGGTTATATGAAGGAGCAGTAATGAATAATGACAGATATTTGACCTTTGCCTTAGGGAAAGGCAGATTAGCCCATAAAACACTGGAACTTTTGGAGCAGATCGGTATCACCTGTGAAGAGATGAAAGATAAAAGTTCCCGTAAATTAATCTTTGTAAATGAAGAATTGAAACTCAAATTTTTCCTGGCTAAAGGAAGTGATGTGCCTACTTATGTAGAATATGGTGCAGCAGACATCGGCGTTGTTGGTAAGGACACCATCATGGAAGAGAACAAAAGGGTTTACGAAGTTCTTGACCTTGGATTCGGCAAGTGCCGTATGTGCGTATGCGGTCCCAAATCAGCCGAAGAACTGTTAAAGCATCATGAAATGATCCGTGTAGCCAGCAAATATCCCAATATTGCGAAAGATTATTTTTATAACAAAAAACATCAGACCGTTGATATCATTAAATTAAACGGTTCCGTAGAATTAGGACCCATTGTCGGTTTATCCGATGTAATCGTAGATATTGTGGAAACCGGCTCTACACTGAAAGAAAACGGT
This sequence comes from Lachnospiraceae bacterium, assembly GCA_017561085.1. Taxonomy (GTDB): domain Bacteria; phylum Bacillota; class Clostridia; order Lachnospirales; family Lachnospiraceae; genus Suilimivivens. The sequence goes on from JAFZDQ010000049.1 coordinate 47,573, forward strand.
TTGTCCGTATTGGAAGAGATTTGTCCTTTATCTGCAAGAATGATTGTGAATCAGGTAAGTATGCAGATGGAAACCGAAAGAATCCGTGATTTGATTCACAAACTGAAAGAAATTTGCTAATATAGTATCGGAAAGGCGGATGATAAAATGCGTATTGTGAAATTAACCGAAGACAGTAAACAGAATTTATTAAGAGAACTGTTAAAACGTTCTCCTGAAAGCTACGGTACTTATGAACAGACCGTAAATGATATTATTGCTGATATTAAGACAAATAAAGATACCGCTTTATTTGCTTATACAAAGAAATTTGACGGCTGTGACATTAATGCCGATAACATTCTGGTAACCAGAGAAGAAATCGAAACCGCATATCAAAATGTTGACCCTAAATTGGTTGATGTTATTAAGAAATCTGCGGAAAATATCAAAAAATTCCACGAAAAACAGCTTCGGAACAGCTGGATTGTACCGGAAGCGGACGGAACGATTTTAGGCCAGCGAATTTTACCTATTGAAAAATCAGGTGTTTATGTACCCGGCGGTAAGGCAGCTTATCCTTCCAGCGTACTTATGAATGTTTTACCTGCCAAAGTTGCAGGCGTATCTAAGATTATTATGACCACACCTCCCGGAAAAGACGGCAGCGTATCGCCTGTCACCTTGGTTGCAGCTGATATTGCAGGTGTAGATGAAATTTATAAAGCCGGCGGAGCCCAGGCTATTGCAGCAATGGCATTCGGTACCGAAAGCATTCCCAAAGTGGATAAAATTACCGGCCCCGGCAACATCTTCGTTGCCCTTGCCAAAAAGGCATGTTTTGGTTTTGTCAGCATTGACTCCATTGCAGGTCCCAGTGAAATTCTTGTTCTTGCAGACGAATCAGCAAATCCCAGATATATAGCTGCAGATTTACTTTCCCAGGCAGAGCATGATGAAATGGCAAGTGCCATCTTAATTACCACAAGTGAAGAACTGGCTAAGAAGGTTTCTGATGAAGTTGAAGCGTTTACTAAGCAGTTATCCCGCGAAAAGATTATCCGTGAATCCTTAGATAATTACGGTTATATTTTCATTGCGGACAATATGGAAGATGCCATTGATGCAGCCAATGAAATTGCAACCGAGCACTTGGAAATCTTAACGGTGAATCCTTTTGAAACCATGACCAAGATTAAAAATGCAGGTGCTATTTTCCTTGGCGAATATTCATCCGAACCCTTAGGTGACTATTTTGCAGGTCCCAATCACATTTTACCTACCAACGGAACCAGCAGATTCTTTTCACCGTTAAACGTAGATGATTTCCTGAAAAAGACCAGTATTATTTCCTATTCCCAAAGTGCACTTGCCAAAGTACACGAGGATATTGAATACTTTGCAACTGCGGAAGGTTTAACCGCACATGCAAATTCCATTGCAGTCAGATTTGAAAAATAAATGATAGCAAACCGGTATCGTTTAAGCGGTACGGAAAAGAGGATTTTATGAGTCGTAATGCAACAATAAACAGAACCACGAAAGAAACAGATATTATGCTTTCTCTTGAGATTGACGGAACGGGAGAATCTAAAATAGAAACCGGCATCGGCTTTTTCAACCATATGCTGGAAGGCTTTGCAAAGCATGGATTCTTTGATTTATCCCTCAGCGTAAAGGGGGATTTGGCAGTGGACGGTCATCATACGGTAGAAGATACCGGTATTGTGCTCGGAAATGCCATCAAAGAGGCCATCGGCGATAAAAAGGGCATCACACGTTACGGTTCCTGTATTTTACCCATGGACGATGCCTTGTGCCTTTGTGCCCTTGATTTGTGCGGCAGACCATATTTTAACTTTGAATGTGATTTTACCGCAGAACGTGTAGGATATCTGGAAACAGAATTAATCCGTGAATTTTTCTATGCAATTTCTTACAGTGCAGGTATGAATTTGCATATCAAAATGCTTTCCGGTATTAACAATCATCATATGATTGAAGCCATGTTTAAAGCCTTTGCAAAAGCCCTTGATATGGCCACCACCAAAGATCCCCGTATCACGGAAGTTCTCAGCACGAAAGGAAGCTTATAAGATGGAAAACGCCAAAAGCAGTTTCCCTTGGGAAACCCTGAAAAAGAATTCTGACGGGATGCTTCCTGTTGTAACCCAGCACCATGAAACAGGAGAAGTTTTAATGGTTGCTTATATGAACGAAGAAGCATACTTAAAAACCTTAGACACCGGAATTATGACTTATTTCAGCCGAAGCAGGAATGAATTATGGATCAAAGGCGATACCAGCGGAAATTATCAGCATGTTAAAGAATTGTATTTAGATTGTGACTTGGATACTTTATTGGCGAAAGTGGATCCCGTAGGTCAGGCCTGTCACACCGGAAAAAACAGTTGCTTTTTTAACAAAGTGAAATAATGAATTCAAAATATATGCACTGCATAGTTTGTCTATGTGGTGCATAATTATTTTAGTGAATCAATGAATCCACATTTTTAAGGTATATATGAAAAAAGAAAACAATTGCACCAATACAAAAAGATGTTCACAAGAGAGCCTTTCCGAAATCAATAAAATACGTCAAACTGCCAACAAAAATCTGGCCTTATGCAAAGAACGGGAGCAGTTCTTCTTTTATCATCAGAATGAAACACCTTTAAAGGCTCAAACAGGGGCTTTTGCACCATCTGACGATAAAACAGCCGAAGATTATCCAAACACGTCTCAAAAGGGCTATATGGCAGGACTTCGGCTACGTTTCGTTTTTTCTGTACTTCTTTTCAGTGCCGTTATCATCAGCAGTAGTTACATAGGAGGAAAATATATAGATATTTTGCAAAAACTTCAAAATCTATTAACTGAAACAATGCAGTTTTGATATCCATTGATTTATCCGTGAATTTCGGCTATACTTGTTTTTGGTAATACAACGAAAATAACAATACACAAGAGGTTTTATATGAGAAAACTGGCTTTAACAGATGATATTTTAATGCAGGTAGAAAAGCCTGCGCGATATATAGGCAACGAAGTCAATGCCGTTATGAAAAACAAAGAGGAGATTGACGTCCGGTTTGCCATGTGCTTTCCCGATGTTTATGAAATCGGCATGTCACATTTAGGGATTCAGATTATCTATGATATGTTAAATCAATTTGAAGATGTTTGGTGTGAAAGAGTATATTCCCCCTGGGTGGATTTAGACGCTATCATGCGAAAAGAACAGATTCCTTTATTTGCACTGGAATCCCAGGAACCGGTTAAGGACTTTGATTTCTTAGGTATTACGCTCCAATACGAAATGTGTTATACCAATATTCTTCAAATTTTGGACCTTTCCGGGATTCCCATGCTTTCCAAAAACCGTTCCGAAGAGGACCCTATCGTTATCGGCGGCGGTCCCTGCAGCTATAATCCGGAACCTATTTGCGACTTTTTTGATTTATTTTATATCGGTGAGGGCGAAACACAATATCGTAATTTGATTGACTTATACAAGGAATATAAGCACTCTGACATGTCACGTAAGGACTTTTTAATGAAAGCTGCAATGATTCCCGGAATTTATGTACCTTCTTTGTACGAGGTGCGTTATCACGAAGACGGAACCATTGCGGAAAGAAAAGCGCTTTATGACGGTATTCCCATGACCGTTACCAAGGAACTGGTTAAGGATGTTTCAGATACTTACTATCCTATGAAACCGGTTGTGCCTTTTATTAAGGTGACTCAGGACAGGGTAGTTCTTGAAATCCAAAGAGGATGTATCAGAGGATGCCGTTTTTGTCAGGCAGGACAGTTATATCGTCCCGTAAGAGAGCGTGATGTAAACAAATTAAAGGATTACGCCCTTGAAATGCTGAAAAATACCGGCCACGAGGAAATCTCCTTAAGTTCCTTAAGTTCCAGCGATTATTCGAAGTTACCGGAATTGATTGACTTTTTAATTGATGAATGTAATAAGCGTAAAATCAATATTTCATTGCCTTCCCTGCGTATTGATGCCTTTTCTTTGGATGTTATGCAAAAGGTACAGGATGTCCGTAAAAGCAGTCTTACCTTTGCGCCCGAAGCAGGCAGTCAGCGTTTAAGGAATGTCATCAATAAGGGACTTACCGAAGAAGTCATTTTAGAAGGTTCAAAGCTGGCATTTGAAGGCGGCTGGTCCAGAGTGAAGCTTTATTTCATGCTCGGTCTGCCTTTTGAAACAGAAGAAGATATTGAAGGAATCGGCGAACTTTGTAATAAAATTGCGGCAGTATATTACGAAACCGTTCCCAAAGAAAAAAGAAACGGAAGAGTGCAGATTGTTGCAAGTACCTCGTTCTTTATTCCCAAGCCTTTTACGCCCTTCCAGTGGGCTTCCCAGGATACCAAGGAAACCTTCCTTGATAAGGCTTATTTGACCCGTAATTCCATTACCAAACAGCTGAATCAGAAGAGCATCAAATACAATTGGCACGAAGCCGATGTCAGCGTAATGGAAGGTATCATGGCAAGAGGTGACAGAAAATTGAATGATGTCATACGAAAAGCCTATGAAAACGGTTGTATCTATGATGCTTGGAGTGAATTTTACAAAAATGATGTATGGATGGACACCTTTAAAGAATGTGGCGTAGATCCTGATTTCTATACGACAAGAGCAAGAAGTGAAGATGAAATATTCCCCTGGGATTTCATTGATGCAGGTATTACCAAGAGTTTCCTTCTCCGCGAATGGCTAAAAGCCAAAGCCGAAACCGTATCTCCTAACTGCAGCATGCAGTGTCAGGGCTGCGGTGCATCCGTATTCGGAACCGGTATTTGCTTTAAAACGAAGGAATAACAGACGAAAGAAAGGCCAAAATTATGAAAGTCAGAATTAAATTTTCCAAAGAAGGATCGGTGAAATTCATCGGCCATTTGGATATTATGAGATATTTCCAAAAAGCAATCCGCAGAGCGGATATTGATATCGCCTATTCAAGCGGTTTTAATCCCCATCAGATTATGTCCTTTGCATCCCCGCTTTCCGTGGGACACGAGAGCAGCGGTGAATATTTTGATGTAGAACTGAATTCTTTTCCCGGCAGACGTGAAATGATGAATGCTTTAAATGCTGTCATGGTAGAGGGTATCCGCATATTGGATGTGAAAGTATTAGATGAAAAAGAAGGAAATGCCATGGCAAGTGTTGCAGCTGCAGATTACCTGGTAACCTTCCGTGATACCATAACGCTTCCTGCCGATTGGAAAGAGAAACTTACATCCTTTTATGCACAGGACAACATTACCGTTACTAAAAAAACAAAGAAAAGTGAAAAGGAAATTGACTTAAAAGAAGGAATTTATGCTTTGGAAATCAGGGGAGAACAGGTTTACCTGTTGTTAGATGCCGGTAGCGGAAGCAATATAAAGCCCGGTTTTGTTCTGGAAACCTTTTTAGAAAGTATCGGCGTTTCCGTACCGGAATTTGCTTTTCAGATTTATCGTTTAGAGACCTACAAGCGCACCAAAAAGGGGAAATTATTACCGCTTATTTCCTAAGGAGTTTTTATGGGAAAGTTAATCATTACCAAACAACAAAATCATTTATGTGCTTTTTTGTTTGATCAAAAAGAACCCTATATGCTGCAGACAGCATCTTTGCCGGAATCTGAAACCTTGCTGGGCAATATTTATCTGGCAAGAATTGAAGAGGTTGTTCCATCCTTAAATGGTGCTTTTGCCTCTATCGGAGACGGAAGAAAGGTCTTTTTACCATTAAAAGAATGTAAAAATCCGCTTCTTGCAAACAGGGAATATGAAGCAGATGCCTATGCACCTAAAGCGGGAGATGAATTGGTTCTCCAAATAATTGAAGAAGCACTGAAAACAAAACTTCCCATGGCAAGTGCACGATTAGAACTAAAAGGACAATATTGCATCTGTAAAAATTCCGGTCACGGTATGAAATTCTCCTCTAAGTTAACAGAAGTACAAAAGAACCGTATCAAGGATATCCTTTCTAACCATGGTGCCGGAAATCGCAAAAAGTATCAGTTTACTATCCGGACCAATGCCGGTGATTTAGGTGATTACACTGTGTTACTCCAAGAAATGGAATCATTTATTCATACTTTTGAAGAAATTAATACAGTATACCGTCATCGTACGGTATTTACCTGCTTTTACAGTACACCGCCGGATATCATCCAAAAAATAAAGGATTTCCCCGGAAATTTCATTGAGGAGTTAATTACGGATGTCCCTTCTGTATATAATCTTTGCATCAGTCATATGAGCGGAATTCCTGTAAGGTTTTATAAAGATGAGCTTTTAAGCCTTTCAAAATTGTATAGCCTGGATACTCATATTTCACAAATTCTTTCTAAAAAAGTATGGTTATCCAGCGGCGGATATTTGATTATCGAACCTACGGAAGCCATGATTGTGATTGACGTCAATTCCGGAAAATCAGCATCCGGTGTAAAAACAAATAAAAATTTTGCATTAAAAGTTAATTTAGAAGCTGCCAGGGAAGTGGCACGTCAATTAAGGCTCCGTAATTATTCCGGTATTATTATGGTTGACTTTATTAATATGAATACCGATGAAGAAAAAGAGAAGCTTTTAACAACACTTTCAACCTACCTGAAAGAGGATAAAGTATATACAAGATTAATTGATATGACACCGCTGGGAATCGTTGAAATTACAAGGAAAAAGACTTCCAAACCAACAGCAGATTATTTTAACAAAATTACTTGACATTACCAATCATAGGTGTTATATTATTTGAGTATGCCGCATAACGAGGTAGAAGTGCGCCTATGCGCCACCGAAGTTAGCGAGTAAAATCAGTTTCACTGATTAGAAGGAGGTGCCCATATGTACGCAATCATTGCAACAGGTGGAAAACAGTACAAAGTTTCCGAAGGTGATGTAATCAAAGTTGAAAAATTAAATGCAGAACCCGGAGATACTGTCACATTTGACCAGGTTATTGCTATCAGCGATAATGAACTTAAAGTTGCCGGAGATGTAGCTAATGCTAATGTTACTGCAACTGTTATGGAACAGGGTAAGTTCCGTAAGGTAATCGTTTACAAGTACAAGAGAAAAACCGGTTATCATAAGAAAAATGGTCATAGACAGGCATACACACAGGTTAAGATTGAAAAGATCAACGCTTAGTATGTAGGAAACAGGTTATGACGACCATTATTATTTATAAATCCCAAGACGGTGAATTTGAAAGATTTTCATGTAAAGGACATGCAGGCTATGCAAAGTTTGGTAAGGATATTGTATGTGCTGCTGTTTCCGTTTTGACAATCAATACCATTAATTCTCTAAGCGAATTGGCACATGAGGAAATGGACATTCATACGGATGAGCGCAAAGGCGTAATTGATTGCAAGTTTACGAAAAGACTTTCTAAAGAAGGAACACTTCTAATGAATTCTTTTATTTTGGGATTGAACGGTATCGTAGAAGACTACGGTAAGAAGTATTTGGAATTAAAATTCAAGGAGGTGTAAACCATGTTAAAGATGAACCTTCAATTTTTCGCTCATAAAAAGGGTGTTGGTTCTACTAAGAACGGTAGAGATTCCGAATCCAAGAGATTAGGTGCGAAAAGAGCTGACGGACAATTCGTAAAAGCAGGAAACATTTTATACAGACAGCGCGGAACAAAGATTCATCCCGGCGTTAACGTAGGTATTGGCGGCGATGATACTTTATTCGCATTAGTTGATGGTGTACTTAAATTCGAAAGAAAAGGAAGAGACAAAAAACAGGCTTCTGTTTATCCTGTAGAAAAATAGTACGATGAATCGGGCTTCAAACAATAATATAGTTGTTTGAAGCCTTTTTTTCCATTACAAGTTTGTGTTCAAATTTGTTAGAGAAAGGAATTTAAATTATGTTTGCAGACAGAGCAAGAATCTATGTCCGCAGTGGTAAAGGCGGCGATGGACATGTTTCTTTCAGACGTGAAAAATATGTACCTAACGGCGGTCCTGACGGTGGCGACGGCGGTCATGGCGGCAGCGTCATTTTGGTAGTTGACGAAGGTCTTAACACATTGACCGATTACAGACATGTTCGTAAATATCATGCGGAAGATGGTGAAAACGGCGGAAAAAGAAACTGCCGCGGAAAAAACGGTTCTGACCTTATCTTAAAAATGCCTCCCGGTACTGTTGTAAAAGAAGCAGAAACCGGCAAGGTAATTACAGACTTATCAGGCGAAAATAAACGATTTGTATTAATAGAAGGCGGTAAAGGCGGTAACGGTAACCAGCATTATGCAACCAGCACCATGCAGGCTCCTAAATATGCACAACCCGGCCAGCCCGCTAAAGAACTTGAACTTCAATTAGAATTAAAGGTAATTGCAGATGTTGGCCTTGTAGGATTTCCTAATGTAGGAAAATCCACCTTTTTATCTAAGGTTAGTAATGCAAGACCCAAAATAGCAAATTATCATTTCACCACCCTAAATCCTCATTTAGGTGTGGTTGATTTAGATGATGCAAAGGGCTTTGTAATTGCTGATATTCCCGGATTAATTGAAGGCGCCAGCGAAGGAATCGGTCTCGGTTTTGAATTTTTACGTCATATCGAAAGAACCAAAGTCATGATTCACATTGTTGATGCTGCATCTACAGAAGGACGTGATCCGATAGCAGATATTTACGCCATCAATAAGGAACTTGAAAATTACAATCCTGAAATCGCTAAAAGACCTCAGGTAATTGCTGCTAATAAGATTGATATGATTTATGATCCTTCTGAAGAAAATGACCCTGTAGCGGCTTTAAAGAAGGAATTCGAGCCTCAGGGAATCTCCGTATTCCCCATATCTGCAATCAGCGGCAAAGGAATCCGTGAACTTTTATACTTTGTCAGAAACTTACTGGACAAAGCACCGCAGGAAGCGGTTGTATTTGAACAGGAATTCTTCCCCGAATTCATGATTGCCTCTGCAGATGATCCGTTCACGGTAACCTACGACGAAGAAGAAAATGTATATGTTGTAGAAGGACCCAGAATCGAAAAAATGCTTGGATATACCAACTTAGAATCCGAAAAAGGATTCACATTCTTCCAGAATTTCCTGAAATTAAACGGAATTTTGGAACAGCTTGAAGAATTGGGCATCCAGGAAGGTGATACAGTGCGTATGTACGGTCTTGCCTTTGATTATTACAAATAGGAGATTAGCTATGACCAGTAAACAACGTGCCTACTTAAAAGGCCTTGCAATGAATATTGACCCGATTTTTCAAATCGGAAAAAGTTCACTTACTCCCGAAGTTACGGAAGCAGTAAGCGAAGCTTTTAATACCAGAGAATTAATCAAAATTGCCGTATTAAAGAACTGCTTTGATGATCCCAAAGAAATTGCATCCGTTCTGGCAGAACGTACCCGTTCTCAGGTTGTACAGGTAATCGGCAAAAAAATAGTTCTTTATAAAGAAAATAAAGATAACAAAAAAATTAATCTTCCTTTATAAATCGGGGACAGATACAGATGGTGACACCTATGGATAATAAACGTAAAATCGGAATTCTCGGCGGTACATTTAATCCGATTCATATAGGACATCTTTTACTGGCTGAACAGGCACTTGAAACCTTTCATCTTGACCAAGTCTTAATTATGCCAAGCGGACAGTCTTATATGAAAAATGAAGCTGATATTGTTTCAAAAGAACATCGAAATAATATGGTTCAACTGGCCATTAGCGACAATCCAGCTTTTTCTTTGTCTACCATAGAAACAGAGCGTGAAGGGAATACTTATACCTTTGAAACCTTATTATACCTTCGTAAACAGCTTCCAAACGCTGAACTTTACTTTATTTTAGGTGCCGACAACTTATTTACCATCGAAAAATGGAAAGAAGTTTCCGTTATTTTTCAAAATTGTACTTTGATTGCATCTGTACGTGGAGATAAAGACTTTACAGAAATCAAAAATAAAGCCGAAGAATTAAAAGTAAAGTATGGTGCCAAAATATTAATGTTACCGGAGCGGCTTTTCACAGTATCATCAACCGAAATCCGTGAAAAGATAGCTAAAGGACAATCGGTACAATATCTGACACCCAATTCTGTAATTGCTTATATAAATGAGCATAATTTATACCGGAATCCGGCTGATTTCTAAAAGGAGTTATTATGAAACCTGATAAATTCAAAAAGATCAGAGATTCCATCGAAAAGGAAATGGATGAAAAACGTTTTGCACACACACTAGGTGTTGCCTACACTGCAGCAATGTTAGCATCAATTCACGGCATCCCGCAAGATACTGCACTTTTAGCAGGTCTGTTACACGACTGTGCAAAATGTTATTCTGATGAAAAGATGTTTTCACTTTGTAGCAAAAATAATGTCAGTTATTCCGTTACTGAAGCTAAAAACACCGCATTACTCCATGGAAAAGTCGGTGCCATCATTGCTTGCAAAAAATACGCAATAGAAGACGAGACTATATTAAATGCTATCAGATATCATACAACAGGCAGACCGGAAATGACGCTATTAGATAAAATTATCTATGTTGCTGACTATATCGAACCCGGACGGAAACCATTACCGAATTTATCCGAAATCAGAAAATTAGCATTTCAGGATTTAGACGCTGCATTAATAATGATACTGGAAAACATATTGAATTATTTGGAATCCTGCGGCAAGGAAACAGACCCTGCAACCAGGGAAACCTATGAATATTATATCAATAGGAGGGACTAAAATGACAAAACAGAACATTAAAGAAATGGTTCTTTTAGCTGTAGAAGCATTAGAAGATAAAAAAGCAGAAGATATCGCCATTATAGACATCAGCGAAGTATCTGTTCTTGCTGATTATTTCATTATTGCCGGCGGAAATAACAGTAGTCAAATTCAGGCTATGTCTGATGCAGTTGATGAAAAATTAGGAAAAGCCGGTTATCCTTTAAAGCAGATGGAAGGCTACAATACAGCTAACTGGATTTTACAGGATTTTGGTGATATTATTGTTCACATCTTTGACCGTGAAAACCGCTTATTCTATGATTTAGAAAGAATCTGGAAAGACGGAAAAAGAGTAGAAGCAGACGAACTTAAATAAATTATTTTATAAAGTATATAAAAAGAGACTCATTGTTTTGATGAGTCTCTTTTTTATGATTTTGAAGAAATTAATTCAATTAAATTTATATTATTCTGAATTAACTCAAATTAGCCGTCGCACCTGTCGTTACCGGGATACATATAAAATGTAACCAGATAAAGTCCGCTAAGCCCCACTAATGTGTAAACGATTCTGGAAACAAGTGACATATTTCCAAAGATAAATGCAACTAAATCAAAGGAAAATAAACCGATAAGTCCCCAGTTTACAGCACCGATAATAGCAATAGTAAGTGCAACATAGTCCAAATATTTATTGTTCATAGGATACCTCCGTAAAATTTTTACCATACGTTCATTGATATAATTATGGTTTCAACTTTATTTTATCCAAGGTAATCCCTTTTGATACACAAATTCAAAAAATAAATTATTTTCATTTAGTGGAAAATTCTAAACACCCCAAAAACCTTTCCCAAAATCTGACAATCATCTACAATGATGGGATCCATATCATCATTTTCAGGTTGAAGTCTTATGTAACCATTTTCCTTATAATATGTTTTTACAGTTGCGGAATCATCAATTAAAGCTACGATAATTTCACCGTTTCTGGCTGTATTACATGCGTTTACAAAGACCTGGTCACCACTGAAGATACCTGCATTAATCATGGAATCTCCCTTTACATTTAAAATAAAGGAATCACCACGCGGAACAAATTCAGCCGGAACAGGGAAATAGTTTTCAATATTTTCTTCCGCTAAAATCGGTTGACCGGCCGCTACCTGTCCTACAACAGGCAAGCTAACCATTTCGGTACGTACCATCTGGAAGCTGTCATCACAAATTTCAATAGCTCTGGGCTTCGTAGGGTCCCTTCGGATATAGCCGTTCTTTTCAAGGGTCTCTAAATGAGAATGGACAGAAGAGGTGGACTTTAAATTCACCGCTTCACAAATTTCTCGAACTGCCGGCGGATAACCTCTTTTTAAAATTTCTTCTTTAATATAATTCAAAATTTCCTGTTGTTTATTGCTAATCTTACCGTGGGCCATAAAATAACCTCCTTAACTGTTTATGGGTCAAGTATAACATATCAAAAAGCAAAAAGCAAACATATATTCCAAATATTTGTTCGATTTTTTGCTTGTTTTCTATTGACATCAGAATATTCGTTCGATATAATACCAATATACAGAACAGCTGTTCGCAACAAATGTTCGTTAGTTTGGAGGAATCTATGAATAATACAATCAGTGAACGCAGAATCAGAAATAATAAAATAAGAAGGAACAGACAGTTACGCCGTCAGGCATTAATGATTATCTGTACCTTCTTTATCATAACGTTTTTATCCATCTTTTGTTTCGGAACTAAAGCCAAAGCACAGTCAAGTGACGAAGCAGCTCAGATGAAATATAAATATTATAAAAGTGTATTAATCGAATCCGGAGACACATTATGGTCCTATGCGGAAGATTACGCTGATGATGACTTTTATTCCTCATATGAAAAATATATCAATGAGGTAATTCACATCAATGCTCTTGAAGACGAAAATATTACTTCCGGACAATATATCATTTTACCTTATTATAGTTGCGAATTCGTTTATTAATGTTATTAACTCATTGTATATATATTATATATACTACAGATTTTCCCGCAATTTAACAGCTTTAGCCGCCTGCCTGCGTCTGTTTTCTTCCTGAACAGCGTAGTGCTTTCTGGTTGTATTTACATCTTTATGACCTAATACATCAGCCACAAGATAAATATCGCCGGTTTCCTGATATAAGGTAGTTCCGTAAGTACTTCTTAATTTATGTGGGGTAATCTTTTTCAAACTGGTAACATTAGATGCATACTTCTTAACGAGATTTTCAACAGCTCTAACCGTAATCCTACGATTTTGTAACGAGAGAAATAGAGCATTTTCATGTCCTTCCATTGGTATCATATGATGTCTTTTTTCCAGGTAATCATGAAGCGCTTCTTCAACTTCATCGCCAAAGTATACAACAGTTTCATAACCACCTTTTCTTCTGATTTTAATTCCACTATTTTTGAAATCCACATCATTAATATCAATTCCAACACATTCAGAAACACGGATTCCGGTTCCTAATAAGAGAGTCAGAAGGGCAACATCTCTAATTTTGGTCTTTTCATGATATCTTTTTTGATTCTTAGTAAGCTTCGTACCATCCTCAACCTGATCTAAAAGAATCGCAACCTCATCAATATCTAACCTGATAATTTCTTTTTCATGTTGTTTCGGTAGCGGAACTAATGCAGCCGGATTCGTAGTTATCTTTTCTGCACAGAAGAAGTAGTTATAGAAACTTCTAAGTGCAGCTAATTTACGCTTTTTACCACGTTCATTATTAGTATATTGCTTTCCGTCCTTTTCATAAAGAGTAATATATTCCATATACTCTTCAATATCTTCCTTTTTAACCTTATCTAAAATAGGTAAATCAAAGTCACAAATTTCCATTTTAGAACATGCCGGATTATTTTTCTGAATATACTCAAAAAACACTCTGATATCATAGGCATATGCAAGTCTGGTTCTGGAAGAAGTGTATTCCTGAATACCGCGAAAAAATTGTTTGCAAAAGGGCGGAAGAGTATCAAGAACTTCACGCATTCTTAATGTATTTATATTATTTTGTTCATCATGATAATTTTTACTATTTTCCATGAATATTACTTATTCCTTATTAAAATATTTATCCGGAATGATAGGATCTTTTAGAATAATTCTTTAAAGCAGTTCATAAGGTTTTAAACCATTTTGAATAGCTGTGAACATTCTTTCTTTTACACCCGGATTTTCCTGGTTAATGGTTTTCAATAAATTTTTGATATACTCACGTTTCGTGTGTCCATCCGCAGGACAGGGGCTTTTTACTACGGGTACTTCATATTTATTGATAAAACCAATTACATCAGCTTCGTTCATATACATTAAAGGACGTATAACTGTTAAATCCATCCTATCCAAATAGGTCACAGGTGAGAATGTATGAAAACGTCCCTCATAGATTAAAGACATAAGCATTGTCTCAATTACATCATCTTTATGGTGTGCATAAGCCACTTTATTACATCCTGTAGCTTTAATGGCATCATTTAACGCACCTTTACGCATTTTGGCACATAAAGAACATGGATTCGTTTCCATACGCTGATTAAATATTACATCAGCAATATCTGTTTTTACTATTGTATATTCAATTTCAAGTTCTTTGCATATTTCCTTTATTTTATCCAAATTCAGATTATCAAAACCCAAATCAACGGTTACTGCATGAATTTCAAATTTTTTCGGATAAAATCTTTTTAATCCATGTAAGCCGTAGAGTAGTGTAAGACTGTCTTTTCCACCGGAAATGCCGATTGCAATTTTATCATTTTCTTCTATCATATGATAATCATCAACTGCTCTTCGAATATAACTTAATACTTGCTGTAGCTTCATATTACCTCCAAAACAATTTATCTGTATATTATTTTAACATATTTAAAGAATAATCTATAGTATAATTATTGCAAAAATGATATACTTAATTTGTGTATAATAATTCAATTAAAAACCTGAAGGGGGTTATGAATATATATGAAATTACATTTAGACAAAAAGCACATCAGCCTGGGTATTACATCCTTCCTCGTAGTGGCAGCATCATTATTATTTTACTATTTATTATTTCACGGAGAAATATTTGTTTCAAAACTGGATAAATTTGTAACCATTGCCAGTCCGATTATTTATGGTATTGTTGTTGCGTACTTATTAACTCCTTTAGTAAATTCAACAGAAGCCAAAGTGTTAATTCCTTTATTTACACATAAATCTCCTTTAAATGAGCAAAAGCACAAGTGGATGCGTGTCATTTCCGTAACATTTACATTAATCTTTGTGTTTTTTGTTTTTTATATCTTTTTTAGGATTCTTATCCCGAATATTGTTACCAGTATCCAAAGTATTTCAACACAATTTCCAACCTATGTTACCAACCTTACATTTTGGATTAATAAATTCTTTGAAAAAAATCCGGATATCGAAAAATTGGTTATTCAGTTAATTGACATGTATTCAGAAGAGTTTAATAACTTTTTGAATAATAATATCATACCTCAATTAGAGTCAATCGTAAAAACAGTTTCATTGAGCTTAATCAATGTATTAAAGGTATTATGGGATTTCGTAATTGGTGTCATTATCGCTGTATATGTATTATTTAGCAAAGAAATCTTTTCAAGTCAGTCCAAAAAAATTACTTATGCTATATTTAAAAATGATACCGCAAATAATATCATTAATGATGTACGTTTTGTAAGCGATACTTTTGTTGGATTTATCAGCGGAAAGATTTTGGATTCTGCAATCATTGGATTAATTTGTTTTGCCGGAACCAGTGTTCTTAATATTCCCTATGCTTTATTGGTTAGTGTAATCGTTGGTTTAACCAATATTATTCCCTTTTTTGGCCCCTTCCTTGGTGCAATACCCAGTGCCATATTGATATTAATGGTAGATCCTCTTAAATGCTTGTATTTCATTATATTCATTTTATTCTTGCAGCAATTAGACGGAAATGTCATTGGTCCCAAGATTTTAGGCGAATCTACCGGATTATCGAGCTTTTGGGTAATTTTCTCAATCACGATTTTTGGCGGTCTTTTAGGTATCCCCGGAATGATAATTGGTGTACCTTTCTTTGCAGTATTATATGCTGGAATCAGGCATATGGTTGAAAAGTCTCTTTCAAAAAAAGGATTACCGACGGAATCTATTCAATATCAAAATTTGGACAAAATTGTTGATAACAAATTAATCACAAGAGAAAACAGGATGGCGAAAAAGTTTTTCAAAGTAAAGCTTTTTCAATCGGCAAAGAAAAAAACAGAAAAAGACGATAAAAGAGAGTAGTAGTATATGAAATTTGTTGTACAAAGAGTATCCGAAGCAAGTGTATCGGTAAATAATAAAATCATTGGGAAGATAGAATCCGGTTTATTGGTTCTCGTAGGTGTTTCAGAATCTGATAATTATGTAATAGCTGATAAAATGATAACCAAATTACTAAATTTAAGAATTTTTGAAGATGAAAACGGAAAAACAAATTTAAATTTAAATTCCGTCAATGGCGAATTGTTAATAATTTCACAATTTACTTTGTATGCAGATTGTAAAAAAGGCAACCGTCCATCATTCACCAAAGCCGGTAATCCTGATCTGGCAAACGATATCTATCAATATATCATTGATAAAGCATCCGAATCTGTTAACATTGTACAAACAGGTGAATTTGGCGCTAATATGAAGGTTTCTTTAGTCAATGACGGACCTTTTACAATATTAATGGATTCTGATGAGTTATTTCCGGTTTAATTTCGAATTATATAGTGGAGATTTAAAATGAAATTATTTCTTTTATTGCTAATTGCTTTTTTAGCGTTGGTATATATATATACATTCATCAAAATACGTAAAAAACGCAAAAATCCAGCTAAATCAGCGGTTGAGGATTTTAATGAAAAATATTTATCACCAAAAGTTCCACCGGTAAATAATAATCATCATTTGCCTGCAAATTATAAAAAACAAATTACAAAATATAACAGTACGATAGATTATATTGATAAATCAGAGTTATAGAAGCCGTTGGTTGACATAAGTATATTATGTAAACCACGAGTCGATACGAGGGTCTCAGCATGCGTGGAATACCTATAACTATTCGTTAAACTTGTGTTTTGCGAATAGTTGTTTCTGTCTGGCTACTTCTCCGCGCTAACGCTTGGAATAACAAGGAGGTCTCTATGTCCACTGAATTACTAGCCTTAATATACATATTGTTTGTAGTTATATTATTATTTCTTTATATAATTTTTAAAATAATACCGGTAATCAAATCCAGAAATAAAATGAATCGCATGAAGAAATACAAAAAGCAATATCATTCATCCAAGAATAATTACTTCAGGAACAGTCCCGAACATATTGATTTATCAAACAATTATATTGAAAGTTTATGGGATGAAATCAAGAAATCCTAATATATATAAATTAAAAATATAAATAAAAAAAGAATAAGCAATTTTGCTTATTCTTTTTCATTTTATTACTTCTGACAAGCTTCAAAATCTTCAATATACTGTATCAACAACTTCACGGTACCGTCTACGCCTAATACACTACTGTTAATACATAAATTATAGCTGTCAGCTCTACCCCATTTCTTAGAGGAATAATAATTATAATAGCTCTGGCGCTGTTTATCTTTCTTATTGCACATGTCTTTAGCCTTATAAGAATCTAAATTGTATTTTTCCATAATACGCTGTGTTTTAGTCTTTTCGTCGCCGTAAATAAACACATGCAAGCAATTCTTCATATCATTTAAAGCATAATCTGCACATCTTCCTACAATCACACAAGGACCTTCTGCAGCGATATTCTTAATTGTATCAAACTGAGCCAAAAACACTTTATGACTAATAGGCATATCAACGAAATGGGATGCATTGTAGCCAAAAGAATATGTATCCATTACCAGATTATAAAGAAATGAGCTAGTGGGCCTCTCATCATGATTTTCAAGCATTTCCTCGCAGAAACCGCTCTCTTTTGCAGCTCTGGACAATAACTCTTTATCATAACATTTAATCCCAAAATGTGCTGCTACTTTCTGTCCTATTTCACGTCCGGCAGAACCAAACTGTCTTCCGATTGTAATTACAGTATTCATATACACCCTCCCTTTATAGTAATTCGTTATCCAATACAAGATAGAACCAATTACCTTCTATAATATAATTATACAGTGTAAATGGATAAAATTCAACCAAAAAAGAGGTACCGCAGACTTACGGTACCTCCAATTTAATTATTTACTTCATAATCGGATTAAATGATTATTCAGCTTTTTTCTTCTGAGACATAAATGTCTGGCAACCTTCAATAACTAAGATTACAGCAAGAACTGTCATAGCGGTTGCGAATAATAACTGGAACCAATCGCCCCAAGCTGCTGCACCGCCTGCAACCATCTTAATCTTACCAATAATGGTAATAACTAAGCTTGTAAGAGTTGCTGCAAGCATGAAGATCATAGGAATGAAGAACATCTTGTTGTTCTTACCTACGTTACCAAGCCAAGCTGCTACAGCCATAAGTGCAATACCAGCAAGTAACTGGTTAGCAGCACCGAATAAGCCCCAAATCTGAGCTAACTTTAATCCTCCAAGGATACATCCGATAAGAACCATTAAGGTTGTACCGAATAAAGGATGAGCTAAAACTTTACGTACGCCTGCTGCTTCTTTATAAGATTCTTCTTCATCTTTTAAGAATAATTCAGAGAACATGAAACGGCTTAAACGTGTACCTGTATCTAAGCTTGTAAGAGCAAATACAGAAACTGCTAATGTTAATAATGCATAAATTGTACCATAAACTGCAGAAGTTTCAGCACCGAACATGGAACCGATACCAGCCGCAAATGCTACTGCAGGTGAACCGAATTCACCGGCTG
Source organism: Lachnospiraceae bacterium (assembly GCA_017561085.1). Classification (GTDB taxonomy): domain Bacteria; phylum Bacillota; class Clostridia; order Lachnospirales; family Lachnospiraceae; genus Suilimivivens. The sequence continues at coordinate 66,220 of JAFZDQ010000049.1, forward strand.
TATATTTTTCGAATACCATACCAACTGCGATTAAGGAAATGATACCTAATGCAGATTCAATTAACATAGAACCGTAACCGATAGGCTTTGCATTCTTTTCGTTGTCAAGCTGCTTAGAAGATGTACCTGTAGAAATTAAGCTGTGGAAACCGGAACAAGCACCACATGCTACTGTGATAAACAGTGCAGGGAACATAGGACCGATTGCTGTCTTCCATCCTGTAAATGCAGGAATTGTAAAGGATACATTTCCTGTAAATGCAGACATAATAATACCAATAACTGCAAGTGCAATCATCGCATAAAGCAGGAAGCTGGATAAGTAATCACGAGGCTGTAATAAGATCCATACAGGAACTAAGGAAGCAACTGTGATATAAACACCAACGAAGATAATCCATGCTAAACGACCCATAGCAAAACCGAAGTTAAGACCAATGATAACAGAAATGATGATACCAATGATACCGATGATTGTTGCAGGTAATGTCTTCATACCACAACGTGTTGTTAAGATACCATAAATAATTGCAAGTACAATGAATAATAAGGAAATCATTGCAGTTGTCTGGTTACCGGTAGGATTTTTAACAATACCAAAACCGCCTTCAGGTGTAAAGAATGTTCCGGCAACAACGTTAACGAAAGATGCAATTACCAGGATAAGTACAAGTAATGCAAAGATGATGAATAATTTCTTTGCTTTTGCTCCCATAGAGGTTTCAATGATTTCACCTACGGATTTACCTTCATTACGTACGGATGCAAATAAGGAACCGAAGTCCTGAAGACCACCGAAGAAGATACCACCAACTACACACCAGATAAATACGGGAACCCATCCGAATACGGATGCCTGAATAGGTCCATTAATAGGGCCTGCACCGGCAATTGATGAGAAATGATGTCCAAGTAAAACTGCAGGCTTAGCAGCTACATAGTCAACACCGTCTTCCATTTCAATTGCAGGAGTTTTTCTTGTGGGATCAATTCCCCACTGTTTTGCCAGCCATGAACCATAAAAAATGTATCCACATACTAACAAAGCAATTGCTGCGAGAATGATTAATAATGCTGTCATTTTCTCTCTCCTTCACATTTGTAAAATTATTTTGTTATATTGCGAAAGAGTTTCTTCAGGATTTGGCCTTGGCGGTTATATGCCAACTTACCTGTTGATAACTCTAGTGCAACCAATCTGTAATTGCTCCAGCCATGGAGCCCAAAGCGATAGCTTTGATAATGTTTCATCTTACGGACTTCTTTTAAAGTAATTTCATCAATATGTTCCGCAATAATGATAAGTGTAACATCAGAATTTCTGTGGTTTCCATCCGGTTTCACACGGGATAATCCTCTCTCCCATGCACAGGAATCCAGTTTATGTAAGGTTTCAGAGTTTAATTCTTCTGTAGTATAAAAGAAAACATCTTCATTTGAATTAATCTCTGCTACTTTCGCTTTTTTAATTAAAAAATACTGTTCGTTATGACTTCTGAATAATGCTTCAGCCACAAAAGGAGGCTCTACTTCGTCATCTCTCAAAATATTATAATAACGTCTGTATGAAACAAGTACCTTCTCTAAAGCTTCCGTTAATTCCATATTATTTCTCCACAAATTTCTCTTATTATAATGTATCATATTACCCTAAAACTTTCAATAAAATATAAAATTTTTATTAATTTTATATAATATATTCATGTTTCAGATTGTATACTATTTCAATTTTTTTAGTAAATTTTCGAAATATTCAGGTAAAGGGGCATTAGTTTCAATATATTCCTTCGTTCTGGGATGCACAAAGCCCAAAATCTTAGCATGCAAACACTGCCCTACTAATTTAAAAGGGGATTCCTTACGGCCATATACCTCATCTCCTAAGAGCGGAAAACCGATATGGGACATATGTACCCTGATTTGATGGGTTCTGCCGGTTTCTAACACACATTCCACATAAGTATATTTTTCGAACCGTTGTAACACTTTATAATGGGTTACGGCTTCTTTTCCGCCTTGCTTTAATACTGCCATTTTTTTCCTGTCATTAGGATGACGCCCGATATTACCCGTAATGGTGCCTTCATCATCTTTTATCACACCGCATACAATGGCGTGATATTTTCTGACGATGGAATGCTCCTTTAATTGCATGGCAATATCATTATGTGCATAATCATTTTTACAAATAATTAAGGAACCGGTAGTATCCTTATCGATTCTATGGACAATTCCCGGCCGTAATACACCGTTTATGCCGCTTAAACGGCCTTTACAATGGAAAAGAACCGCATTCACCAGTGTGCCCTTATAATGTCCTGCTGCAGGATGTACGACCATCCCTTTCGGTTTATTAACAACAATCACATCATCATCTTCATATAAAACAGAAAGTGGTATATCTTCCGGTTCAATATCAGGCATAACTGCAGGCGGCAAAAAAAGTCTGACTTCATCATCAGACTTCAATTTGTAATTTGCCTTTACTTCTTTTCCGTTTACGGTTGCCAGCTTTTCAGCCAATAATTTTTGAATATAAGAACGTGTTACATCTTCCATAACAAGACTTAAATACTTGTCTATCCGTTCTCCCTCATATTCTTCTGAGACTTCAAAATGAAATTCTTTCAGCATCTCTTCCATATTACTTCAATTCCCTAAACTTCTTCTGCTTAAAACTCAAAAAATTAAAGTCGTTTTCTTCATAAACAAATAAAATCTGAATGATAAAGAAAAACGTTGAAACCGTTACATAAATATCTGCCACATTAAAAATGGGGAAATTAATCAGTACAATATAAATAAAATCTACTACATAATCAAAACGCAATCTGTCAATCATATTTCCGATTGCACCGGCTGCTATCATCGTCAAAAAAATATGCAGGGAATTAAATTTCTTATCTGTAGGAACTTTAATTAACACATAGACAATCACGCACAAAAATATCGCCGCCACAAAAACAAAGAAAATCTTCTGATTTTGCAACATACCAAAGGCTGCTCCGCGGTTTTCCAGATAATTAAATTCCAAAACACCGTCAATAATATTGTAGGCCGGCTGACTTTTCAATTTAATTACTGCCAAGTACTTGGTAAATTGATCCAATGCAATTAAAATTGCCAATAAAATAAAGTCAAAACACAACAATTTGATTTTTTTGCTTTTATCCATGAAATCTATTCTCCATCCTCGATATATAAAATCTCTTTCACAGCATTTATGATATCTTCATCTGTTACATTATAATCAATGACTGCTTTTCCAACTTTTTTCAGCAAAATGAACTTAATCGTACCATTTTCCATTTTCTTATCGGATTTGGTCAATTTCAGAATTTCTTCAGGGTCTATATTTTCAATAGAGATGGGTAAGTTAAAGGGTACAAACATATCCCTGATTTCATAATACTCTTCCATGGAAAGCCAGTTATGTTTCCAGGAAATAAAAGCAGCTGCCACACACCCCAGTGCAACACATTCTCCGTGAGTCATTTTAAAATCAGATGCTTTTTCTATTGCATGACCAATGGTATGTCCAAAATTAAGAAGTGCCCTTTCTCCCTGCTCAGTAGGATCCTTTTCAACAACCAATTTCTTCACCATACAGCTCTGCATAAGCATTTTCAGTAATACTTCTTCATCTCTGTCACAAATCTCGTACATATTATCTAACAGCCATTCATAAAAAGAAGTATTTTTAATCAGTCCATGCTTCATAATCTCAGCAAATCCGCTATAATATTGTCTTTCATCCAAGGTCTTTAACACAGACACATTCATATAAACAAGTTTGGGCATTTTGAAAGCACCAACCATATTTTTAAATCCGTTAAAATCAACGCCTGTTTTGCCGCCGATACTTGAATCTGCCTGGGATAATAAAGTAGTCGGTACCTGTACAAAATCAATCCCTCTTAAATAGGTTGCTGCCACAAATCCGGTAATATCTCCTACCACACCGCCGCCAAGTGCAAGTAACACATCTTTACGGTCAAATTTTTCCCGAATCAGGAACTCATATGCAGACTTTACGGTATCTAAATTCTTTTGTTCTTCGCCTGCCGTAAATACAAAAGAAACAACATCCTTTGCAACATCTTTAAGATTCTCTTTTACTGCCTCAAGATAAAGTTTTGCTACATTGGAGTCAGTAATAATACAAATTTTCCTTTCCTTACCGAAAAGTGCATTCATTTCTTCAGAAAGCGCAGCAAAACCGGTATCAAAAACGATATCATAGCACGGTTTCTTTTCATATAAAATATTGATTCTTTCAGCCATTGTATTCTCCTTTACAAAAAAATAACTTCCTGCCGAAACAGGAAGTTTATTCTTAATATCCACTATTTATCGGAACATCAAACGAGCCTGTTAAAATTTCCTGAAAATCTCCTGATATACCAACAACCTCAGGTGTAATAATAAATATATAATTTGAGATTTTCTGTAAATTACCATTAATCGCAAAGCAGGAACCGGAAGTGAAATCAATGATTCTCTGTGCAATATCAACATCAAGTCCTTCCAAATTAAGCACCACGGTCCGATTTGAAAGAAGTGTTTCCGTAATTTCACGAGCATCCTCAATAGAGGTGGGTTTAATTACACAAACCTCCATGCCATTTCCGATTTTCTTGGTTTGACGGATTTGGGTAACCTTAGGTGCTGCTTTCTTAATGGCAGGCTTTTCTTCTTCAAAATCCTGCATTACTTCCTTAGGAGCAGCTGCCTTTTTCGGAGGTTCCTGTACAGGTTCATCATCATCGTAATATTCATCATAAAATTCTTCTTCATCATTTAATCTCATGGCATTGAGAAATTTATCCATTACGCCCATTTTCATACTCCTTTACTTATAATGCATATTGCCTTTCCCCGAATATTCCGGTTCCGACTCTTACATGAGTCGCACCTTCCATAATGGCAACTGCATAATCTCCGGTCATCCCCATTGAGAGAACATTCATATTAACATTATCAATGTTTTTTGCATTTATGTCAACAGATAATTGTCGCAGGCTTTCAAAATACGGTCTGTTTTCTTCTGCATTTTCCGTATAAGGAGCAACTGTCATAAGCCCCCGGATGCGGATTCCGGGTAAAACAGCAATTTCTCTGATTAAAGCCTCTGCATCCGCTACAGTCACACCGAATTTTGACTCCTCGCAGGCAACATTAATTTCTATTAAAATATCAACAGTCACTTGATGCTTTAAAGCTTCCTTACTAATCTCTTCCGCTAATCGAAGGGAATCAACGCTGTGAATCATTGCCACCTTATCCACAATATATTTCACTTTATTTCTTTGCAGGTGACCGATCATATGCCACTTAATGTCTTTCGGCATCTGTTCATATTTATCAACAAGTTCCTGCACCTTATTTTCGCCAAAGAGGCGGCAACCGCATTCATAAGCTTCCATCAATTCGCTTACCGGCTTTGTCTTACTTACTGCAATCAGCTCTACGCTCTTTTCATCACGTCCGGATAAAGTACATGCTTTATTTATTTCATTTCTGACATCCTTTAGATTTTCACGGATCATAAAATACTCCTTTATTCATTGATGATTTCATCTTCCACTACGGTAGATGCATCAAGTACGATATAATCGTATACGGTGAGACCATATCTGGTATTGGACTTTACAATGGCATACTCATCATTTTGGTACAAAATATTAATCTGTTTAAAGTCGGCATACCCCTTATTGATATTGTAAACACCAATCAAGGTTCCTTTCTTTTGTATGGAATGACGTTCCATACCTTCATTCTTGGTAAGGTCATCACCCATTCTGAGCACCGAATCATCCAAATAATATTCTGTTTCCGTTTCATGATAAATGGTAGTTTCAATAAAATCATTGGTTAAGGTACCGTCTTCCGTATACCCTTCCCGCATAACACCCGGATTTCCTGAAGAACCACCATTTGTAACGAATGTTTTAGGCACGATAAAGAATTCTTTTTCAACAATGGCGGAATTAGGAATTTTAAGACCTGTATCTTCTTCCGTAATTAACTCAATATCAATAAACCGGTCCGTACAAAAGGTTACCATGGAATTGGTAAATCCAAGTTTCACAAAAGTTTCCCCATCCGGGTTGGTATAGGTACTTACTTCTCCCCAGGATGTGTTTTGATTTTTTAAAAACTTTACTTTTACATACTCCAGTTCTTTTAATTCATCAGCTTTTTCTTTTTCAACAGGAATTACAATAGACCAATCTTCTGATTGGGAGAGTTTATATACCGCGTCTCCGTCAGCAATTAAATCATTATTAATCAACTGCTCCCGCTTATAATTTTCTTCGTTATAGAGTTCTTTGGTAAATTGTTCAAATTTCACTTCTTCCATACCGTCTGTAGAATATACTACAATTCCGGTATCCGGTGCCGTACAAAAGGAAATCAGGTCAGAAATTCCCGAACTGTTTATGGTATCTATATTTGACAATACATTTGCATTGGCCATTTTCAGTACGGTACCTTCCATGGTATATTTAAAATCATATACAGGAGAAAAATTGGTTCTGTCAAAGTTGCTGACAAAACCTTCAATTTCAGTTTTTAATTCAAATAAATCCTTATCGGAAAGTCTGTTTTCATTGTCTTTATTTTCATTGAGGTAATCTGCTAACTTACCGCTTTCATCAAGTGTATAAACCAGGTTGCCGACGCCGACACGCTCCCCTTCCCTTGCATAATAATTGATATACCCCGCGTCATCAGCATAAATAATCTTTTCATTCCTAAGGGCAATACCGCGATACAAATTATTGGTAGAAAGAGAGCCTTCCTTCACTTCATAGGGTACAATATGCTTCGCATTAAAATAGCCTACAATACTCACAATAATATAGACTAAAATAAGCGCAAAAATAACCATAGCCACATTGGGAATGCGCAGGATATTCTTTTTTTGTTTATTCACTTTTTGATAATCTATTACATTTTGTTCTGATTTTCTGGCCAAACCAAAAACTCCTTTTCTACACAAAACAAACCCCAGATTTGACTCCGGGGTTTATGTATTCTCTGAAATTATAAAGAAACGATTACTTTATCTTTATAGGAATCAGGCACCTGTCCTTCGGTTACGGATGCACTGATGATAAAGTCAACTCCGAATTTTTCGCTAATTGCATTCAGCTTATCTAAAACTGCTTCAATAGCATCTTCTTCTACACATGCAATCTTTAAGAAGCTGTCTACATACATCTGCTGTAAGTCATGATCCTGGGAAATAATACCACAAATAAATCCAGCAAACTCGTCTGCGCTATTAACAAGATAAGAAGAAACATCAATCAGTCTGATTTTGTTATTTAATTCATACATATGTTTCGCATTCTTATCCAAATAAACGATATTGCCGGATGCGTTTTGAATCTCGCTATTCACTTTATCTAACAAATATTTAGTTTTGCCTTTTCCTTTTTCTCCGATAATTAATTGAACCATTGGTAAACCCTCCTGCCGTATATTATATTTGTTATATGGTAATTGTTACTCCAAATATAACCTAGTTCTATTATAAGATATATTGACTGAAAAAACAACTGTTAATTGTTAATTTCACTTAATAATTCTGTCATTTGTATATACAAATCTTCTTTGCTTTCAGAACGCAAAATCACCGAAATAAACGGATTGCCGGAAGTATCCTTCGAAAGTAAAATCAGACAATGACCGGCGGCATTGGTGGTTCCTGTTTTACCTCCCAAAACCGTAATTCCCGCAGGCGGCTGTGCATCTCCTGCCAGGTACTGGTTGGTACTTCTAACCGACATTTCTTTCGAGGTACCGGAAGTATCGTAATACACGGTTTCATAGGAAGACATTCTGATAATCTCGTTAAACATATCATATTTAAGCGCTTCGTTCATAATCAAATATAAATCATAAACGGTTGTATAATGACTTTCGTCAGATAATCCGTGAGGATTCACAAAATGGGTATTGGTAGCCCCGATTGCCAGCGCCTCTTTATTCATAGTATCCACAAAGGCTTCTACTGATCCGGAAACTTCTTCTGCAATCATAATCGCAACATCATTAGCCGACTGGATCAGGAGAATATGTAATGCCTGTGACAAGGTCATCTGATCTCCAGGCTTTAAACCGCAAATCTGTGCATCCGGCTCCAAATTGTTGATATTTGTTGAGGCTGTCAGCATCATATCACCGGTTCCGTATTTCAACGCAACAAGCGCCGTCATTACTTTCGTCAGACTGGCCGGATATAATTTTTCATGCACGTTTTTCGCATATAATGTTTGTGAATGATTCAAATCAAAAAGTGCAACTCCGGAAGCATTTTCCATATTAAGGGAAAGATTCCCCATGTCTGTAATATCGGAAACACATAATTTGGACGCAAACGGTGTTGCTGTCTTACTCTCTTCCTCAATATTGACCATACGGAAGCTGCTGACTTCAGAATCCACCTGATAAGGCATATCATAAGCCGCTTTGGAACATCCGGTAAGAAACAGACATCCGGTAAGCAGACATACTATCAATTTTGAAAATCTGATATAAGGGCTATTTGTAATTTTCACGCCACTCAAGATCTCCTCTATCTAAGGACTTAATTAACAGTTCAGCGGTTGCAAGATTTGTTGCAAGGGGAATATTGTACATATCACAAAAACGTACAACATTATTTACATCAGGTTCGTGTGTCTTTTTCGTGATTGGGTCACGAAGAAAGATTACAAGGTCAAGCTGATTGTGTTCAATCTGCGCACAAAGCTGCTGTTCACCGCCTAAATGTCCTGCCAAATATTTATGTATACTTAAGTTCGTAACTTCTTCAATTAATCTGCCTGTAGTTCCTGTAGCATATAATTCATTTCTGGAAAGAATCCCTCTATATGCGATACAAAAATTCTGCATCAGTTTCTTTTTCGCATCATGAGCAATTAATGCTATATTCATCCTGCTATACCCTCCTAAATACCCATATCTTAATACGATATAATCTATTATACATCATTTTTGCTTACATTGTAACCCCACATTTAAAACTAATCCAATTCCTATAAAAGAACTTACAAGAGATGTCAGTCCGTAACTTAAAAACGGAAGCGGAAGTCCGGTATTTGGTAAAAGATACGTTACTACACATATATTAACAAAGCTTTGGAATCCCAAATGTGCCCCTACTCCTGCCGCTATGATGGTACCGGCAATATCTTTCGCCCTTCTGGCCACCAAAAAGCATTCCGTACTTATCAGAAAAATAAGTACAATAATGGTACATGCACCTACGAAACCAAACTCTTCACCGATCACGGCGAAAATAAAGTCTGTCTGCTGTTCCGCAATGAAATCCGCGTTTTTTACAGAGCTGATCTGGTTATTTTTATATCCCTTACCGGTTAACTGGCCGGAGCCGATAGCCATAACAGAATATTCCTGCTGGTAGCCTAAGGTATTGGAATAATCTTCTTTGTTAAAAAATGCTACAATACGGTTTCCCTGATAGGCCCTGTCGCCACTGAAAATCTTCTGGTCAGGCTGTAAAATCAAAGTAATCAGAATCATTGCTACCGGCACAAATACTGCCAAAATTCCTGCTATAATTTTAAAGCTGATTCCTCCTACAAACATAATCGTAGCGAAAATCAGACAGATAATTATCGTCGTGGATAAGTCAGGCTGAGATGCAACAAGACCAGCCGGTACCGCAAATAAAAGAATACAGACCATGATAATCTTGAAGGTATTTAATTGGTCCTGATACTTCATAATAAATTGCGCAAAAAACATGATAATAAATACTTTGGCAATTTCTGACGGCTGGAATCTGAAACTTCCGATTTCAAGCCAACGCTGTGCACCGCCGCCTTTATCACCCATCACATCAACCAGCACAAGCAATAAAATATTAAACACATAAATAACCCAGTAGAACTTTAACAAAAATCCATAATCGATCAGGCTAAGTACCAGCATCAGAAATACGCCGATGGCAAAGCCCCCAATCTGTCTTGATTGCAAAGATTCCTGGGCGCTGCCAACGGCAATAACTCCGATTAATGCTAAAGCAATTACCATTATCGCCAGTTTGAAGTTGTAATTCCGTATTCTATAATGCCTTAACATGAACTTTCTATCCTTTTCCTATTTCGTATGTAAATCCAGTATCGGTATATTTGCATAAAGACTGGGCACTTTATTATCGCCGCCCTTATTTCCTTTTTTGCTGATTTGTATTACCATACTGTCCGTATCAATCTTCATGTATTTTGAAATCACTTTGGTAATGTCATTTTTAATCATTTCCATCATTTCCGGGGAACAATTTACCCTGTCGGAAATCAAAAGTATCTTCAGTCTGTCTTTGGCTATTTCCCTGGACTTTTTCTTTCTGAATATCTGTTTTAAACGCATACGGCCCACCTCCTAATTTTTGTGAAAAATACCTGACACTTTTGTCCAAAAAGAAATACTCTTTTCAAATTCAATAAAAGGTACTTCCTTTCCGGCCACACGGAAGCATATATTCTGGTATGCCTTCCCTGCCAGTGTATTATTTCCTACCAGAGGTTCTCCCTGATTCGTGGCGATGACAACATTCTCATCATCCGGCACAATTCCGATTAATGGCACGGATAAAATATCAACCACATCCGATGCGCTCATCATGTCTCCGCGCTTTACCATATCACTGCGGAGTCTGTTGATTACCAAATCAATCTGCTTAAATTCACTTGCCTCAAGTAATCCGATAATCCTATCCGCATCCCTGATTGCGGACACTTCAGGTGTTGTTACCACAAGTGCACGGTCAGCACCTGCTATTGCGTTTTTAAAGCCCTGTTCTATGCCTGCGGGACAATCCAAAATAATATAATCAAACTGTTCCCTCAGCTGATTTACAAGCTTTACCATTTGTCCTTCATTTACCGCTGTTTTATCCTTGGTTTGTGCTGACGGCATCAGATATAAACTGGGATGTCTTTTGTCCTTAATCAGTGCCTGTTTCAGTCTGCATTTGTTTTCAATGACATCAACCAGATTATAAACAATGCGGTTTTCAAGACCCATTACCACATCCAGATTTCTCAGTCCGATATCCGTATCAATCAGTACTACCTTCTTACCCATGGAAGCCAGTCCGGTTCCTACATTTGCTGATGTTGTGGTTTTTCCAACACCGCCTTTTCCTGATGTGACGACAATTACTTCACTCATAAAATTACCTCCAAAATGAAATCATTTCGTCCCCTGAGGAAAACCGTTATACGGGTAATTCACTCAGTAATTCTTTGGTAAGGCAGTCGGTTACGATGGTGTTATTTTTGACGTAAGCGATTTTCGGTTGTACTTTTGGTTTAATGGACCATTTAGAACTTTTATCTTTCGTAAGATATGTGAAATCACCGATTTTTAATTTCTCCGGTGCCATTTCAAGCGCTACTACATAATGTCCTTCCAAGCCGCTACCGCCGGCATAGGCTTCCCCATACAAGCCTCCAAGTATAATGATATCCTTTGAAGAGATTACGGCACAGCCTGGATATACATCGCCTAATATTACGATACTCTTTTCCGTTTCAAGGACTTGTCCGTTTTTCAGGGTTCCTTTAAAAAACTGTCCTTCACTTCCTGTTTCGGAATCTTCGGAAAAATCTGTCTGAGCCAGGGCTTTCGTAAACAGTCTGTCGGTTTCATCCTCTTCCCCGACAAGGCACATAATGTTTAATTCTGAATTTACTTTGATTGCATCTAAAATCCGCATTTCTTCTTCCGCAGATATTTGTCTGCCACGGATCATAAGTGCCATTTTGGCATTTTTAAAAAAGCCGCTGGACTCTTTAAATTTCATGGCAATATGAAGGAGTAATTCTTCAAAATTCATTTCTTCATCTAAATACAAAGTGATTCCGTTGGGAAAACTTTTAATTACTACAGGATTTTTCACAAAACTACTCCTTCCAATTCGTTTAATAATCTTTTCAAAAACTAGTCGGTTACGGCTGTACTTTCGTTCATTTGAACTGCAGTACCTGTAATCAGTTCTTCTTTATCCTTTAAATCAAAATGATAGCTGATAATATCCTTGGTCAGCTGTGCTGCATAAGTAGATGTATAACCGAATGCAATTCTGGTTGCTATTGCGATTTCCGGTTCCTCATAAGGCGCATAACAAACAAATAATGCATGGTTTGGTCTGCTTTTATCTTCTTCCGCGGTACCGGTCTTACCTGCTACCTTTACTTCCAAATCATTATAGTAAGCTTTGGATTCAATTACCTGACGCATACCGTTATGGATAGCATTCCATTCTACGGTATCCATATCCACATTGTTTCTTACTTTTGCCTGATTATCCAATAAAAGATTTCCGCCACGGTCCGTAATCTTATCTACCAGTGTCAAATCATAACAGGTTCCGCTGTTGGCAACTGCCGTAACATATCTTGCCAGTCCTACTGTTGTAAAACTGTTGGTACCTTGTCCGATTGCAGAACGAACCGGGTCGGTATCGGATATCTGGGGAACGGATTCTTCGATTTCAATACCACTTGTCTCAGAAAGACCGTACATATCTGCATAATGGGCCAATTTCTGCAAACCCACATCAGGAGTATATGTCTCTCCGACAATTCCAAGTTTGTAACCAAGTTCATAGAAATAAACGTTACAGGAATGTCTGATGGCATTTGCTACATTAATCGCTCCATGTGAACCTTTGCCATAAATCCAACATCTCGGCGGTGGCTCAATTTCATTAAACTGGCCATGACAGGTAAAGGTTGATGTCGTTGTAATAACATCTTCCTTCAGACCGGCCGTTGAGGATACCATTTTAAAGGTAGAACCGGGAGCGGTCTTCTGCTGGGTGGCGTAATTAATCATAGGTGTTGATAAATCGTTTAATAACTGTGCAAAATACTCGGCATCCACACCGTTTGCCATCTTATTATTGTCATAGCCGGGGTATGTGACAAGTGCAAGTACTTCTCCGGTATTTACGTCTGTCATAACCATGGAAGCACTATGAGGGTCAAGGGCAAGCTGCGCCGGCGTGATATCCATCTCACGGATACGGTTCATCATAAACTGAAATGCTTTGATTTTACCGCTCATAAAACGGTCTAACTCTTCTTCTTCGATTTCTACTACATTTTGTTCAATCAAAATATGACAAATCTGGGTACCACTTATTACATCCCCCTTAATCATATATTGATAAACTTTTTTAAAGAAATCTTCGTTCTCATTTAACTGCTTGTAGATATATTCCGTGATACTTTCAAAAATTTCCTCGGAATCGGCATATTTATTTTCGATGGATAATCTGGTAACGTCTACCCAGTTCATGGAAATACAATAATTAATATATTCCGTCAAACTGATGGTTTCTTCCGTGGTCCATGCAATATAGGTCTTATCAGATGAATCTACCAATGAACGGTTGATAATTCCGTTATCATAGAGCATCTTTGCAATGAAACTCTGGTATACCTGATATTCTTTTTTCAGTTTATTGTAAGGTGTTTTCTTTTCAAAAAATTCCTCATTCAGGGTATCAAACACCTGTTGTTTTCTGGTCAGAAAGTTTTCATATACTTCTATTTCATGCTCTTTTGCGTTTTTGCTTTCAAAGTGTGAAATGTCAATAATATTATTATTAATCAAAGCACAATACACATCATAAATGGGAATCTTTATGTTACTGCTTGAAGTATTGGTTTTGTCAAATTCTTTTGCATTAATGATATTACTGTACAAAATACTGGCCAGTTTTTCTTCTAAAATCTTATAGGCAGTAATCTGTAAATCTTTATCTATGGTAAGATAGATGTCATTTCCTGCAACCGGTTCGATATAATTACTGGTTTCAATCACTTTACCCACACTATTTACAAAAACAGTCTCACTACCTTTTTTCCCTTGTAAGTAAGTTTCCATTGATTTCTCAATTCCAAGCTTACCTACAATATCATTCAAATCATAAGAACCTTTTCCGTTTTCATCCAGTAAAGTTGCAAGTTCTTCCTGTGAGACCTTGCCTGTATATCCTAAAATGTGGGCAAAATAAACACTGTCTACATATTTCCGGATGGTGTCTTCCACAATGGTTACGCCTTCTAATTCATTGCAATTTTCCATAACTACGGCAACCGTAGCTTCACTGACATCAGTAGCTACCGTGGTTCCGATATATTTCTGGTAGCTGTTGTTATTCATATCATAACGGATAGAAAGAATCTTCAGTGTTTGTGCTTTGGTAAGACCATTACCGGGAACAAAACTGTCTTTATTATCATCCTGTGTATATTCACCGATTCTGAAACGGTCCCATCCACACAAATAATCCACCACTTCACTGGCAGTAGCCGTTTTTTCTTTTTCTTCCAGCTTATCTATCGTGGTATGTCCGTAAACATCCGCAAGAAAACGGAGTAATTGGGTCCCTTCCACAGTAAAAGCATAATTACCGCTGTTATCAATAACAATCTTGAAATCCTGTACTGTTTTATCGCCGTTTGCTTCAATCATTTGGATCAAAGTGAAAATCGTGCTGTTCAGATTGTAATTCTTCATCTTACCGCTTTCATAGACATCTTCGATTTTCACGGAATGGGCCAGTTCATTGTAGGCCAGAAGATTTCCGTTTCTGTCGTAAATATTTCCGCGGCTTCCCTGAATCGTTCTTTCTTTCATAATCTTGGTTTGAAAGGAATTCAGGTATGTCTCGCCATTTACAATCTGCAGGTCAAAAAGTCTGTGAATGATAACAGAACTGATGCCGGCCATAATCAGAATCATCACAAAAACGCGGGATGTTAACATATTCAAAAAATTTTCTTTGAAATCTTCAAACAAATTTCCGTGCACTCCTTTGTTCTGAATCTTCCAATTTTTTATGAATCCATAAAATAATCGGATATAAAATCATCGTAACAAGTATGGTATAAACCATTTCGGGCAAAATAATATTAATCATATAATAACCGATATTAAATCTGCCCCTTAACATAAATAAAACCAGATAACAGGTCAATCCGTAAAGTAAATCACTTACCAGAATCAGTGCCATAGGTAACTTAATATCTTCGGGATAAAAAGCCCTGTTAAATTTTCCGTTTAAAAATCCTATATACATATAAATCATTGCATAAAGGCCAAGAACCTGTCCAAAAAATATGTCACATAAAAGTCCGCAGAAAAATCCAAACAAAAGTCCGGTACGCTCTCCTCTCATAAAACCAAAGGAAGCCGCAAGCACAATCATCAGATTGGGGACAATTCCACCGAATGAGATTGCCTTAAAAACGGTACTTTGCAGGACAAAACAACATAATACAAGGACAGTTGAAACCAGTATTCTTTTCATATCTATTCCTCTATCGATTGTTTTAACTGCGTAATGACTAATACTTCTTCTAAGTGTTCAAAATCTACCGCCGGTGTTAATAAACCGGATTTCGTCAGATTATTGGAATCCACATTGATACTGGATATGTAACCGATTAAAATCCCGGGAAGATATTTATCGCTGACATTAGAAGTTACAATTTTGTCACCTTCCACAACTCTGTCGGCACTATCCACCAGTTTTTCAAAACCAATGACACCCTCTGCATATAATTCCAAATTTCCTGATACAATAAGATTATCGGAAGTAGAAAGTACCATGCCGCTGGTATTGGAATTATCGGAAATAATGGACATTACCTTGGCCCAATTGGGACCAACATCAATAATTCTGCCTACCAGTCCGCTTCCTGCCATTACATTCATATCTACAGAAAGGCCGTCTTCACTTCCCTTATTAATAACAAACGTATGGAACCAGTTCCCGGAATCTTTCGCAATAATGCGGGCACCAACCTTTTCATAGTCATCATATTGGACATCCAAATCATATAATTCCCTTAAGTTGGTAAGTTCGTATCTGTCCTGTTGCAGTTTAATATTCTCGATGGTAAGTTCATCTACCTGCTTCTTTAACTGCTCATTTTCCTGAATCAGGCTTCGGATTTGAACAAGTTCCTCTGACCGCTTACTCAGCCACTTTCCTGCTCCGTTTATTCCTTCCTGTAAGGGTACAATAACAGCACCTCCCACGGCACTGACAGGTGTACTTAAGAAATTGGTATTAAAAGTTAATAAAATCAAACCCGTACATAGAATTGTTAAAATAAAAAGGAGATATTTACCGGGTAATGTAAACTTCTCTCCTTTTCTTTTTACTATTGGACTCATTTACTCATTCCTTCAATGGTATAGGCAACAGATTTATAATTATCATTTTTAATGATTTTAGACAGACCGATAGCAACACTGGTAACAGGATTTTCGGCAACGTTCACCTTAAGCCCTGTTCCTTTTTGGATCAGTTCCGTCAAGTGATTTACCTGGGATGCACCGCCTGTTAAATAAATACCATGTTTGTAAATATCAGCAGCAAGCTCCGGAGGGGTTCTTTCCAGAATTACTTTTACGCTGTCTACAATTGTGTAAAAATGCTCAATTAAGCATTCGTCAATCATCTTGGTGGGTAATTCTCTTTCTACAGGAAGCCCTGTAACAATATCTCTTCCGTAAACCACAGCACCTTTTCCTTCTTTTTCAAGGTCACGTAAAGACATCTTTACGTTTTCTGCAGTCTTACCTCCGATAATCAGGTTGTACTGTTTTCTTACGGTGGAACGGATGGCATCATCAAACTTAAGACCGCCCACTTTAATCAGTCTGCTCAGTACGATACCGCCTAAGGATAAAATAGAAACTTCTGTCGTATCAAAACCTACGTTTACCATCATAACACCCTGGGAATTCTTCACATCAATATCCATACCCAGTCCGTCTGCTACCGCTTTCTCAACCACGTAGATTTTTTTTGCTTTTACTCCTGCTTCCTTAATCAGGTCATAAAAAGCTCTCTTCTCTACTTCCGTGATATCAAAAGGAACCGCAATATAATAATCCGCAGGCTTCACGCTGCCTCTGGTTAAATCGGAAATGAAATATTTGATTAATAATTCCATATTCTTAATATCCGCAATGACACCGTTAGAAAGCGGATAGGAAATGTTAATGTGGGCAGGCGCCTTTTCATACATTTCAAATGCAGAATCACCATAGGCAAATAAGTTCTTCTTATTTTCGATGGCAATCATATTCTTTTCCACTAAGATGGTATCATCCATACTGTTATAAATTTTGATATTATTGGTACCTAAATCAATACCGAATGCATTATAAGACAAAATAAATACCCCTTTCTATAGTAAGCCGTTTTCTTTCATGCTGTAATAATTTCCGTTCCCGATAATAATATGATCCATAAGATTAATCCCGAGAATCTCGCCGGCTTCTTTTATCTGTCTGGTAATTTGGATATCCGCAGCGCTGGCATGACTGTCACCACCGGGATGATTGTGCAGGAGCATGATAAATGTTGCTTTCCTTTGGCAGGCATGTACAAACACCTCTCTGGGCGATAACAGCGCTGCATTTACCGTTCCTACCGACAATACATATTTTTCAATTAACTGTAATCTGTTATCTAAGGATAACAAAAAGATTTCTTCTTTTTCTTTGTGGCGCATCTCTTCCATAAAGTACGCCGCAACCGTACCCGGATTTTCAAAGCGTAAGGATTGTTTTGCTTTTTGGGAAGCCATCCTTACCGCCAGCTCCGAAATACATTTCAGTTTCACAGCCTTAACTTCACCGATTCCGGGAATCTCCATCAGTTCCTTTACAGATAAATGATGCAGTGCATTCAGTCCGCCCACTCCTGTCGCAGGCAGTTCCAAAATCCTGCCGGCCAAATCAAGAGCCGATAAACGCTTCGTGCCTGTCCTTAAAATAATGGCAAGCAACTCTTCTTCCGTAAGACTCTCGGGACCCATTTTTAAGAATTTCTCATAGGGTAAGAGGGCCTTACTCTCTCTCTTTTCATAAAAAGCCATCAAATTCCTTTCCGGCTCTTTCTCTCAAATTAAATCATACGATAAATAATGATTCCTACAATGATGCCGATAATACTGGCTACCGTAATCTTAATGGATAAACCAAAGGTTAAACACAGGATTCCGAAATCAACCACTATAGGATTCGTAAGTCCAAAGGTTTGTCCATAGTTAAGCCAGGATACGGGAAACAGGGTTCCGATAAATCCGCCGATTACGATTCCGGCCAAAATAAGCAGAAAACATGCCCAGTTATTCTTTCGCATATCATACCTCCACTTTTCATTCGCATATGAAAATATCTTATCACAAAGATGCTTTACTGTACACCGATTTCATAGAAATTTTATAACTCATAAGGGGTTATTCATCATGAAGAAATGACAAAATCCTTCGTTACAATTCCGGTTTCGACAAGGCGTTGCAAGGTTTTCATAATACCGAATTTTCCATGCTGCCAGGTAAGTCCTCCCTGGAAATAAACCGCATAAGGAGGCTTGATGGGACCATCAGCCGAAAGTTCTATGGAAGAACCTGATACAAAGGCACCTGCCGCCATAATTACAGGGCTGTCATAGCCAGGCATATCCCAAGGTTCCGGTGTTACATGTCCGTCAACAGCAGCTGCCTGCTGGATGCCCTGACAAAAAGCAATCACGCCTTCCGGTGTTCCGAAGGTCACTGCCTGAATAATATCATGTCTGCTTTCTTTTCCGTCAGGTACTACTTTAAAACCGATTTTCTCATAAATGTTAGCAGCAAAAATGGCACTCTTTAACGCATTTGCAGTAACGGAAGGGGCCAAAAACAATCCCTGATAAAAAGAATTCATTACCTGAAGGGAAGCACCAACTTCCTTTCCGAGACCGGGACTTGTTAAACGGTATGCAGCATTTTCGATACATTCCTTTTTCCCTGCCAGATAACCTCCGATTGGTGCAAGTCCGCCACCGGGATTTTTAATCAGGGAACCAACCACCAAATCTGCTCCCACATCGGTGGGTTCAATGATTTCCGTAAATTCACCGTAACAATTATCTACCATGCAAATCACATCCGGTTTGATGTTTTTGATAAAGGTAATCAATTCTCCAATCCGTGCTACAGACAGCGTAGGTCTTGTCTGATATCCTTTGGAACGCTGTATGGTCACCATTTTGGTCTTTTCATGAATGGCCTTTTTAATTCCTTCAAAATCAAAGGAACCGTCTTCTTTTAAATCTACCTGTGCGTAGGTAATGCCGTACTCCTTTAAAGAGCCTTTGGACTCTCTGATTCCGATAACCTCTTCCAAAGTATCATAAGGCTTTCCTACCGGGGATAAAAGTTCATCTCCGGGACGTAAGTTGCTCATAAGTGCCAAAGCAAGGGCATGGGTTCCGCAGGTAATCTGTGGACGAACCAGCGCATCCTCTGTATGGAAAATGTCCGCATAAACAGCCTCTAACGTCTCTCTTCCCAAATCATTGTAGCCATATCCTGTTGTACCAAGCAGACAGGCTTCACTAACCCTGTTTTTTTGCATGGCAGCAATCACTTTCATCTGGTTATATTCACTAACCGCATCGATTTCTTCAAAACGGGTCTTTAAAGATTCCCAAATTTCCTCCGTAAAATCATAAACCTTTTGGGAAATCCCCATCTTCAGATACATATCTTTGCTAAAACTCATAAATCTATCCCTTTCTGTTTCATCGTATCCATCATAAAAGAAAGCATATCTTCTTCCTGATACGAGAATTCTTTTTTATCAAGCCAAATAACGTCACGTTCCCGACGAAACCAGGTCAGCTGACGTTTGGCAAAATGTCTGGTATCACGCTTAATCAAATAGACAGCTTCCTCTAAAGAAAGGTGTCCGTCCAGATAATCCAGGATTTCCTTATAGCCAAGTCCCTGCATGGATACCATCCCTTTGTGGTAGCCTTTTTCTTTTAGTGCTGCCACCTCTTCTACCAAGCCTTCTTCCAGCATCAGATCCACCCGCCGGTCAATTCTCTCATAAATCTTTTCACGATCATCCGTAAGTACAAAATAACATGCCGCATAAGGAGATTCCTTTTGCTTTTGACGTTTGTTATGTTCGGAAATAGGCTCTTTGTTTAAATCAAAATATTCAAGGGCCCTGATTACACGCTTTACGTTGTTTTCATGGATTTCCTCTGCTGATACAGGGTCTGTCTTTTGAAGCATTTCATGCAGGTATGCATTTCCTTTTTCTTTGGCTAAATCTTCATAATACTTCCGGATTTCCCCGTTATCCTCTTCCTCAAAGGAAATATCATATAAAAGTGCCTGTATATAAAAACCGGTACCGCCTGCAATAATGGGAATATGGCCTCTTCCTATAATTTCCTCCATTGCTTGTCTGGCAAGTTTTTGGAATATATAAACATTGAATTCTTCATCCGGATTCAAAATATCAATCAGATGATGGGGAACATTTTCCATCTCCGTCTGCTTAATTTTGGCAGAACCGATATCCATGGAGCGGTAGACCTGCATAGAATCGGCGGAGATAATCTCTCCGCCAATTAATTTGGCCAATTTTACGGACAAATCTGTTTTTCCTACCGCTGTAGGCCCGGTAATAATTACTAATGGTTGTTTTTTCATGATAACCTCTTGTTTAAGATGTAATACGCTTAAACTTTTTCTCTATTTCATATTTGCTCATGGAAATAATAGTAGGTCTTCCATGAGGACAATGATAGGGATTCTCCAGCTGCATCAGCTGATCCAGTAATACTTCCATTTCTTTTTCATCCATGCTGTTATTGCCTTTCACAGCCGCCTTACATGCCATGGATGCCAATTTCTCTAAAATAACATCCGGAGTGCCCTTCATGGGATTATTTAAAAGCTCGTCCAGAATTTCCAGGAAAAATTGTTTCTCATTACAGCCGTATAAATCTACCGGCATGCTTCTTACTGCATAAGAAGAGGTTCCGAATTCCTCCATTTCGAATCCAAGCTCCGCAAACCGATCCCAATAGGTTTTCAGCACTTCTTCCTCTGCTCCGGTAACATTTATAACAAGAGGCGGGTTTATCATCTGGGAAGTAATCTTTTTTTCTTTTAATTCGCCGATTAACTTCTCATATTTTACTTTTTCATGGGCCGCATGCTGGTCTACAATTAAAAGTTTTTCCTGATAAGCAATCAGCCAATAGGTATCGAAAACCTGTCCTAAAATCCGATAATCCTTTTGGGCCTCTTTGGAAAGAATCTTCACTTCCTCTTCTGCTTCAAAAAGATTCAGCTGAACGGGCTTTTCAACAATGATATGGTCTGCCGCCTTAATCACATTGGATTTCATGCGGCCGTTTTTTTCTGCCGATAAACCGAAGGAACCCAGTATTTTACTTGTTATCTCCGGCGATGAAATATCTTTCGTTAAAACAGAAGGAATTGTTTTTTCCTCTGATGAGATTGCTTTCGTGTGATAGGAAGCTTCCGGTTCCTTAATCATATCCGTTTTTCTTACGTTTTCAGACGCCGTTACCGGTGCCTGACCGGTTACTTTTTCATTTAATCTTCTGTTTACCTCGAAGGGCTCAGGTGCTTTCATTGAAGCTTCTTTTACTTCCGTTTCTTTTTCCAGTACCACTTCCGGTATCAGCTGGGTCAGTTTCAACCGCTTTGAAACTTCCGCGGATAAAAAGTCAAACAAGTCTTTTGCTTTATGAATACGGATTTGCATTTTTGCAGGATGTACATTGACATCGATTTCTGCCGGGTCTACCTTTAAGTCAAGCACTGCAAAAGGAAATTTATGCTGCATCAGGTAGGGTCTGTATCCTTCTTCCAATGCTTTTGCAAGAACATCATCTTTCACATATCTTCCGTTAACAAAGAAAATTTCAAAATTCCTGGTGGAACGGTTAATTTCCGGCTTGCCAAGGAACCCTTTCACCGTAAAGGTCCCGTTA
Source organism: Lachnospiraceae bacterium (assembly GCA_017561085.1). Lineage (GTDB taxonomy): Bacteria > Bacillota > Clostridia > Lachnospirales > Lachnospiraceae > Suilimivivens. The sequence goes on from JAFZDQ010000049.1 coordinate 88,103, forward strand.
TTTACCGAAATCGGCAACAGGGCATCGGCCATTTCTTTTCCGTAAATTCGATAAATTACTTCTTTTAAATCGCCGCTTCCGGAGGTATGGAAACGTACCTGTCCGTTATTTACAAACTTCAGTGAGATTTCCGGTTTAGAAAGCGCGATATGCTCCAACAAATCTGCCACATATCCGCCTTCGGTCTGGGGCTGCTTTAAAAATTTCCGTCTGGCCGGCGTATTAAAAAAAAGATTCCTAATCAGAAAAGTAGTACCGCAAGGCGCCCCGATTTCTTCTAAGTCCTCTTCTTTCCCCCCTGCTATTGCATAGCGCATTCCCGTTAAATCATCCTTTATTTTGGTGATAACCTCCACCTGGGCAACTGCTGCAATACTGGACAAAGCTTCCCCTCTGAAACCAAGACTCTTTACATAATCCAGGTCCTCAATCTGCCTGATTTTACTGGTGGCATGACGCAAAAAAGCCTTTTTAATCTGTTCTTTTTCGATGCCGCATCCGTTGTCCGTCACCCGGATAAAGGAAATGCCGCCTTCCTTAATCTCAACGGTTACCGCAGTCGCACCGGCGTCTATGGCATTTTCCACCAGTTCTTTTACCACACTGGCAGGACGTTCCACAACTTCCCCTGCTGCAATTTTATCAATTGTATTTTGGCTTAAAAGATGAATTTCAGGCATATACTGTCCTTTCTTCTTACCAACGGTTCTTTAACTTGTTTTGTAACTTATAAAGGGTATTTAAGGCATCTAAGGGTGTCAGATTAGATACGTCAATCTCCTGCAGTTCTTTTATCACGTCCGCATCCGTAACGGTATCGAATAATGACATCTGACTTAAATCCACCTCGTCATATTTAATGGGTTTATGTTTTGAATCTTTATGGTCTACAATGATGCTCTGGACCTTTTCCGTTATATCATTGTCAGATAACTGCTCTGCAATCTCTTTGGCTCTGTCAATGACAATCTCCGGTACGCCTGCCAGCTTGGCAACCTGGATACCATAGCTTCTGTCTGCGCCGCCTTTTACGATTTTTCGAAGGAATACAATGTCATCGCCTTTTTCCTTTACGGCAATACAATAATTATTGACATTGCTCATCTTTCCTTCCAATTCCGTAAGTTCATGATAATGGGTTGCAAACAAAGTCTTCGCACCAAGCAATTTTTTATTGCTGATATGTTCGATGACCGCCCAGGCAATACTAAGTCCGTCAAAGGTAGAGGTGCCGCGGCCGATTTCATCTAATACCAACAAGCTCTTAGATGTTGCATTTCGTAAAATATTGGCTACTTCATTCATTTCCACCATAAAGGTACTTTGGCCACTGGCCAAATCATCACTGGCACCCACTCTGGTAAAAATACGGTCTACAATACTGATATTGGCACTGTCTGCCGGAACAAAGCTGCCGATTTGTGCCATCAGGACAATCAGTGCTGTTTGTCGCATATAGGTGGATTTACCCGCCATATTAGGACCTGTAATGACGGAAACACAGTATTTTCCGTTATCTAAGTAAGTGTCATTGGAAATAAACATATCCCCGTCAATCATCTGCTCTACTACAGGATGACGTCCGGCCTTAATGTTGATAATTCCCTTTTCATTCATGGTAGGGCGTACGTAATGATTCCGCTCCGCAACCAGGGAAAGGGACGCAATCACATCAAGCTCCGCAACTGCCTTGGCGGTTCTCTGGATCCGCTCAATCTCTGCCGCAATGGCATCCCTAATCCTGCAGAACAAATCATATTCCAAATTATAAAGCTTATCCTCTGCATTCAGAATCATATCTTCTAATTCCTTCAGCTTGGCATTGGTATAACGCTCTGCATTCGCAAGGGTCTGCTTACGGATATAATCCTCAGGCACAAGGGATTGATACGAATTGGTCACTTCAAAATAATAACCGAACACTTTATTATATTTGATTTTCAGATTCTTAATACCGGTTCGCTCCCGGTCTGCTTCCTCAAGTTCCATCAACCAGTTTTTACCGTCTGTTTTGGCACTTCTAAGCTGGTCTATGGTTTCATCAAAGCCTTCCTTTATCATGCCGCCGTCCCGGACACTGATGGGCGGTTCTTCCACAATCGCACAGTCAATCAGGGCACAAATATCGGAAAGGGTGTCAATTTCTTCCCGTAATCCTGCCAATAAAGATTGACTAAACTCTCCTAAAATAGTCTTTATATGCGGCAACATTTTGAGTGAATTACGGAAAGCAATGAGGTCTCTGGGATTAGCCGTTTTATAACTGACTTTACCTAAAAGGCGCTCTAAATCGTAGATGGGATTTAAATACTCCCGTATTTCATCACGAAGCATAGGAGATGTACAAAAGGCATCTACTGCATTTAATCTGTTTTCAATTAAATCTTTCTCAAGAAGCGGTTGTTCTATATATTTCCTTAAGGTTCTGGCTCCCATAGCCGTTTTGGTTTTATCAAGTACCCACAACAGGGAACCTCTTTTTTGTTTCTCTCTTAAGGTTTCTGTCAGTTCCAAATTCCGTCTGGTGGAACTGTCAAGCAACATATAACATCCGGTCACATAAGGATATAAATGGGTAAAGTGATCCAGTGTTGTTTTTTGGGTATCGTACAAATAGGAAAGCAGGGCACCTGCCGCAATCAGTCCGCTGGGGAAGTCCTCTACTCCCATTCCATGAAGTGTATTTAAGTGAAAATGCTTAAGAAGAATCTTCCTGCATCTGTCTTCGTCATAATAATGAGGCTCCAGGGAATAAACCGTAATACTAAGGCGCCCCTTTAAATCCTCTATATCAAGACCGCTTACCAAAAACGCATCATTACATACAATTTCACTGGGACAATATCTGTTGATTTCATCCAGAAGTTTTTTATTATCATCTACTTCCGTCAGATAATAATCAGCCGTGGTTACGTCTGCAACGGAAATACCTGCTTTGCCCTGAAAATAAGCAATGCTCATTAAATAATTATTTTTACCCGCATCCAGGGCCTGTACGTTTAAATTGGTACCGGGAGTGACAATCCGGACGACCTCTCTTTTCACAATGCCCTTGGCAAGTTTAGGGTCCTCCACCTGCTCGCAAATAGCCACCTTATAGCCCTTTGAAACCAGTTTATTCAGATATCCCTCTACAGCATGGTAGGGAACACCGCACATAGGAGCACGTTCCTCAAGTCCGCATGCTTTTCCCGTTAAAGTAATTTCCAGTTCTTTGGATGCTGTCAAAGCATCTTCAAAAAACATCTCATAAAAATCCCCTAATCTGTAAAACAAAATACAATCAGGATATTCTTTTTTGGTTTCCATATATTGTTGCATCATTGGTGTTAATTCAGCCATTTTTTCACCGTCCGTAGGTAGTTTCCGTTTCCTTCATTTAACATGAATTAAGCGGATATGCACAAAAAGGCATACCCGCTTTAATATAGCACATTTTAGCTTTATTGTAAATCTTCTGCCCTACGAATGGCATCATCAATATGCGCACAGAAGTTATCACTTCCTACCGCCTGATAAAAGCCTGCTTTTTTCATTACGGAAAGGGGCTGTTCATTTACATGGGATAAAATCAGCTGTACATTTTTCTTTTTACATTTTTCAAGAAGCTGTTCCATATTGTGCATTGCAGTTGCATCGATGGCATTTACGCTTCTCATTCGGATAATCAGGTTTTTGGTATTGTCCGGTACGGAAATTTTCAAAAGTTTATCTGCCGCTGCAAAGAACATGGGGCCGATAAATTCATAAACCAAAGTACCCTTAGGTACTGCTCTTAATTCAATGGCATCAGGATCCTTAGAATGGTCGATATATTTCCAGCCTTCTACCTGTGTCACATCACTCATACGCATCATAAACAGTACGGCGGCAAATACAATACCTACTTCAATTGCAATAACAAGGTCAAATACAACGGTAAGCACGAATGTTACCACAAGTACCGCGATATCGCTCTTAGGTGATGTTTTAATTAAGTATACAAACTCTTTCCAGCCACTCATATTATAAGCTACCATAAAGAGAATTGCCGCAATGGTGGGCATGGGAATCAGTGCCGCATAGGGCATCAAAAGTACCATAATCAGTAAAAGCATCACAGCATGTACCATACCGGAAACCGGGGTACGGCCGCCATTCTTTACGTTGGCAGCAGTTCTTGCAATTGCGCCGGTTGCCGGAATTCCGCCGAATAAACCGCTGGCTACATTACCTGCACCCTGGGCAATCAGTTCCATGTTGGAATTGTGTTTACTATGTACCATACTGTCGGAAACCACACAGGAAAGTAAGGATTCCACAGCAGCCAAAATCGCAATGGTAAGGGCGTTACTAAACTGTCCCTTAATCAAATCAAAGCTAAATGTCGGCATCACAAAGGTAGGGGGCTTATTGCTGATTTCATATAAGCTGCCAATGGTATTTACCTTCATATCAAATCCCATAACCATAAAGATACCAACCAAAACCGCAAGAAGGGATGCCGGAATACTATTCAGGAATTTACCCGCTTTTCCGGGAATCTTAGCTGTAAAAATCGGATAAAGGATTAAAATAGCAAGACAAACCACACCAACAATCACAGCCTGTACGTTTACGGTGCTGATGTTATGAATCACTGCTTCTGCTTTTTCCAGCGTTTCTACAGGACTCAAACCTGCCGGATAAGTAAGTCCCAGAAAATCTTTAATCTGTCCGATTGCAATGGTAAGTGCAATTCCGGCTGTAAAACCGGTGGTAATGGTATAAGGGATGAAACGGATTAAGTTTCCTAATCTGAGCACACCCATAGCGATCAGGATAAGACCTGCCATAATGGTTGCTACGACCAGCCCTTCCATTCCGCTTGTAGCCACGATGCCTGCTACGATTGTTGCAAACGCTGCCGTAGGGCCTGAAATCTGGACACGGCTACCTCCCAAAAAGGAAATCACAAAGCCTGCCACAATGGCTGTATAAAGACCTCTCTCCGGTCCCACACCGGATGCCAGCGCCAGGGCAATGGATAACGGTAAAGCAATGATTGCTACGATAATTCCGGCAATCACATCCTTAATAAACTGCTCTTTTGAATAATTCTTCAGTACTGCAAATAATTTCGGTTGTAATTTCTCCATCTTTTTTTCCTCTTATATGTATTGTTAAAAAATTGTTAAATTAATAACCGATATGATATTATACCTAAATGCTTCGGTTTGCAAGAGTAATTTTATCTAATAATTAACTGTTCCCCGGTGTAGTTTTTGGCAGGTAGAACAATACTCTGTTCCGGAAAGATTTCACGGATGATTCTAAGTTCCAGTGCTTGTCTGTGCTTAAGATGGTTCAGTAGTCCTTCGTATCCCTTAAGAGCGTTTTCCACTCCGTAAGGACAGGTTTCTATATACCCCAGCATCAACTGATACCAAACCTGATTTCCATCCTCGTCGCAACGCTCCCTGATGATTTGTGATAAATTTTTATCCACATCCTCATCATATAAATAAAAAATGATAAAATCTTCCGTTTTCATCGCGTCTTTTAACTTATAATAGAATTGACTGACTTGGTCGTCAGTTCTTTTGTGGAATAGCATCAAATCCTCAATGATATTTTGGAACAAAGCACATTCAAATATTCCCGCAGCTGTTTTTCCCAATTTCTGATAACGCTTTAGAACAATGCTTTCAAGCTCTTCCAGTGTCCTACGACCATTATAGATTTCGTATTGTTCCATATATTTGTGAAATCCGGGGATATCCGTAATGATTCTGGTATACATTACGATAAATTTATCCTCCTCCATAACGGTCCATTTTTCTATTTCTTCTTTCATCTCGCTAAATTTATCCAATATATGTTTGTACTGCTCTTTTGACAGGTAAGAGCACCAGGCAAGTTC